>NZ_JACJEN010000005.1:0-296333 GCF_014164075.1 Pseudoalteromonas sp. SG45-3 | reverse complement strand
GGAATATAGGAATATAGGAATATAGGAATATAGGAATATAGGAATATAGGAATAGTAGAGAAGTGGTGGAGGGAGCTGGATTCGAACCAGCGAAGGCTGAGCCGTCAGATTTACAGTCTGATCCCTTTGGCCGCTCGGGAACCCCTCCACGCTAATTTTATTGCATTTGGCCCCACTTAACTTAGCGGTAAGAAAAGTGGTGGAGGGAGCTGGATTCGAACCAGCGAAGGCTGAGCCGTCAGATTTACAGTCTGATCCCTTTGGCCGCTCGGGAACCCCTCCAATGCAACGGCGCTGATAATAGCAAATTGCGTATTTAAGTAAAGAAAAAAGCTAAAGAAAATTGAAATAAAGCCGATAAATATCTATCAGTTACCACAATCGACTAAAGACTATGCAAATAGATGATTTGTTAATCACAGAGAGTCAGTTAAACAGTAGGCTCAATAATAGTGTGCATGAAAACCGCCGTGGCGAATTTTCTCTATTATTAGCGATGCTGTCACATGACGCACTCGACTTTAGCCAATTTCATTTACCAAAAACTGAAATAGATAATTTAGTTATAGAAGAAGAGGCATTAAGAAAGCAATTTGGCGCAGGTCCAAAGCAACTTTTAGCCCCTGATGAATACAATATGTTGGTTGGACAGTTTAATGCATCATTAATATCTCAAGAAGGGGAGCGCTGCGGTATGACAAGTATTAAGCTAAGACAGTGCTTAAGCCCTGAACCACTTGCGATTAGAAATGATGATAAGCATATTCCACTTAATATAATAGATAACTGTGAGCTTGCTGTCAGAAGAAGAATTAAAAGCGAACAAACACAACTAGCGAATCCCCCTATAAATGCAGCTGCTTTTTACGACAGCCTTAATAGTGATGCAATACATCAACCACTTCAGCTTATTGCGGTGTGATATATGATTGTAATAATCATCAGTTAATATATGCTTTATAACGGGTCTGCTTTATATATTTGCTAATAATTGATTTAATGAAAAAAAAGCATCCAAAAATTAAATGCAATTGCTATAATGGCGTCAAATGGTATGACATGAAATGCCATTATCATTAAACCAAGGTAATTAGGAACGTAATGAAGAAAACATTCACGCTAAATCACGAGAAAATCAAATACCCTCGTATGGTTGATGCTGCAAAGCACGAAGTGAAAAAATATTTGAAAAGAGAGCGTAATAAAACGCTACCTGAAGATGCTGACTATTGGGCATTTGACTGTAAGTTTGGTAACACAGCTGAAGATGCGCAAGTTGTGCACGTTGCTGAATTAAGTAACCAAATTGGCGAAATTGAAAAGCAAGGTTTGACCTCTTTCTATGTAGAGATTTTAGCTCGACCTGCTCAACGTCAGCAATTAGATTTAGATGATGACGAATAATACTTAACTAAATTAAGTATTCAAAGTTATAAAATGAGCCCAAGTGGCTCATTTTTTGTTTTTATGCAATAAAGATTTACTAAAAAGCATTTTTATTAATAACCAATAAGTAGAACCCCTCTTAATTAACATTTGCATAACAAAATGTGATGCTATAGGCTGTTTTTAATTAAAAAAACAAAACATTTTTACTATGCCAATAAATTACTCTGACCATCAATTAAAACTAAGTTTAAAGAATTCTAAAGTACTTATAGTTGACGATCAGTTATTAAGCTTAATCGTATTAAAAAAAATATTATCTGAGCATTTTAATGTGACAACAGCTGGAAGTGGTGAAGAAGCAATTGAAATTTGTAATGTAAATGTACCCGATATAGTCCTACTCGATATTAGTATGGGTGGAATGAGTGGTATTGATACATGTTTAAAATTAAAAAATAATACTGAAACACAGGATATCCCAGTTATTTTTGTTACATCCTTTGAAAACGAAGAAGAAGAGTGTTGGGAAGCCGGAGCTGTTGATTTTATTAAAAAGCCGATTGTAAAAGAAACACTATTTAGAAGGGTTCGTGCCCATATAACGTTAAAATTACAACACGACTTACTCAATCAAAAAGTATTTTTAGATGATTTAACTAAAGTATTCAATCGCCGTTATTTTGATGCACATTTTTCTAAAATGGAACGAAGCGCCTTACGAGAAAAAGTTGACTATGCATTATTACTCATCGATATAGATTATTTTAAGCAATACAATGATATCTATGGTCATGTGCAGGGGGATACGGTGTTAAACCTAGTAGCACAAACTATTACTAATAGTTTGCAAAGGCCAACCGATTTTGTTGCGCGTTATGGCGGCGAAGAGTTTGTAGTTGTTCTACCGCATACAAGCACTGAAGGTGCAATTTGTGTTGCTGATAAAATTAAACAGAATGTGGCCGATTTAGGAATATTACACAAATATTCAGAATATGATTTTGTGACTATTAGTATTGGCGGTGCAACCCTACAACCATACGTAAATAACAAAAACACGTTGCAGATCGCAGATGAAAAAATGTATGAGTCTAAAATGCAAGGGCGTAACAAAGTGTGTTTTTAAGTTTAGTTAGCTAATAAATCACTCTGCCACTTAAAAACACCTTTTAGGTGATAAATATTAAATAAGATTATTTATTACATGCTATGACATTTTTTGTACTTTTTATTGCTACCGCATGGGCAGTTATCATTTCTGCCTACTTTAATATCTTCAACAGGATATATAGTGCCATCTAAATAACGCCATTGAGTGTTTTCTTTAATAAACTGCGATTTTTCATGAAGCTCACAAAATAAGTTTTGATAAAAATATTGGGCTTTAAATTCTACAGTTCCAGTATCGCCATCATGGCTTGAGTCAATTAAATCAAGATTTATAAATCGACAGCTGTTAGCAAAATCATTGATTTCTTTAACCGGATTCTCAGCTTGTTTTTCTTTTGCGTAGGTTTGATAAACATATTTTGCATTTTTAATAACATAAGCGCTGAATCGTGAGCGCATAAGTTGTTCAGGAGTGTCAGCTTGCTTTACAGATAAGTGAAGCGGCTCGCAGCAATCGGCATAATTGTGCCCACTGCTGCAAAAACATAATGTGGTATTGAGTGAAGTCATAATAATAATACAGAATCTAAAACATTAGTTTAACAAGCTTATTGAGCGAGTGGTATCTCTGTTGTTTGAGCGTTTTTAGTAAAACAGTATAGTTTTGTATTCGTTTTACTTAAATCGAACGATAGATTTGTAAGTAGTTGGTTATTAACTATATCGGTCCAGGTAATTACCGCTGCAAAGTTTCCATTATGTAACGCAGAATTTAATACATACTCTAAATTTACTAGGTGCTTCTGTCTAATAACAAGTAATTTGCTTGTATCAATAGAGCATGAGTCAAGTAAAGCTTTGCTAGGTACATGATCTGGCGCAATTAGTAACGTCCATGCATTAGAGCTATTGTATTGGTGTAATACTTTTAAAAGCTCAAAGGTCGCTGAAATTTCATCTTCAATTTGGATCAAATTTACGCAATCGCTTTGCTCGTCTTGTTGGTAACTTTTAACTGTTCTTACGGTAATAGGCTGTAACATAATTTCACTCACTGGGTTTTTATACAGTATTCATATACAGTAGTTTATACAGTGCTTTCGTGCAAGCATTTTATGCTATTTATTTGTACAGTTATTCAGCCTTTGATCATTGTTTTTTATTTTTAAATCTATAATTCTTTATTAATCAACTTGTTATAGGTTTGTTTTTGAGAAGGTATTTCAAAAATAAATTTTTGAGTAATGTTTTAATTTGTGGGTTTTATACTGAGTAGGAGTATCTTTGTAACTATATACAGTATTTTTCAACACTGTATACAGTACTTATAACTTAGTTGGTTTATGTGTCTTCACTCGTGCGAGGGATCATATGAGAAAACTGGAGTTGGTGAATTTGTTCGTACAAACTTGCTGCATAACATTGAGCATCTTTAAATCGCTTAGTTTCGATATGTTTGCGTATATCTGTAACCGCTGCAGTGGCAGGTGCGTATCCTTGGCTACTCGCTAAGCTCAACCAAGCTACAGCATGAAATACACTTTGTGGCACGCCTTCACCTTTTACAAAAAATAAACCTAAATAAAACTGTGCTCTATGGTTCCCTGCCATTGCAGCAAGGCGCATCCATTTTGCAGCCAATGGAGCTTGATTATTTTTTAAATAATATAGGGCTTTATTAATAGTACTTTGCTCATCTTTTTTATTATCAATGGGCGCGGGGCTGCTTTCTGGTTGAGTAACAAAACCTAAAATGTTGTCTAGCTGTTGCTCTAAGTCTTGCTCACAAGGTGTTGTTTTAAGCATATTGGTTCATTTATTATTTTAACTACTTTAACAGTTTAGTATATAGCAAGGTAAAATGTCCTGTAAAAGATAATTTTTATGTTAAAATCTCGTCACTTTTTACTATCACAAGTTTATTATGTTTGAAGCCTTATTTAAACTCAGCGAAAATAACTCAACAGTTAAACGCGAATGCGTTGCTGGCCTAACGACCTTTATCACTATGGTATACATTGTATTTGTAAACCCGGCTATGCTTGCTGAGGCAGGGATGGACCAAGGGGCTGCATTTGTAGCTACCTGTATAGCAGCTGCGATAGGCTGTTTTATAATGGGTTTGTGGGCTAATTATCCATTAGCATTAGCGCCTGGCATGGGACTAAATGCCTTTTTTACGTATGGCGTCGTATTAGGAATGGGTTATACCTGGCAAGCCGCATTAGGGGCTGTTTTTATGTCGGGTTGTATATTTTTATTTTTAAGCTTATTTAAAGTCAGAGAATGGATTATTAATGCCATACCTCTGGTGCTCAAGCGAGCTATCGCAACAGGTATAGGTGCTTTTTTAGCCTTAATTGCCCTTAAAAATGCAGGCATTATTGTCTCAAGCCCAGCAACATTAGTGCAATTGGGCGACATTACTTCCCCAGGCCCATTATTGGCTATATTAAGCTTTTTTGTAATTGCAGCGCTTTTATACCGCGATTTTAAAAGCGGTGTACTTATTAGTATTTTATTAGTGACTGGCATTGCACTAAGTTTAGGGCTAGTTGAATATCACGGTGTTATGGCTATGCCACCATCAATAATGCCTACTTTTATGCAACTAGATTTTGCCGCCGCTTTTGATATATCAATGATGAGTGTTATTTTTGCATTCTTGTTTGTCGATCTTTTTGATACTTCGGGTACATTAGTTGCGGTCACTCAAAAAGCTGGTTTAGCTGATGAAAAAGGTAACATGCCTCGTTTAGGGCGCGCACTAAGTGCTGACAGCTCTGCAACAATTGCAGGTGCGATGCTAGGCACGTCTACGACTACATCGTATATAGAATCGGTTGCTGGTGTTTCAGTTGGCGGACGTACTGGCTTAACGGCTGTAGTTGTAGGTATTTGCTTTTTACTAATGATGTTTTTTGCACCGCTTGCACAAATGGTACCGGCTTATGCTACGGCAGGTGCTATTTTATATGTCGCTGTACTGATGTTACAAAATTTAAAGTTTGTAAATTGGGATGATATGACCGATGCAATTCCTGTTACTGTGGTATTACTAATGACACCATTAACGTTTTCGATTGCGCACGGTATTGCACTTGGTTTTATATCTTATACGGCGGTAAAAGTATTGTGTGGTAAGCAAGATCAAATCAGTATTAGTGTTTGGATATTAACAGCCTTGTTTGTTTTCAAGTTTGCATTTTTGTCTTAATGACTAACAAATAGACAAAAAAGCCTGCATAAATTTAATTTGTGCAGGCTTTTTTAATGCTTTTATAAAAGAATTACCATTTCTTTTTAGGAGCAAACAATATATCTAAGTCGTCTTGCTCTTCTTCTGTTTTCTTTTTAAGAGCGCTTGCATTAGAAGCCCGCAGTTCAACACTAATTGCTTCTAAGTAACCTTCAACTTCTTGGCGTTTTGTTGTTACATATTCATCGGTGTATGTAACTGCATTGAGCGTTGCCTGTGCTTTTTCAAAATACTGCCTTGCAGAGCCAACCATACTCGCTGAGCGGGCAGATAAGCCACGTTTTATTTGGCTTTCGATATTAATACGCAGTTGTAGTTTTTCAAGACGTTTATCTTCTAAAACAAAAACTTGGCTATCAATACGACCTTTATTATGTTCAGAGCGTAAAATTGAGCGTAATTTTTTAATACCTTGAATTAGGCCAACAAGCTGCTTGTCATTACTCGGTAGCGTTAGGGCTTCACTGCTGTTGTCTAGAACTGCATTGGTGAGGTGCGTTTTAGCCTCACCTAAGCGGCTTTTGAGTGCTTTAGATGTTGGCGAACTAGTAACCATCGTGTTTAATGCTTCGTAAATACGGCGTTGCAATACACGGATTATATTTTCAGAAAGAGGTATATTGGCACTATTCATTAGTGCTTCTTCTGTTTCTTCTATTATAGCTTTTTGTTTTGTTAGCTCTTTGCGGCGTTCCGCTTCTTGTTTTTCTTTGTGTTGTTGTACAGCACTTACCCAAAGTGCAATCACAATCAATGCAACTATAAGCACTATTATAATAGAAACGATCATGGTGTAATTCTCGGATATATAACCTAATTATTTAATCTTACATTAAATATACGTTAACAGGGTAGCTTTGCGCCGATTAACTTAAAAAATACACCAAAAAATTGATAGGTTGAGCTCTTTATAAACCGTAGTCACCCTAAGGGCTTATAAACTAAAGCTGAATAAACATCGCTACCTCAAGCATATTTATTATGCTAGCCTTGAGCTCTAATCAGATAATTGCACACCTAAAGACCTAAAGTGATATTTTACGTAAATAACACTTGGTTTTAAGCGGTATTGCCTTTATAAATAATATGAATAATAACGTTAAAATTTGCAGCCATGAAATTACAACAACTCAGATACATCGTAGAAGTACAAAATCATAAATTAAATGTTTCAGCGACTGCTGAGAGTTTATTTACCTCGCAGCCAGGAATTTCTAAACAAGTACGCATGTTAGAAGATGAGTTGGGTGTACAAATTTTTGGTCGCAGTGGTAAACATTTAACGCATGTAACCGGTGCTGGCGAAGATATAATTAATATTTCTCGTGAAATACTCTCCAAAGTAGAAGGTATTAAAGCCGTTGCTAATGAGCATACGTTACCTGATCAAGGTAAGTTAAATATTGCCACAACACATACCCAAGCCCGTTATGCTTTGCCTAACGTTATTCAAGGGTTTATGAAAAAATACCCTGCGGTATCGCTTCATATGCACCAAGGTACTCCACAGCAAATATCGGATGCTGCAGCACGCGGTGATGCCGACTTTGCTATTGCAACAGAAGCACTGCATTTGTATTCAGATTTAGTTATGTTGCCTTGTTATCATTGGAATCGCAGTATTGTTGTTGCTAAAGACCATCCGCTCGCTAAAAAGGCAAATAGTTTAACTGTTGCTGACATTGCCCAATATCCACTCATTACATATGTATTTGGTTTTACGGGCCGCTCAGAGTTAGATAAAGCATTTAGCGCACACGGACTTGAGCCACACATTGTATTTACTGCAACCGATGCTGATGTTATAAAAACATACGTACGACTGGGTTTAGGAGTTGGTGTTGTCGCTTCAATGGCGATAGATCAAGTGAGCGATACCGATTTAGTGTGTATTGATGCAAGCCACTTATTTGAAGCAAGCACGACCAAAATTGGTTTTAGAAAGGGCAGCTTTTTACGTACTTACATGTATGATTTTATTGAACGTTTTGCACCGCACTTAACTAAAGAGCGCGTAGAGCGAGCAAGCTTGTTACGTAACCAAGATGACGTAGATAAGTTATTTGCAGATATAGAGTTACCCGTTAAATAAGGTGATTGCATTGAACGAACAATAAAAAAGCTGTCTATTTTAAAATAGACAGCTTTTTCTCTTTATAGCGAGCTGATTAACATTCGATAATATTAACTGCTAATCCACCGCGAGCGGTTTCTTTGTATTTGGTTTTCATGTCGTTGCCGGTTTCAAGCATGGTTTTAATCACTTTATCAAGTGATACCTTTTGCTCGCCACTGCCACGAATAGCTAAACGTGAGGCATTAATTGCTTTAATCGCGCCCATTGCATTACGTTCAATACACGGTACTTGTACTAAGCCTCCAACAGGGTCGCACGTGAGGCCTAAATTATGTTCCATACCAATTTCTGCTGCGTTTTCTACTTGCACAACATTGCCACCAACAATTTCTGTTAATGCGCCTGCAGCCATTGAGCATGCAACGCCCACTTCACCTTGGCAACCTACTTCAGCACCCGATATAGAGGCATTCTTTTTATATAAAATACCAATAGCAGCAGCCGTTAATAAATAACGTGTGGCTATATCGCGGTCTACTTCTTTCACAAATGTGTGATAGTACATAAGCACAGCCGGTAAAATACCCGCAGCACCATTAGTTGGTGCGGTAACTACACGGCCACCTGCCGCATTTTCTTCGTTTACGGCAAGGGCAAATAAATCAACCCAGTCCATTGCACGAAGTGGGTCGTTACTGACCTCTATATTTAGTTTTAAGTATAGGCTTGGCGCACGGCGCTTTACTTTTAAGCCGCCAGGTAAAATACCTTCGGTACGCATACCACGCTCAATACAGGCCATCATTACTTTCCAGATATGAAACAGCGTGTCTTTTATTTCATCTTCAGTGCGCAGTGTTTTTTCGTTCTTCATCATCAAGCTTGAAACACTAAGCCCTGACTCTTTACACATCTCTAGTAGCTCTTTTGCGCTACTGAAAGGAAAAGGAGCTGGGTTTTCTTCTCTAATATCGAGGGCCGCCTGTTTTTCGTTTTCAAACTCTTCATCAGTAACAATAAAGCCACCGCCAATAGAGTAATATACTTTGCTGTAAACTTTTTCGCCGTTGTTTGAGGCGATAATTTCCATTGCATTAGAGTGCTTAGGCAGCGTTTTGCGACGATGAAAAACAATAGCGCCTTGTTTTGGAAACTTAGCTTTGTGTGTTTTGTTTAGATAAATAACCTGATCTTTTTCGATGGTCGCTAAAATGTCGTCGACTAAATCGGCATCTATAGTTTCAGGGTCATAACCGGCTAAACCAAGAATTACGGCTTTACCCGATCCATGGCCAACACCTGTTTGTCCCAAAGAGCCATAAAGCTCTACTTTAATATCGGTAACATTTGCTAATAATTGTTGTTCTTGTAGGTCATTAACAAATAAGCGTGATGCGCGCATTGGGCCAACGGTGTGTGATGACGAAGGGCCAATACCAATGCTAAACATATCAAATGCACTGATCATAATGTGTGTCTCTACTTTGTTTTATCAGCACGAAGCTGCTCTTTGAACGGTCGAGCATGATAACGTGGAATTGTGATTGTGTAACTACTAATAACGAAGATTTAAACTGGTAAGGCGAGTTGTTTTGTAAAGTTTTTTATAATGCTTGCAGTCGCACCCCAAAGTAAACCATGTGGGGTTTTAAAACCTTGCAAAATAACCGCTTTCCCAAATCGTTGAAAAGGTAAGGGTTGCCAATTAGCTTCGTTATTTAACTCAGTGACCGAGAGTAAAAAGCTCGCTTGTACTTCATTATAGTCATTTTCCCAGGTGGTGCCTTTATTAAGTAAACCCACATAGGGGCTAATACTAAAACCCGTTAATGTTGAATACTCAGGTAAGTGACCTATTACATTAACGTTGTTTTGGGCAATATTTAGCTCTTCTTTTAGTTCGCGAAGGGCTGTGGTGCGAAGGGTAATGTCGCTTACTTCAAACTTACCCCCTGGCAAACAAATCTCCCCAGGGTGATGGTGTAAATAAGTAGGGCGTTTACACAGTAAGATATGTGCATGATTATCTATATCAATAATTGGCAGCATAACAGCGCTAGCACGTTTTTTACGCGTGTCTTTTAACTGGTTTGGCGCAGCTGTAGGGCTTAACAGAAACCGCGCCATAATGTGTTCACTATTCAAAGCGATCTACTGTTTTAATAAAGGGAGGATTTTATTTACTTTATCGTAAGTTTCTTGATATTCCAATTCGACTTTAGAATCAGCTACTATTCCGCCGCCTGCCCAGCAGTAAATTTGCGCTTTGTGGCACACCAAGGTACGAATAGTGATACTCGTATCCATATTTCCACATGCACTTAAATAACCAATTGAACCACAATAAATGCTGCGGCGATGTGGTTCTAGTTCTTCAATTATTTCCATCGCTCTAATTTTGGGCGCACCGGTGATTGAGCCACCCGGAAAAGCCGCTTTTAACTGATCGACCGCTGTTTTGCCTTCATCAAGTTCTGAGGTTACCGTGCTTACTAAATGATGCACTGCCGGAAAGCTTTCAATAGCAAAAAGGGAAGGGACGTGGACGCTGCCAGGTTTTGCCACTTTGCCTAAGTCGTTACGCAGTAAATCAACAATCATTACGTTTTCAGCGCGATCTTTAGCTGATGCTGCGAGTATTTGGGCTTGGCGTTGATCCTCCAGCGCATCCGCTTTTCGCGGCAGAGTGCCTTTAATAGGTTTGGTTTCTACAACGTTATTATTTACAGATATAAAGCGCTCAGGGGAAATTGATAAAATTGCCCCTTGAGGGTGATTTATAAAGCTCGAAAATGGCGCTTTATTTGCCTCACGCAGTTTAATATAAGCCGCCCAAGGGGAGCCTTCAAACTGAGCGTTAAAGCGCTGCGCTAAATTAATTTGGTAACAATCGCCACTTTTTAGATACTCCTCAATTTGGGCAAACTTTGCAGCGTATTCCGTTTCGCTCATATTTGATTGCCAGTCGCTGTTTAGGGCAAAGGACTGCGTATTAACTTGGGAGTTAGCGTGTGTATTTAAGTATTGCTCATAAAGCGCTAATCGATCGGTGTTTGGCTGCGATACATAAAACCAGCTTTGTTGCTGCTTGTCGTAAAGAAGGGCATCTAAGTAAAGACCAATAGCCATTTGGGGAAGATTAATATCTTCAATAGCACGAGTGGGGATGTTTTCAATTGTACGCCCTAAGTCGTAGCCAAAGTAGCCAAGCCAGCCGCCGTTAAAGGGTAAATCGTAATCGGCTTTTGTTTTAGCAAGATGCGAAAGCTCATTATTCATAATTTCAAAGCAGTTATCACTACTTTCTATATTATTTAAAAAGCTTTTATTATTTTTTACTTCAAGGGTACTTTGCGGCTCAATAGCAACAATATCAAAACGGCTGTTTATATGATTACTATTTGCAGAATCTAATAGAATTGCATAAGGCAAATGTGAAAAATGCGCAAAAACGTCAATGCAGTTTTGTGTTATGCCTAATTTAATACAATTTTTTTTATTGTTTAGCATTTACTGCCCCTTTAAGAACTGGCTCGAAACGGGCTGGGAGGGTATCATAAGTCAAATTTTTTGGCAGCACTAAGCTGCAAAAAACAGTGCAAACCACCGTCACCGGTTTGATTTAGATTACGCGACAACGCGTAACGGTAACTTAAGGAACCACTATGAGTACAATTTGTCAGCAAGACTTTATTGATAGCATTGAAGATGCATTGCAATATATTTCGTTCTATCACCCACTTGATTTTGTTCAAGCTCTCGAAAAAGCGTACAACAAAGAACAAAGTAAAGCGGCTAAAGACGCCATTGCACAAATTTTAATTAACTCACGCATGTCGGCTGAAGGCAAGCGTCCACTTTGCCAAGACACCGGTATTATTACCTGTTTTGTTAAAGTAGGTATGGATGTTAAGTGGGATAAAACAGATTTAACCGTTCAACAAATGGTTGATGAAGGTACTCGTCGTGCATATTTGAATCCAGATAACCCTTTACGTGCATCTATTGTTGCAGACCCTGCTGGTACGCGTAAAAATACTAAAGATAATACGCCTTCGGTTGTGCATATTGATTTAGTAGCGGGTGGAAAAGTAGAAGTAATGGTTGCGGCTAAAGGCGGCGGCTCTGAAAACAAAAGTAAAATGGTTATGTTAAACCCGTCAGATGATGTTGCTGCATGGGTAGAAAAAACACTACCAACAATGGGTGCTGGTTGGTGTCCGCCAGGCATGCTAGGTATAGGTATTGGTGGTACGGCTGAAAAAGCAGCAGTAATGGCTAAAGAGTCGTTAATGGATCCGGTTGATATTCACGAGTTAATAGAACGCGGCGCAGAGACAACTGAAGAAAAACTGCGTTTAGAAATTTTTGATCGTGCTAATAAATTAGGTATTGGCGCACAAGGCTTAGGCGGTTTAACAACGGTTGTTGATGTTAAAATTAAAACAGCACCAACGCATGCAGCTTCAAAACCTGTAGTAATGATCCCAAATTGTGCGGCAACTCGCCATGTACATTTTACACTTGACGGTTCTGGCCCTGCTAATTTAAAAGCACCTAAGCTAGAAGATTGGCCACAAGTAACATTTGAAGTGGGCGAAGGCACACGTCGCGTTGACTTAAATACACTGACTAAAAAAGATGTTCAAGAATGGAAAATGGGTGAAACCGTTTTACTTTCGGGCACTATTTTAACAGGTCGTGATGCAGCGCATAAACGTTTGCAAGATATGATCAACTCAGGTGAAGGTTTACCTGAGGGCGTAGACTTTGATAATAAATTTATTTATTACGTAGGCCCTGTGGATGCGGTACGCGATGAAGCAGTAGGTCCTGCTGGCCCTACAACAGCCACTCGCATGGATAAATTTACCGATATGATGCTAGAAAAAACAGGCATTGTAGGCATGATTGGTAAAGCTGAACGTGGCCCTGCGACTGTTGAGTCTATTAAAGAGCATAAATCAGTTTATTTGATGGCTGTAGGCGGCGCAGCTTACTTAGTATCTAAAGCGATTAAAAAAGCGCGTGTTGTAGCTTTTGAAGATTTAGGTATGGAAGCTATTTACGAATTTGAAGTAGAAGATATGCCAGTGACTGTTGCAGTAGACAGTGAAGGCGCCAATGCGCATACACAAGGCCCTGCTATCTGGAAAGCTAAAATTGAAGAGCTTGATAGCAAGCTAAAATAACGTACGTTTTGTGTTTTTAAAAAGCGAGCCTAGTGCTCGCTTTTTTGTTTTTTTAAATAGGGTTATTAGTAAGTTTACAGCTCTGACCAGTTTGCGAAAAAGCTCACTTTTTACTGAAAACCTATAGGCAGCGGTACGTAGCGGCCAGGTAGCACTTGTATATTAAACTTTACATGCAACAATTGTATTACGTTCACGTAAACGTAAGTCGGTGTGGTTCTTATATTTATAGTATTTAAAACTTAAAAATGACGGTTTTGTAAATTTTTTATCTATATAAAAGTTTTAATTAGGTTATTTAATTTAAGCTTAATGTTTTCATTGGTTTTATCATCTGTGAGTATAGCGAACACGTATATGAAGTGATAAAGTCTCGGCAATTTCCAGCGCGCATACCCTCTCACGGGTTAACTATTTCGGAGTATTTTAAGTGGCTGTGTTTAATCGAGTTGAATTTGATAACCATGAACAAGTGGTTTTTTGTTCTGATGAAGAGTCGGGTTTAAAAGCAATTATTGCTGTACATAATACCAACCTAGGTCCTGCAGTTGGCGGATGTAGAATGTGGGATTATGCGAACGACGAAGATGCTGTTTATGACGTGCTACGTTTATCAAAGGGCATGACTTATAAAAATGCAGTTGCGCGCTTACCCTTTGGTGGTGGTAAATCTGTAATTATAGGTAACGCGAAAGAAATTAAATCTGAGCAATTATTCCGTGCATTTGGCCGCCAGTTAGAGCGATTAAATGGCAGCTATTACTCAGCAGAAGATGTAAACATCACATGTGCTGATGTAGCTATCATGAATAAAGAAACTAATTACGTACTGGGTCTTGAAGGTAAAAGCGGTAACCCATCGCCATTTACAGCATACGGTACGTTTTTAGGAATTAAAGCAGCGCTACAGCATCAACGCGGTCATCAAAATTTTGCAGGTGTGAAAGTGGCTGTTCAAGGTTTAGGTGCTGTTGCTTATGGTTTATGTAAACATTTACATGATGCGGGCGCTGAGTTGTTTGTAACTGATATTAACCAAGCTGCCATTGACCGTGTAGTAAGTGATTTTGGTGCAACTGCGGTTGGCATTGATAACATTTACGACTTAGATGTTGATGTTTATGCACCTTGTGCATTAGGTGCAACCGTTAACGATTTAACGATACCGCGTTTAAAAGCGACTATTATTGCAGGCTGTGCTAACAATCAGCTGGCAGAATCTCGCCACGGTGAAGTTATTCGTGAAAAAGGCATTTTATATGCACCAGATTACGTAATTAACGCCGGTGGTATTATTAATGTTTATTACGAAACAGCGCCAGATGGTTACAGTGCAGCAGCGTCTAATAAACATGTTGAAGGTATTTTTAATACGTTAACTGAAATCTTTGCCCGCAGCGAAAAAGAGCAAAAATCAACGCATTTAATTGCTGACGAATTAGCGCAAGAGATCATTAAAAACGGTCTGTAATTTAAGTTCTAATTTATATAAGGGTGTGCAATTGCACACCTTTTGTTTATCTGTAAGTTAATGCAATTGTTACTGAACAGCGGTACACTTTATTTTTAATTTTGTGCGGCAAATTATGACTCCCTCAACTTCTCTCATGCAGCCTATCGATTTAGATAATTGGCCTAGAAAGCAACACTTTGAATTATTTAAACACTTTTCTCAGCCTTATTTTAATGTGTGTGTGCGTTTAGATGCTCAAGCACTTTACGACTATTGCAAAACCAATCAATTTTCTTTTTTTCAAGCATATGTATATTGCACCTTAAAAGCGTGCCATGAGTACGATTCAATAATGCTACGTATAATAGATAGTAGGCCTTGGTTACTTAACAGTGTTCGCGCAAGTGTGGTTGAGTTGTCTGAAAACGATACGTTTGTTTTTAGTTATTTTAACAGCGCAAGCGATTTTAAAGAGTTTGCATATCATGCAAGTGACGTAAGCAAAAAAGCGAAATTACAGCCGTTATTTTCTGATGCATTTGCTCAAACAGAAGGGCAGGCCGACTTAATTCATATATCTGTTTTGCCGTGGCTGAATTTTAGTGCGTTTTCGCATGCATTTAGTGAAGGGGAGAGTTTAGGCATTCCTAAATTTGTATTTGGTCAGTTTGATAAACACACAGGTACAATACCTTTAGCTATCGATGTACACCACTCATTAATGGATGGTTTGCACGTAGCGAAATTTATAAACACATTGCAGGGTACATTTGACTCCTTTTGCAAAGGTTAACTTTAAACACGTCATTTAACGGCAGTGCAAGCAGTAATTAACCTGAACTCTGGATAATAAATCTATCTCAAGCAGCTATTTTTAGCGCTAACTGCGTTGAATTTACTTGCAATAGGCCCGCTATTGACGCGTAAATTCGCCTTGTTTTCACTAAAAATCTCTGGCTAGAGAAAATAAATTTAAATATCACCATGATCCAATACATTAGTAAATCTCTTAACCAAAGTTCAGGTTAAGTAATCTATAAGCAATGCGATGTGAATTACTTTATATTCAAATACATAACCTTATATGCTTGAAAAGCACATGTGCTGGACATATTTATATACCATACCTTAGCTCAGGAAATCCCCATGATAAATGGACTGTTAATTGTTGTTTTAATTCTTTTTGTGGTGATTTTCTGGCGTTGGCCATCAATTCAAAACCGATTATGGCGCAGTAAATATAAAGACTTTGCTTTAAATTCACAGCAAAAAGATATTTTACTGCGTTGCATGCCCATCTATAAAAAAATGACCGACGCTGACAGAGAAAAGTTAGAGCGACATATTACGTGGTTTTTAAACGAAAAACGCTTTGTCGGTTGTGATGGCTTAAGGCTAACGTCTGCAATGAAGTTAATTGTAGCCGCCGATGCGTGTGTATTAGTGCTTAATAAACCGTGGCCGTTATATAGAAATGTAAAAGAAATTTTATTATACCCAAGTGCTTATTATGCTCCGCAATCAACTCGCGATAGTGCAGGACTTGTGAGTTACCACAATACGGTAAGACTAGGCGAGTCATGGCCTGGCGGCACACTTGTACTCAGTTGGCATGACGTGCTTGAGGGTAATCGTTTACCAAGCGATGGACATAACCTGGTATTTCATGAGTTTGCGCATCAACTTGATCAGGAAACAGGTAAAACAACGGGTACGCCCATTTTAAAAAGCTCAGCAGATTACAAAGAGTGGGGCCGAGTATTTAGCCGTGCTTTCACCCAGTTAAAAAGCCATGTTGCTTATAGCATGCCACACGTTATTCACAGCTATGGCGCAACTAATGAAGCTGAGTTTTTTGCTGTACTCACCGAAACTTTTCTCGAAAAACCCGCAGAGCTTCGCCGATACGATCCTGAAATTTACAGTATGTTAGTTAATTACTATCAATTTGACCCTATTGTTTGGCATTAAACCTACATAAACCGCGCTTTATCATATAACGCTGGCAAGTTGCGTTTGTTTTTGTTGCAATCATGTGAAATAGTTTTTACTGCAACAATAACAAGCGAGAAACGCATGAAAAAAATGCTTCATACAGTATTAGCATTGTCGGTGTCATTAGCGATAGGGCAGGTAAATGCCGCCGAAAAAGACGAACAAAAATGGCAAGTAGATTCACCTAAAGGACAATTTGTTGACGCTGCAATTAGCGTTGAGCAAGGCACATGGATGAATATAGATGTTAGCCCTGATGGTAAAACCGTGGTGTTTGACTTACTTGGCGATATTTACACTATGCCAATGAGTGGTGGTACAGCTACAAAGCTCACCTCTGATATTGCATGGCAAATGCAACCTCGTTTTAGTCCTAGCGGCAAAAGTATTGCGTTTACCTCCGATCAAGGTGGTGGCGATAACATTTGGATAATGGACTTAAATGGCGAAAACCAACACGCTGTTACCGATGAAACCTTTAGATTACTAAATAGCCCTGCATGGAGTCCTGATGGCGACTACTTAGTTGCGCGTAAACACTTTACAGCTAGCCGCTCATTGGGAGCAGGTGAAGTGTGGTTGTATCACAAAGCGGGTGGCAAGGGCGTACAGCTTACAAAACGCGAGAACGATCAAAAAGATTTAGGTGAGCCAATGTTTTCACCTGATGGTCGTTATGTATACTTTTCGCATGATGCAACACCCGGTAAAACCTTTCATTATTCAAAGGATTCTGTAGCGGGCATTTATAAAATTAAGCGCTACGACCGTGAAACGGGTGAAATTGAAACCATAATCGATACGATGGGCGGTGCTATTAGGCCTACACCGTCACCTGATGGAAAAAAACTGGCTTATATAAAGCGTGATGATTTTCAAACTAGTCTTTATTTATATGACTTAACCAGCGGTGAGCACACTAAGCTTTACGATAAGCTTGAGCGAGATATGCAAGAAACATGGGCTATTCATGGTGTATACCCAACCATTGCATGGACACCAGATAACGAAGAACTGGTGTTTTGGGCTGGTGGCACAATTCACAAGCTAGATGTTGCAGAGAAATCTGTTAAAACCATTCCTTTTAAAGTGCAAACAAGTAAAAAAATTCAAAAAGCGGTGCGCTTTACACAAAACTTAGATACTGATGAGTTTGATGTAAAAATGCTGCGTAATGTGCAAGTAAGCCCAGATGGCGAAACGGCAATTTTTGAAGCGCTTGGACATATTTATAAACGTGATTTAGAGTCGGGTAAAATTAAGCGTTTAACAAAGCAAACAGATCATTACGAATTATTTCCACAGTACTCTCGCGATGGTAAAAAAATAGTTTACACCACATGGGATGATAACAAACAAGGGTCAGTGAGAGTTGTGTCTGCGCGCAGTGGTCGTGGTGATACAGTTACTAAAGAGCCTGGCAAGTACGTAGAGCCAACGTTTAGCCCAGATGGTAAAACGGTTGTTTATCGAAAAGCCACTGGCGGCAGTATTCTAAACCCTAAGTGGTCACTTAATCCGGGGGTTTATAGCGTAAGCGAAAAAGGCGGTAAAAGTGAGCTTATTTCAAAAAGTGGTTATCAACCACAATTTGGAGATGCAAACGATCGCGTTTTTATAATGAGTCCTTGGCCAAAACCAACGCTTAGCGTAGTTGAGCTTGAAAGTAAAAAAGTTCGCAAACTGTACGAGTCAGAACATGCGACAGAATTTAGAGTATCACCAGATGGGCAATACCTCGCTTTTGCTGAGCGATTTAAAGTATTTGTAACGCCGTTTGTTCAAAGTGGTAAAACAATTAATATTGGGCCTAAAGACAGTCAATTTCCAATAGAGCAGTTATCGGTACGTGCTGGTGAAAACATTAGCTGGAGTGCTAAGAGCAACACGCTTTATTGGACATTAGGGCCTGAGCTTTATCATGCAAGCCTTGAGGGGATGTTTGCCATTAACAAAGCCGAAGATGCCGACTTTAAGGTGAAAAGTGGCGATAATATCGGTTTCAGTAAAAAAATGGCAGAGCCTAAAGGCATGATTGCGCTCACTGGTGCAAAAATTATTACTATGGACGGCGAAAAGGTTATTGAAAATGGTGTTATTATCACCGATGGCAAGCATATCAAAGCAATTGGTACAGCCAGCGAGATAAGCATCCCTAAAGGTGCTGAGGTTATTGATGTAACAGGCAAAACAATTATGCCTGGTATTGTTGATGCTCATGCACATGGCTCGCAAGCAAGCGGTGAAATTATACCTGAGCAAAACTGGAAAAACTTTGCAGGTTTAGCGCTGGGTGTAACTACAATTCACGATCCATCAAACGATACCTCTGAAATATTTACCGCAAGCGAAATGCAAAAGGCAGGCATGATTGTTGGCCCGCGTATTTTCTCAACGGGTACTATTTTATATGGCGCAAATATGCCAGGTTATACGTCGCATATTGACTCGTTAGACGATGCTAAATTTCATTTAGAGCGCCTTAAAAAAGTAGGGGCGTTTAGTGTTAAATCGTATAACCAGCCACGCCGAGAGCAGCGCCAACAAGTTATTGAAGCAGGCCGTGAACTTAAAATGATGGTTGTCCCTGAAGGTGGCTCATTATTACAACATAACTTAAGTATGATTGTAGATGGACACACAGGTATTGAGCATTCAATCCCTGTAGAGAACATATACGACGATATAAAGCAGTTATGGTCGCAAAGTGATGTTGGTTACACACCAACACTTGTAGTGGCTTATGGTGGCATTTGGGGTGAGAACTACTGGTACGATAAAACTGATGTGTGGAATCACCCGCGTTTAAGTAAATTTGTGCCAAAAAATCAATTATTACCACGCTCTATGCGCCGCATTAAAGCGCCCGATCATCACTATAATCACTTTAATAACGCACGCGTTGCTGCTGAGCTGCAAGACCTAGGTGTATTAGTTAACTTAGGTGCGCACGGTCAGCGTGAAGGCTTAGGTGCACACTGGGAGATGTGGATGTTTGCACAAGGCGGAATGGCACCGCTTGAGGCAATACGTGCATCAACACTCGATCCGGCTAAGTATTTAGGACTTGATAAAAACGTAGGCTCGCTTGAAGTGGGCAAACTGGCTGATTTAATGGTTATAGATGGCGATCCGCTTAAAAATATTCGAGATTCGGATAAAGTAGATTACACCATGATCAATGGTCGACTATTCAATGCAGAGACAATGAATGAAGTGGGTAAAAAAGAACGCGAACCACTTTATTTTGAAGAACTGTAATTTATTTTAAACTTTGTTAAAGCGGCTACATAGCCGCTTTTTTTAGCCTTACACAACTTATAAAGCTTTATATTTTTGGCAAATAATGGATATAAAAAAACCGCTTAACGCGGTTTCTTTTAAAAATCATAAATGTTGATTAAACAACACCGCGCGGTAAGCGACAGTCATGATCTTTACGAGCTAAAATTACAATCCAAAGTTCTTCCGCTGTGTAACCTTCTTCATTTTCGGTAACAACAGTGAATGGCGCTTTTTTCTGTGCTTTAACAGGAGCAGCTGCTTTTGGTTTTTTCGTTTTAGTTGTTTTACCAGAGTTTAATTTTTTAGTAAGCTCTGCTACGTCAGCTAGGCGTAAATTTTTACCGCCATCAATGCTGTACCAACCAGGTTTGGTTGTGATTTCAGGTTTTTTACCATTGGCAGTTTCGTACGCTGCTTCAAAGGCAGATAACACTTCTGTTTTGTCTAGTTTGCTCATCAGAGACCCTATACGTTGTGAACACAGATAAAGAAGAGGTATTTATACCTATTTTAAAACAGTTTTTCAATTTTTTGCGATTTTCCTTCCATTTTAGGCCTATAAACGCCAAAATTTGCACAAAATTCAGTGCTAAGTAAGGTAAGTTGTATGCAACGTAGAGAATTTAACCAACTCCTAAATGACATTTTGAAACCTCATTTAATAAAAGATTTTTGCCCAAATGGTTTACAGGTCGAAGGTACAAACGAAATTAAAAAAATTGTGACGGGTGTAACCGCAAGTCAAGCTTTAATAGAAGCTGCCATTGAGCAACAAGCAGATGCTATTTTGGTTCATCATGGTTTTTTTTGGAAAGGGGAATCTCAACCAATAACGGGTATGAAAAAGCGTCGCATAGGCGCACTACTAGCAAACGATATTAATTTATTCGGCTATCACTTACCACTCGATATTCATCCAGCAGTTGGCAATAACGCACAACTTGCAAAGTTATTAGATATTGAAATTGAAGCAGGGTTAGAGCCAACTTCAAATAGCGTAGCAATGAAAGGGCGTTTAAAAACACCATTAAGTGGTGAAGATTTTGCAGATAAAATTGCAAAAGTGCTTAATCGAACCCCGCTCACAAGCTTAGTACGCTCAGCTAAAATAGAAACCATTGCACTGTGTACTGGTGGTGGGCAAGGATATATTGACTTAGCAGCAGAGCAAGGCATTGATGCTTATTTAACGGGTGAAGCATCGGAGCAGACAATTCATAGTTCTCGTGAGCAAAACATTGATTTTTTTGCAGCTGGGCATCATGCAACAGAGCGCTATGGTGTAAAAGCACTAGGTGAGTTACTTGCTCAAGAGCATGGTTTTGATGTGACATTTATAGACATAGATAACCCAGTTTAATTAGGCTATATAAGTTACAGCGCCTCTGGATCTATCCAGCGGCGCAAACTTATCCATATATTTCCTACTACTTCGTGACTGTATTGCGTAACCACAAGTAAAGCATGAGCATTGGGAATAAACTGCTTGCTCCATGGAAGTGCAGCAAAATTATGATAATCTGTGGCTGCGGTAACTACTTCAATACCTTGAGCATTAAATAAGTCTTTGGCACGGGGCATGTGCAGTACAGATGTTACTAGTGCAACTTTAAAGTCGACTAATTTTGATGCCAGTAATTTAGCTTCTTCACCTGTATCCATTGCTTTTGGATTTTGGAAAATACGGCTATTATTAACGCCTAAACTAATTGCCGTTTGATACATAAGCCCGCTATTAGTGGTATTTTTATAACCCCCGCCTGAAACGATAAGCTCTGCATTAGGGTAGTGTTTCGCCAGTTTTACACCTTCGACTAAGCGCGTTAGCGCACAATTACCTAATTGATTATTTGAACTTAAAGCCGAATTTGGGTTTATATCGCAACCTAGTACAACTATTTTGTCTATTTTTGGATGCTTTAGAGTATTAAATGCAAGCGACGCTGGTTCATTATTTTGGATAATTAAATTGGCGATAAAGGGTGTGCTCAATGCAAGTAATACAATTAAGCTTAAAGTAGACAAGAAGAGAGCTGATTTGCGGCCTTTAAATGCCAGTAGGAGCATCAGGCACGCAAATAAACCAAATAGAGGCAGTGGCATAAGTAAACCACCAATCATTTTTTTAATAACAAACATAAGAGTTAAACGCTGTAGAGTTAATTACAGCGATATTACTTATTATATTGATGATTATCGACCGTTATTTAGCTTACATGTATTTAAAAAGTGACGATAAACAGGGTTATCTTTCATGTCTTTTTTCATCGCTAAATACATAGGACGAGTAAGGCCAAGAGCGCCCAGAGGAATTGATTTAATTAAGCCTTGGCTTTCATAAGGTGTAACTAGCCAATCAGGTAAAGCGGCAACGCCCATGCCGGCACTTACTAGTTGAAAAATAAGTAATCCTTGGTCAACCGTTTTTAATGTACCGTCAAAACGTGCATTTTGAATGAAATGCTTAAATATATCTTGGCGTTCTCGCGGGATAGGGTATGAAATAATAGTTTCGTTTTTTAAATCAAGCGCTGTTACATACGCTTTTTTAGCAAGTTCATGATCCGGTGCCACAATAAGCTTCAATTTAAAATCAAATAAGTGCGCGTATTCTAATGTGTCGGGTTCGCGTATGTCAGACGTTAAAACTAAATCGAGCTCATCGCTTAGTAAGTCAGGAATAGCGTCGTAACTAAAGCCACGTTCATAATCAATTTTTATATCAGGCCAAAAGTTATTAAATTCTTTAATAGTAGGTAATAACCAATGAAAACATGCATGGCATTCCACGCTCAAACGTAGTTGAGAAATAGGCTGGTTTAAGCTTTCTTTTAAACGACATTTAGTCGCTTCCATTTTTGGCAATATTTCGTGAGCTAATTCAAGTAATAGCATTCCCTGAGGGGTAAAGCGGACTGGTTGAGTTTTACGCTCAAATAATTGGCAATCCAATTTATTCTCTAAATCTTTGATTTGATGAGATAAAGCAGACTGTGTCAAAAATAACTCTCGTGCTGTATTAACCAAAGATCCTGTTTCTTTTAGGGTTGCTATGGTTTTTAAATGTTTAATACCAATCATCTTTAAAAATTCTCATGGGAAAAGTGAGTTCAGCTCAGATTAATTACATACTACGCCTATATAAAAAACGTTTCAACGTCTAGATGGCTAAAGTTATGCGTTTTATTGCAGTTTATTGCTATGAATCGTGAAAATATTAGAGTTAGTAATGATAAAAGTCATTTGAAAACTGGTTTGATGAGTTTTAGATGAGTTTGCTTCATGTTGTATTTTAAATATAACGATTGCTGTGCGTTTTAGCTCAGCGTGAGTTTTAACCATGCTGATAACGGTATGAGGTGAGGTTTGTTGAATGCTTACTTTAGATTGTGCTTTAAAAAATAGAGTCGTTTTGCCTTATAGCTTAAGTTTAGCCCAATGGGAGAGTATATGCGTAATACCTAAGCCAGCGACCTACTCGCTGGCTCTTTTTATAAGGGTTTATTAATTAGTAATATGGCTTCTTTGGCAGTAACAGGTTTTGATTTTAAAAAGCCTTGACCATAGTCGCACGCGGTGGATTGCAAAATAGTTAATTGCTCAACTGTTTCTATTCCTTCAGCTACAACTTCAAGTTTTAATGATTGCGCAAGTGATAAAATGGCTTCAACAAGTGGGTTAGTAGAATCCTGTAGATGGTCAATAAAGCTTTTATCTATTTTTAAAATATGAATAGGCAGTTGGTGCAAGTAGCCTAGTGCTGAATAACCTGTTCCAAAATCATCAAGACATAATTTTACTTTTAAAGGTGAAAGACCTTCAATTATTTGAGTGGCGAGTTCTAGATTTTCTATTAAGCCAGATTCGGTAATTTCTAAGCATAAAGAACCAAGAGGTAATTGGTACTTATTATAAATGGAATGTATTTGCGCTACAAAATCGAGGCTTGCAAAGTGTCGTGACGATACATTAACGGTGACTTTTAAAAAGCGATGGCCTTGTTGGTGCCAATTTGAAATATGCTGGGCCGCCAAATCAAGTAAATGTAAATCAAGATTTATAATTTGCCCTGTAGTTTCAGCTATCGGTATAAAGTCATTAGGGGGTACAAACCCTTTTGTAGGGTGATGCCAACGAACAAGTGCTTCAAAGCCGATAACTTCACTGGTAGTAATTGTGAAAATTGGTTGAAAATAAAGTTCAAACTCGTTGTGTTCAATACCGTGTTGTAAGTCGTTTTCTATATCGGCATGGGTTTTAAGTTTTTTACGCATCGTGTTATTAAAAAACTTTACCTGACCACGTCCGGTTGACTTAGCTTCATACATAGCGGCATCGGCTTGTTGCAGTAATATATAAGCTTTGTCGTTTACGTTATCTGTATAGGCAACCCCAATACTCGTTGATGCTTGGAGTAAGTGGTTATCTATATTTAAAGGTTTTGATAATGCGTTTTTAATGCGGTTTAAAGCTTCATTAACTTGGTTTTTATGCGTGATGTTTTCCATAAAAATTGCAAATTCATCGCCGCCTAAACGTGCAAATGTATCCGTGCTTCGTACTGTACCTTTAATCAAGTCGCATATTTTTATAAGGAAGTGGTCCCCAACTTCATGCCCGAGCGAATCATTAATACTTTTAAAACGGTCAAAGTCTAGATACAACAGGGCATGGCTAGTACTCTTTTTAGCACGCGTTAAACGTAAAATAGCATGTTTTATACGTTCAATAAGTAGTGAGCGGTTAGCAAGGCCTGTAAGCTCGTCATGTAATGCTTTGTGCTCAAGTTCTTGGCGGGCTAATTGCCTATCAATTGCCATACTTATTTGGCGACTTACATACGTTAGAAGAGTACTATCGTGTTCGTTGTAATGCAGTGTTTTATCGTAGCTTTGTACAACGATAACCCCGCTTATACGATCACTTGTTTGAAATGGAACACCTAACCAAGACTCAGATTGCCGACCTACCATTTTAAAATCACCGTTATTAATGTGACTTTGAAAGGCATTTTTGTTGAGTAATAGGGTTTGCTCTGTTTTTAGAAGGTAATATGAAGCGGTGTCTTTAAGTTGTTCTTTAGATATTTTTTGATGGGTTTTAGTGTTTATACCTTCTTCGACTATATAAACGAGGTCAAGTATATCTACTTTTTTGTCGTATAGAGCGATAAAAAAGTTATCGGCTCGAAGTAAGTTATTTATGATTGAATGCAAGGCTTTAAAAAATGTATCTAGGTCATTCGCTTTGTAAGTTAGGTTAGCTATTTGTAATAAGCTGTTTTCTAATTTTTGTGCATTGTTGAGTTGCTCAACTGTTTTTTGTAAGTTGTTTACTGTATTAACCTGGTTAATCTTGGCACTGAGTAAGTGAGCAACTGTTGTAAGAATTTCAAGGTGTGCATTGGTAAAATAACCTTTGATTGGGTGCTCACAATCAATAACACCTAAAACTTGTTCTTTATATATAAGGGGAACACATAGTTCTGATTGAGCAGGGCGTTCATCAGCGATATAACGGCTGTCTTTCGTTACATCGTTAATAATTACCGCTTTTCCGGTCGTTGCAACTGCGCCCGTTATACCTTCACTAAAACGTATTATTTTACGTTCCGCTTGATATTTGTCCCGCGCGTGTGCAATACCCATTGATGCAACTTGGTTTAATGTATTTGCATTATTGTCAGCTAGATATATGACACAATCAACAAACCCTAAGCGATTTACAACGTGTGTTGTAACATACTCAAACAATTCTTCTAATGTATCGAGTTGCAATAGACTAGATGAAAATTGATTAATGATACTTAGTTGATCAGTTTTTATCTCAAGCGCTCTAGTCGCATCAGTTTTATAAGACATAGGCAATTTATATTATTCTTGTTATTTTTAAATTCACAGTTAAGTTAACCTAATCTTGGGTTTTTGTACAAATTAAAGCGATGAGTGGTTTCAATACTCTGTAAAGTTTTAATATAGCGAGTTTTAATTAATCATAAATCATTACAATAAGCTAATAGCATTGAATTTGCTCATTGTGCTTTTAAATAGTACCTCAGTAATTTTATCCATATAAAAACTTTATTTTTAATAAAATCTTTACTCGAAAACATCATATGCCTATGATCGGATAAATTCAGCCGTGGAACAAAGTAATGACAAGTAATAATACAAACTCTGTAACAACCCTTACTATCACTCGCCCTGATGACTGGCATGTACATTTACGTGATGGTGACCAGTTAAAAGACACTGTACGGGATATTAGCAGGTACATGGGCCGCGCTATTGTTATGCCAAACCTTGTTCCGCCAGCAACGTGCACAGATACGGCATTGTCGTACAGAGAACGCATTATGTCTGCAAATCCACAAGGCAACTTTGAGCCATTAATGGTTTTGTATCTCACGGATAAAACTACACCAGATGAAATAATAAAAGCTAAAGCGACAGGTAAAATAGTAGCAGCTAAGCTTTACCCTGCTGGCGCTACCACTAATTCTGACTCGGGTGTTACATCAGTAAAAAATATTTATCCAGCTTTAAAGGCAATGCAAGAAGTAGGCATGTTGCTGTTAGTGCATGGGGAAGTGACAGATTCGTCGATTGATATTTTTGACCGTGAAAAAGTATTTCTGGATACAATTTTAGGAGATGTAGTAAATGACTTTCCTGAGCTTAAAATTGTACTCGAGCATATTACGACTAAAGATGCAGTAGAGTTTGTAGTTAATGCACCTAGCAATGTAGCGGCAACAATTACAGCGCATCACTTGCTTTATAACCGCAATCATATGTTAGCGGGTGGAATTCGCCCACATTATTACTGTTTGCCAATTCTCAAGCGTAACATTCACCAGCAAGCATTAATGGCTGCAGCAATAAGTGGAAATAAAAAATTCTTCTTAGGAACTGACTCTGCACCACATTATAAAGATAAAAAAGAAGCAGCTTGTGGGTGTGCTGGTGCATACACGGCTCATGCCGCTATTGAATTATATGCTGAAGCATTTGAGGATGCAGGAGCTTTGGACATGCTTGAAGGGTTTGCAAGCCACTTTGGCCCTGATTTTTACGAATTGCCGCGTAATACAGATACAATTACATTACAAAGAAAACCGTGGAAAGTACCTGCAAGTTATACATTGGGCGACTCTGAAGTTGTGCCTATAAAGGCTGAAAATACAATGGATTGGTCTGTCGAATAACCAATAATATATTTAAATCTAAAGCCGCTTAATTTTTAATGCGGCTTTTTTGTTTGTGCTTTTGATATTATTGAAGCGTAATTCGACGACAGGGTGGTTGTAGGTGGCTTTTGATCTCGCTTACAGCAATAAATATTACAATAATACTTATAGTTTTTTGCTTGTAAATTAGTCAGTTAAAGGCGATTTAAAACAAATTTATATTTTTAAGAAATAATTCCTAATTAATAGAGCGAAAAAAAATATAATGTGTTAATCTTACCTTGCTTTGAGTTTTTATGTATTGAATTTACGGATATTGTGCTGCGTTTAAGGTTACCGGTTAGGTTATTACTTGTTCCTGTACTGTACCTCCATATTTTTGAGCATTGACTCAGGGAGGATATTGCCATAATAATATGGCTGAATTTTAATTATTGACTTACAGGAAAATTTAGTATGTCGGTTACTGGTAAAGTAAAGTTTTTCAACGAAGCTAAAGGCTTTGGTTTCATTGAACAAGAAAATGGTCCTGACGTGTTTGTACATTTCAGCGCAATCACTGGTTCTGGTTTTCGCACTCTTAGCGAAGGTCAAGCAGTGACATTCAGCATCAAACAAGGTCAAAAAGGCCCTGAAGCTGAGAACGTAGAAGCAGCATAATTTATTATGTGAACTCTAGTTCATCTTGGTGAAGCAGGTTTCTGTTTCACCATAATTCCCCTTCCTTAAATCTATTTATTTCACACCTCAAATTCTCCTTTTTTTAAACTTAAAAAACTACTCAAACATTCTATCTTTGCAAAGCTAAACAACTAATAATCTAACGGACAAAACAATCCTCTAATACTTTTAAAAACCATTCATAAGAATTTATTCAATGGGCCTGATACCAGCTTAAATAAAATCGATGCTCAATATCAATCCATGCAAATTCTGTTTCAAGCTTACTCTGTGTGACGAAGGCTACTCATTGATAAGGGCTTCTAGGTGCTTCTATTACTTTATTATGTGAACGTAAAGCTTCATTTATAGTGTATTACTAATAAAGTAGGGTAACTCTTCATGATTAACTTAATTACTGAATTAACCTTAACGTTAAAATAGTATTAAAGAATACTTTAAAGCGGTAAATACAACCTGTTTAATTATCAAAAGCTTTTATGCTGCTAAAAGAAATGCATTGTTGAGTTTATTATTACTATTTATGGAAAAACACGTTTTAAAATAGTTTTAAAAGTAACGTATATAAAGCGTAAGTATCCGATATTAAATATTATCCAGTGTTGTTTTTTTGTGCGACAAATGGTTTGTTTTTTCAGATGAAGTGTAACTGAGGCGATAAAACACGATAAAATCGTGTAAAAAATAACTTTTGTTATATCAATTTATATTTTTTTTAGTTTTTTTTCAGTGCGAATTCAGCTTTAGCTAAATGTTGCAATAATGTTGTTTTATGTCAGTGCAATGCGAATAAATACACCCCTTAAAAGGCTTTAATAGAAATATTAAGAAAAAGCTTCGTTGCAATAATGTTAACTGTTGTGGGCTGGTACTTTCGTTTAAGCATTAACTTAGCTATTTATTTACTGAGATTAGTAAACATCAAGTTGACAGCGCTAATTGCATTTAGCATTATTGGAAGGTTGATATCTATTAAAAGATATCAGGGTTGTTCTCCTCGGAGGATAATTAAATTATAAAAGTAACATTACTTAATTGGTTGGGAACTATGTCTGTTAAAATCAGAAAGAGTCTTGTAGCAACTGCGTTGGTTGGCGCATTTGCATTTGCAAGCAGCAATGTGATTGCAGATCCTTTGAATGACGTGCAAAAAGCAGGTCAACAAATTCAAAAGGCTGCGGTTAAGTCTCAAACTAAAATTGACAATGTATATGGTCAAACTCAGGAGCTAATCGCTGAGTACCGTAGCGTTGTTGATGAGACTGAACTTATGAAAGTGTATAACGATCACGTGTCGCGCTTGGTTGATAGCCAAAACGCTTCAATTGAATCGTTTGATCGTCAAATCGCGACTATTGATAACACTAAACAAAACGTTGTGCCTTTGATGTATCGCATGATCGATACGCTTGAGCAATTCATCAAAGCGGACGTTCCATTTAATCTTGAAACGCGTTTAGGACGTGTTGAAAGACTACGTGAGATCATGGTTTCTGCGTCTGTAACGACGTCTGAAAAATTCCGTCAAGTACTTGAAGCTTACACTATTGAAACAGCATACAGCTCTCTTGTATCTGCTTCACAAGGTACTCTAGAAGTTGATGGTAAAAGCATTAACGTTGATATCGGTCAGTTAGGTCGTATCACTTACGTTGCTCAGTCTTTTGACTTGAAACATGCTTGGGTGTGGGATAACAACACTAAACAGTGGAAAGAATTAGGCGAAGAATACCTAAAACCTGTTAAAGAAGTTATTCGTATGGCGCGTAAGCAAGCGACATTAGAACTTGTTAAACTACCTATCTTTGGCGCGGAGTAATCAATAATGAAGAAACTATTTAAAGGTTTTGCTGTTGCAGCAGTACTAACTGTTTCTGCAGGTACCGCGCTTAATGCACATGCAAATACTGGAGCTCTAGATAAAATTCTTGAGCAAGTAAAGCAAGAGCGTATCTCTGAAGGTAAAATCAATAAGCAACGTGAGCAAGAGTTCTTATCAGAACGTGCTGACAAGCAAGCATTACTTAACAAAGCTAAAAGCCAACTTGCTTCTGAGAAGTCTCGTGGTGAAAGCTTAGCTAAGCAATATGCACAAAACGAAAATACGCTAGCTGAAAAAGAAGCAGCTCTTCAAAGTGCCCAAGGTACTTTAGGTGAGATGTTTGGTGTTGTACGTCGTGCAGCTCAAGATGCTATCGGTTCTATCGAAGCGTCACTAGTTAGTGCTGAAAAACCAGGTCGCGCTGAAATCTTACGTTCGTTAGCAGCTGCTAAAGAACTTCCTACAGTTCGCGAACTTGAAGAACTTTGGATTTCACTTCAAACTGAAATGACAGAATCAGCTAAAGTTTCAACTTTTGAAACTGAAGTTGCTGGTCTTGACGGTAACCCGTCAATGAAAAAAGTAACACGTATCGGTAACTTTAACTTAGTTACAGACGATGGTTACTTAATTTATTCACCAGAGACTAAGTCTATCCAGCCTCTAGGTAAGCAACCAGACGGTTATATCTTAGACGGTATCACGGCTCTAGAAAATACATCACCAGATAACTACGCTGGTGTTTACATAGATCCGACTCGTGGTGCTATCTTACGTATCAACACTCAAAAAGCGACCCTTATGGAATACTTCCATCAAGGTGGTGTAGTTGGTTATATCATCACGGCTTTACTTGGCCTAGGTATGCTAATTACTCTAATCCGCTTTGTTGACCTTACACTTACTACTAGTAAGATTAAGAGCCAGCTTAAAAATGTTGCTACACCGAATACAAATAACCCACTGGGTCGTATTCTTAAAGTGTACCATGACAACAAGAACCAAGATGTTGAAAACCTTGAGCTTAAACTTGATGAAGCGATTCTACGTGAAACGCCACGCATTGAAGCTGGTATCAATATAATTAAGATTCTTGCTGCAATCGCACCGTTACTAGGTCTACTAGGTACAGTAATCGGTATGATCTTAACGTTCCAAACAATCACATTGTTCGGTACGGGTGATCCGAAGATCATGGCAGGTAACATCTCTCTAGCACTTGTAACTACAGCGCTAGGTCTAATTGCTGCATTACCACTAATTCTACTTCATGCTCTTGTAGCTGGTCGTAGTAAGTCGGTATTACACATCCTTGATGAGCAAAGCGCGGGTATCGTTGCTACTCACGCGGAGAAGGAGAAAGCCTAATGCTAGTCCTGATGGAGATATGGGAATCTATCAGGGATTTTGTTGGCACAGGCGGCCAGGTTTTATACGTGGTCGCGATAGCACTCTTTCTTATGTGGGTTTTAATGATTGAGCGCTATTGGTTCCTACTTGCAGAATTTCCTCGCACAGCGAAAGAAATTGTAGCAAAGTGGGATGCCCGCCAAGACACTACGTCTTGGTACGCACACAGAATCCGTGAAGCATGGATTTCTGAAGCGTCTGAAAAATTAGATCAGCGTATGTTGTTGATTAAGACATTAGTAGCTGTTTGTCCTTTAATAGGTTTACTTGGTACTGTTACTGGTATGATCTCGGTTTTTGAAACCATGGCCAACCAGGGTACGGGTAACGCACGTTTAATGGCATCAGGTATTTCAATGGCAACAATCCCAACAATGGCTGGAATGGTTGCGGCACTATCTGGAGTATTTTTTAGCTCACGTCTTGAGACAAAAGCTAAAATGGTGAAAGCCAAACTTATTGATAGTATGCCTCATCACTAGAGAGAGAATTAAATATGGCACGTAAACAACGTTTTCGTGAAGAAGAAGAAGCAGCGGTTGATATGACGCCAATGCTTGACATCGTATTTATCATGCTTATTTTCTTTATCGTAACTACATCGTTCGTTAAAGAGGCTGGTATCGAGGTCAATAAACCTAAAGCGGCTCAAGCTACTAAGCAAAAAAATGCTAACATTTTTATTGCTATTCGTAGTAACGGCGAGATCTGGATTGATAAACAGCAGGTTGATGTTGAACGTATTTCAGCAAAAATCGAAAGTTTATTAGCAGAACAACCTACTGAAGTTGTAATTTTGCAAGCTGATAAAGAAGCAAAACACGGCGTAGTGGTTAAAGTTATGGACCAGATTAAAGCGACGGGTGATAACCTGAGAATTTCAATAGCTGGAGATCAGTAATGATTCGTTTTCTGTTTTCACTGATTGCAGGTGGGGCAGTTACTTTCGGCTTGTTCTACTTCATGGCATTCCTCATCTCTGGTGGGGCTGACCGTAATACGGAACAAAAAGAGCAGATCATAGTCGAAATAATGACGAATCCGCCTGAATCTAAGGTGCAGGAGAGGAAGCGTGTACCGCCTCCTCCTCCGCCACCGCCAAAGCAGCCGCCTAAACCGCAGCCGCCACAGCCGGAAAATAATAATCCAAATCCTGGTGCTATGTCATTTAATATGGGAAGCATTGATGTTGGTAGTTCGGCAGGTGGACTAAGTGGTCCTGGTGCATTTGGACGAGATGGTGATGCGACACCTATCGTTCGTATAGAACCAAAATATCCAACGCAAGCAGCACGTGATGGTAAAGAAGGTTGGGTTCAACTTTCATTCACAATTGATGAGCTAGGTGGAGTAACTGACGTTGAAGTAATTGACGCAGAACCGAAACGTATCTTTGACCGTGAAGCTAAACGTGCACTGCGTAAGTGGAAGTACCGTCCTAAGATCATTGACGGAAAACCACAGAAACAACCAGGTTTACAAGTTCAATTAGACTTTAAACTTAACCAAGGCAACTAAGGAGGCGAGTAATGAGAAATTTTTCTAAAGTAACTGCTCTTGCAATTCTTATGTCTGTGTCGGGTGCTACTTTAAGTGCATCTGTTTTAGCAGCGCCGGATTACGCAAAGATTGAAGAGCGTAAAAAAGCAAAAACTAAAATCATGGGCGAGCGTACTGGTAAAAAAGTAATTAAAGCATTTGATTTGTACAACGAAGAAAAAGTTGATGAAGCAATTGTTTTGCTTAGAGAAATCGAGCCTTCGAATGACTTTGATAAAGCGACCGTAAATCGTTACTTAGGTAGCATGTACGCTCAAAAAGAAAAGTATGACGAAGCGATCAAGTACTCTAAGCAAGCCGTTGCACCTGATGTTTTAAACTTTGCTGATCAAGAACAAACTCTTAAGTTGTTAGGTGACTTATACGCTGGTACAGAAAAGTTCCAAGAAGCTAAAAAAGCATATGTAGCTTGGATGGACTTTACCGGTGAAGAGGACCCTACGGTTTATACACGTATTGCTCAAGCTAACTATCAGTTAGAGCAATACCGTGATGTTTTTGAACCAGCAGATAAGGCAATAAAACTTCAAAAAGAGCCTAACAAAGGCCCTTACCAATTAAAACTTGGCGCATACTTTGAGCTTAAAGATTATGCAAACATGGTTAAAATTGGCGAAGAAATTGTTCGTGTATGGCCTGATGATAAAAAAGCTTGGGTTAGCTTAGGTAAATATTACCTACAAACTGAAGATTATTCTAAAGGTTTAGCAACTATGGAAGTTGCATACAAGAATGGTTACTTTGAAAATGAAGTTGAGTATAAAGTCTTATCTAACTTTTACTCTCTAAATGAGATCCCTTATAAAGCAGCTGTAACGCTAGAAAAGGCCATTAAGAGTGAAAAAGTAGAACGTACAAAGCAGAATGTTAGCGCGATTGCGAGTAATTACCATCGTTCTAAAGATTTAGAAAAAGCTGCTAAGTACTACGAAGATGCTGCTAAATTTGATGACGACGCTGAGCTTTACCGCAAAGCAGGTTCATTACTTTTACAATCTGAAAAATTCAGTGCTGCTATTGTTCGCTTGAACAAAGCATTAGAGCTTGGCTCTGACAAAAAAGGCACAATTTATTCAGATTTAGCTGAAGCGTATTACTACCAAGGTAAGTATAAGCAAGCATATGCTGCAATTACTAAAGCTATGGATGACCCTCGCACACGTAAGTTTGCAAAAGGTTGGTCTACATATATTAAAGATAAAGCCGCTCGCAACGGTGTTAAAATTTAATTTTAATTAGCTTAAGCAACTTATAAAAAGCCCCTCTGGGGCTTTTTTTATTGGAACTACTATGTATAAAAAGCTCTTTTTATCATCACTACTGTGCCTATTTTTAGCTGCATGTTCAAAGCAGCCTCAACCTTATGAGTCGTTTGAGGACGCACAAGTCGCTTTAAAAGCTTTAAACATGGCGCTTGTACAAACAGGTGCTACTAAAGGCAATAACATTGAAAAAGATCAATTGGTTTTCTCTGATGCTTACTTAACAAAACGCCATACTATTTATCAGAGCCTAATGGGTATGGAGCTTAATCTAAATCAAATTGCGCAAGTAAACTATTTGGTAATTGCAGAGCGTTTCCCTGAACGCTACTTTAATTGGCCAGCCCAAGTAAATGTTTTAGAAAACATGCTCGCTTTTGAAGGCTCAAAAAACACACCGGATAATGTTATTACTTGGCTCAAGTTAACCCAAGATACCCTAGACAGTGCTCAACAAAGCAATTTAAAGCTGAACAAGGTTGAACTTACATTGTTACAAAGCTATGTATTAAGTGCGATAGCAAGTAACCATGTTCAACCAGCGCTTAAAAGCCATATAAGAGCTTTTAGCGATTATTTAGCTAGTTATAAGCCAAGAGGAAGTGTGGGTCTAAGAGGTCTGCCAAATGGCACTCAGTGGTATCAGAGCAAACTTAATTACTTTAGTGGCGAAGTACATTCACCGTTAGAATGGGTTACTCTTTTAAACGAAAAAATAAAAGTATTAGATCGTGTTGCATTCGACAGTAAGCTGCCAACTTCTCACCAAAAATCGTTTTTAGTTCAGTATTTATCTGATGAAAAATTAATAGAAGGCTTAGATTGGCAGGCTAACTATCAAGACTTACCTGCAATGGCGAGCGCTATGGATATGTCTAATAAAGATAAAACATTGATGCTTGCGATGATGGAATCAGATATAGGTATTCACTACCATGCGTGGACTTTGCCTCAAGCAAAGGTAAACCTTATAAAGCGCCTACAAATTAGTCCAGAAGAGGCCCAGTACTTGGTTGAAGATATAATTCTCTACCCAGGGCAATCATTTAGCTTTATACAACACATTATATAATGATTTGAAAGTGCGCTTATTGTGCGCACTTTGTACACCGTTGAGTTGCGGGGTCTAGTTCAAGTGACTTAGCTGATATTTTTTCTTCACAATCACAGCAGTAGCCATACTGGGCAATTTCTATTTGACTTAGTGCGGCTTCTAGTTTGGTCATGCGACTGATTAAAAGTGCATACTCAGGGCCTAACTTCTCTGCTGCGCAGTCTAACCATTCATTATTTGCTGTATCAGCTAAAATTTGTATTAAATGGTGATGTGCAGGGTAAGCTGATTTAGAAAGCATGGTTAATATATTTAATTTAACTTGTGCTATTTCATCGTTAAGTCTTTTTTGATGATGCATTATCAGTACAACCTTATTAAATGGGCTTTACGTTATTCTGATATTATCTAGAGTCTTTAAGTTAGTCGTTATGATTTGAATCAAGTTGAGGTGCTTTGGCATATTTATTTAATACGCTCGCCACATCTTCTTTACTTTTTAAACGTCTGATTTCATCAAACAAATCGATAGCTTGCGGGTACTGGCGTTTTAGATAACCAAGCCATTGTTTAGTACGTGAAGCAAAGTATTTTTCATCCTTCGCGGGGTCTTGATGAATAGCTGAGTGAATTAAGTGATAAATAATATGCTCCCACTCAAGGCTATCATATTGCTCATTATTTACATGAGCTTTAATTTTTTTTGCTAAATCAGGGTGCGAAAGGGCGCCACGACCAAGCATTAAATCAGTGCACCCACTTCGTTTTTGACAAAGCATTGCGTCCTCTACTTGCCAAATTTCACCATTGGCAACAACGGCAATATTCTTACCTTTTATTATTGGTGGAATTTTTTCCCAATAAGCTGGCGGGTTATAACCATCTCGTTTGGTTCTGGCGTGAATAGCTACACTATTTGCACCTGCACTTACCACAGCATCAACAATTTCTTGGCTGTTACTGTCATCATCAAAGCCTAAGCGAATTTTTGCACTTACTTCATGTTTATCATCTACAGCATCTCGGACTGCTTTAATAATCGTATACATATGGTCAGGGTCTTTAAGCAGTACAGCCCCCCCTCGGCTACGATTAACTGTTTTTGCTGGGCAACCAAAATTTAGGTCGACCCCATGGGACCCTAATGCGATTGCTCTTATTGCATTTTCGGCTAACGGATTTGCTTCTTGACCGAGTAATTGAACACGCACAGGAGTACCTGCTCGTGTAAATCCATTATTATGTAGTTCAGGGCAAAATCGATGAAAAACTTTGTCAGGTAAGCATGTTTCAACCACTCTTACAAACTCTGTAACGCACAAATCGAACCCACCAATGTCTGTGAGTAATTGGCGCATTTTAAAATCAACGACACCTTCCATAGGTGCTAAAACAAGTTTCATAAAGAGATTAATTTTGATAAAAAACTGGAGGCATAGTTTACCTGTAAATCACACATTGATAAATCTGTAATTACCGCCCATATTTGATGTATAAATTGCAAAAGTAAATATTATGAAAATAAATGAAAGTTTTTATTTTTGTACGGGTCTACTTAAGCATACAAGCAATTTAAAAATACATTTTTATTGCTGAGATTTACAATCCTTGATTAAAGAGAGTCATAAAATGAATACAGTTAAAAAAAATACAATCGCGTTAACTTTAGGTGCAGTAGTAGTTGGCTCTGCAAGTTTTGTATCTGCAGATGTACAAGCTAACCCATTTGAGTTTCAACAACTAGTAACAGGTTACCAATTAGATGCTGCAGAAGGTAAGTGCGGTGAAGGCAAATGTGGCGGTGACGCAAAAGATAAAAAAGAAGGTAAATGCGGCGAAGGCAAATGTGGTGGCGACGCAAAAGATAAAAAAGAAGGCAAATGCGGCGAAGGCAAATGTGGCGGCGATGCAAAAGGTAAAAAAGAAGGTAAATGCGGCGAAGGCAAATGTGGTGGCGACGCAAAAGATAAAAAAGAAGGTAAATGCGGCGAAGGTAAGTGTGGCGGCGATGCAAAAGACGCAAAAGCTAAAACAGAAGGCAAATGTGGTGAAGGTAAATGTGGCGGCGACGCTAAAAAAACTAAAAAAGAAGGTAAGTGCGGCGAAGGTAAATGTGGTGGCCGTTAATATCTTATTCTAAATAAGTTATGCTAAAAGGGCCCTAAGGCCCTTTTTTGTTAAGTTAGAGGTAGTTATGATACAAACTCAAAGTAAAGATTTTGGGATGGTGGGCCTTGGCCTACGACGAGAAATGCTTGATGAGCTGCTTGAGCATGTACCTAATCAAGTAGACTTTTTAGAAGTTGCGCCAGAGAACTGGTTAAAACTGGGTGGACGCTTTAAAAAGCAATTTAAAACATTAACCGATGCTAATAATTTTGTGTGTCATGGATTATCACTGTCTATCGGTTCTCCCGAACCTCTTGATGTTGAATTTGTTAAGTCTTTAAAAGTGTTTTTTGAAGAGCACAATATAAAAATTTTTAGTGAGCACTTAAGTTACTGCTCCGGTACAGGGCATATGTATGACTTAATGCCCATTCCATTTACACAAGATGCCATAGCACATGTTGTACCTCGCATTAAACAAGTTCAAGACATACTAGAGCAGCAAATTGCGATAGAAAATGTTTCCTATTATGGTGCTCCTGGACAGCAATTATCAGAGCTTGAATTTACGAATATTATTTTAGAGCAAGCTGACTGCAAGCTTTTACTTGATGTGAATAACATTTATGTTAATTCGATAAATCATGGCTACAACGCGCAAGCATTTTTAACTGGGTTACCCTCTAATCGTATAGCCTATGGGCATGTTGCTGGCCATTATAATGAGGCTGATGACTTAATTGTTGATACACATGGCGCTGATGTGATTGATCCTGTTTGGGAGCTACTCGATAAAGCATACGAAGTGCATGGCGTATTTCCAACCTTGCTTGAGCGCGATTTTAATATTCCTACCATGAATGTTTTAACCAAAGAGTTAGATATAATTCATGATCTACAAGCTAAACACTTTGATTCAACTGTTTCAAAACAACGAGCTTAATATAAGCCTTTATCAACATTAAAAGAGTGCCTAGTTATGAGCTTTATTGAAATACAAAACGAATTTATGGCGCATATTCGCGAGCCTCAAAAAAATAAAAAGCCCAGCGGTATCGAAGACAGGCGTATGGCTATTTATCGCGACCTATTTTTTAATAACATTGAAGGTTTTATATCATCAGGTTTTCCGGTATTAAAAACGTTATATACCCAGAAGCAATGGCAAGCCCTCGTACGCCAGTTTTTTAGCGAATATGATTGTCATTCGCCGTACTTTTTAGACATAGCAGGGGAGTTTATTAATTACTTATCAAGTGATTATAAAATGAAAAAATACGATCCCGTGTTTATGCTTGAGCTTGCCCATTATGAATGGGTAGAGCTAGATGTATCCATTGCACACGAAGATGAGCAAGAGAAAAAATTACAAACAACAGCGCTCACTAGTTCAGCTTTATATTTATCGAAAACGGCAAGAAATTTAAGTTATCAATTTCCGGTTCAAAATATTAGCAATCGCTTTAAACCAAAAGAGCCATCACCTCAGCCTAATTATTTTGTTGTATATAGAGACGAAAATGACGACGTTCAATTTCTGGCTACGAATGCGATGACAGCTTTGCTATTGTCAATCATAGAGGCAAGCGAAGGCGCGACATTTGACAACGTCTGCCAACAGGTATTAGCTCATGCACCACAATTTAATGCAGAGCAAATTACTCAAGGTGCACTGGTTACTCTTAATGCTATGGTTGAACGAGGGGTAATTGTGACAAAAAATCAAGACTAAGGTCTTTATTGATGATTTTACATCGTCTATTATGGCAGCCTTACTTGCCGTGCTTAATAAAAGGTTGTACCAATGTCAGATGATAAAGACTTTAAAGATCCGTTCAACGCTACTTACTTTCTTGCTTTTTTAGCTGTATTTGCAGGGATTGGTTGTTTAAATGCAATATTAGGCTGGATCACTAGCTTAACGTAAAATGTATAGCGTTTATTAAGGCTGTTGCTAACTTCAGCCTTGAACCACTTTATTTTAATTACCCCTTCCATATTTAATACTTCTTTTATAATAACGCCAAACTCGCAATTAAAGGTTAGTTAAGGTTATAATCACCTGCTTTGTAATATAAACAATTGAGCAGTTAAAATTATGACTCAAGTAACACCAGCAATTATCAAAAACAGCATAACTACAATTGCTGATTATCCAAAAGCGGGCATTATGTTTCGCGATGTAACCACTTTAATGGCAAATCCAGAAGCCTTTAAAGCAACTATTGACGCGTTTATCGCAGAATATAAAGATCAGGGCTTTACTAAAATCATAGGCACAGAATCACGTGGTTTTATTTTTGGTGCGCCATTGTCTTACGCGTTAGGCATTCCGTTTATTCCAGTACGTAAACCAGGTAAGTTACCACGCGAAGTTATTCGCCAAGATTACTTACTTGAGTACGGTGAAGACACGCTAGAACTGCATGTAGATGCAATTGTACCTGGCGACAAAGTATTACTAGTTGATGACTTATTAGCAACTGGTGGCACAATTGAAGCCACTGCTAAGTTAGTTAATAAACTAGGTGGCGAAGCCACAGATGCAGCATTTGTTGTATCACTACCAGAACTTGGTGGCGAGCAGCGCATCAAAAAAATGGGTATTAAAATCCTAAAATTGGTTGAATTCGAAGGCGAGTAATCGATGAGTTATCAGGTTCTAGCGAGAAAATGGCGTCCTCAAACCTTTCATGAATTGGTTGGGCAGTCTCATGTTAAGCAAGCGCTTGTAAATGCGCTTACGCAAAATAGACTGCATCACGCTTATTTATTCACTGGAACCCGCGGTGTAGGTAAAACCACCATTGCACGTATTTTTGCTAAAAGCTTAAATTGCGATGAAGGTATATCTGCAAATCCGTGTGGACAATGTAGCAGCTGTTTGGATATAGAAGCAGGGCGCTACATTGACCTACTCGAAATAGATGCGGCTTCTCGTACAAAAGTAGAAGACACTCGCGAAATACTTGATAATGTTCAATATGCACCAACGCGTGGACGTTATAAAGTATACCTAATCGATGAAGTTCACATGCTTTCTAAGCACAGCTTTAATGCGCTTTTAAAAACGCTTGAAGAGCCACCAGAGCATGTGAAATTTTTATTGGCGACCACCGATCCTCAAAAACTACCAGTTACTATTTTATCTCGCTGTTTACAATTCAATCTAAATGCCTTGTCGCAAAGTGAGATTAAAACACAGCTTGAACACGTACTTACTCAAGAACAGCTTAGCTTTGATACCGATGCACTTAGCATTATTTCAAAAGCCGCTGATGGCAGTATGCGTGATGCGCTTAGCTTAACCGACCAAGCTATTGCGCAAACAAATGGTGATATTAATAATCAAGCAGTACAAACAATGCTTGGTTTAATGGATACTCATTATAGCCAAAGCTTGCTTGCAGCATTACTTGCACAAGATGGCGCTGCGCTAATGGATGAGATTGCGCAGGTGGCAAGTCGTAATCCTAATTATGTGGCATTGCTTGATGATTTAATTGCACTTACGCATTTGACCCAACTAACCCAGTTAGTGCCAGAAGCGGCAGGGCTAGATGAAAAAAATGTAGATTATATTGCTCATGTTGCACAACATACGAGCTCACAACAAATTCAAATTTATTATCAGTTACTGTTAAATGGTAAAAAAGATTTACAATGGGCACCAGAGCCTCGCTTAGGTTTTGAAATGATTATGCTAAGATTATTAGCATTTAAGCCTACAGACGCGCAACAAACTGTACACACAGCAAACGAAGAGCCGGCCCCAAATAAACAAGGCCGTGCAAATGCACTGCGAGATATATTAAATAAAAATAAAACATCGCAAAACACCGTAGCTGGCCAAAGCAGTGCTCCAGTAAATAATATTAAGCCAGTTAGCAATGCAGAGCAGCCTAAAGCCGTTGAGATAGAGCCTTCAGCTAACGCAGCCGCTCAGTCATCAAATAATGAAGTCGTGCAAAGTAATAATGAGCCTGCCCAAGTTGCAGTAGAGCAACCGGTTCAACAAAGTGAAAACGCTTCAAAGCAACAGGCTTTAGCTAAAGAGCAACCACAAACCAATGTTGTTTCAGATGCTCAAGCCCAGCGACAAAGTGAAGATGAAGCTTATATGCTCCATAGTGATGCTGAACAAACGCTGGCCTCGCAATTTGACGATATAATGAGTAGCGCTGTAGATCAGGGTTTTAACCCTGCACCTACTGCAAACTCAGAGTCTTCACCAGAGCCCTTAACAAATCACAATGCAAGTACGCCAATAGCTGAACAAGAAGCGCAGGCGCAATCTGCCATTGCTCGTATTTTACGTGATAGAAACATATCCGGTGCGGGTAGGTTATCAAGCAAGAGTACAAGCACCTCTGCAAATAATGTAGCAGCGCAGCCAAACCAAGCACCCGCTAAAAAGCCAGAGCATCACGCAAGAATGCCTAAAGCTCAAAGTGTTAACCAAGATAGCACCGCTGAAAATACAAACGAGCTCAACAGCGTTACAAACGTAGCACCTAGCGATCCCCCACCTTGGGTGAATGATAGTGCAGATGCAAGTGAAAAAAAGCATGAGCTCCCACTAACAGGGAGCGAAAGCCAGGCACATGGTCACGCTAATACAAAACCAGCACGAAAAGTTGATTTTAAAGAAAAGCATCAAACAATTACCGAAAATCTAGCGCCAGAGCTACTTGAGCAAATAAACCCTCAAAAAGTACCTGAAGCAGCGCCCGAGGAAATTAGCGTTCCCGTGCCTGATGATTTTCAAAGTCCAATTAGTGAAATTAGATTTGCACATCAACAAGATGAATGGGCTTATTTAATTAAACGTATGGGACTGGGTGGTCGTATGCGCCAATTTGCGTTGCATTCAATATTTACCAAGCAAGGCAACAGCTTACATATAGACGTTGATGAATCACAAAAGCATTTAGATACACCGATGCTTCGCCAAAGATTAGATGCCGCATTGTCGAGTATTTATGAGCATAACGTGTCGTTAAGTATTAATTTTGCTAAGGGAGTTATTGATTCTCCTTATCTTATTCAGCAAAAAATAGATGCAGGACGTCAACAACAAGCAATCGATGTGATCACATCGGATGAAAACATAGTACAATTTCAGCAAGTATTTAGCGCCGAAATTGACGAAAACAGTATTCAGGCATTGTAATTACTTACAATCGCCCTTATGTTCATGTTAATTAATGTATTAAAAGAAAGAGAGAAAGTTATGTTTAAAGGTGGAATGGGCAACATGATGAAGCAAGCGCAGCAAATGCAAGATCGCATGCAAAAAGCCCAAGACGAAATCGCAACTCTTGAAGTTGTTGGTGAAGCTGGTGCAGGTTTAGTTAAAGTAACTATGCTTGGTAACCACAATGTACGTCGTGTTCAGCTTGATGAAAGCTTGATGGAAGACGACAAAGACATGATTGAAGACTTACTTGCAGCAGCATGTAACGATGCTGTTCGCCGTGTTGCAGAAGAAACACAAGAGCGTATGGGTAAAGTAACTGGCGGTATGCAATTACCACCAGGTATGAAAATGCCGTTTTAAGTCAATAATGCAACTTTCAGATAGTTTAAATCAGCTTATAGAAGCACTGCGCTGTCAACCTGGCATTGGTCCAAAGTCAGCGCAACGTATTGCTTTTCACCTGCTTGAGCGCGACCGAAAGGGAGGCACTCAGCTGGGCAATGCACTCACTAAAGCAATGACCGCCATAGGGCACTGTCAGTCTTGTCGTACTTTTTGCGAACAAGCTCAGTGCGATATTTGTTTAAGTACAAAACGCCAAGACAGCGGTATATTATGTGTTGTTGAATCGCCTACTGACGTACTTGCCATCGAGCAAACAGGTCAGTATTTAGGTCTATACTTTGTATTAATGGGTCACTTATCGCCAATAGACGGTATTGGTCCTAAAGAGATTGGCTTAGATGTTTTAGAGCAAAAGCTTGCTCAAGGCGATATTAATGAGGTTATTTTAGCGACTAACCCTACGGTTGAAGGCGATACTACCGCACATTATATTGCTCAGCTTTGTCATAAATACAAAGTAGGCGCTTCACGTATTGCCCATGGTATTCCTGTGGGAGGTGAGCTTGATTTAGTAGATGGTAGAACACTTATGCATGCCTTTAGCGGCAGGCGCCTAGTTACTCAAGACTAGCTCTAAGTCACTATTTGAAAACAAATTACCAAAGCCTACATGATTAAATCATGTAGGCTTTTTCGTTTTTAAGGTAAGCTTAAAAACAATCTAATTTATTTTTGGGCTATGTCTCTAATTAGTAAGGAATACAATGAAAGATAACCAACCCTATCAAGGTGCATTACTCGGTAGTAAGCGTTTTTTACCGCTTTTTATTACGCAGTTTTTCTCAGCGATAAACGATAACGTGTATAAGCAATCAGTGCTTATTCTATTAATATTTCAGGCTGCAACGCTTGCAGATGGCGCACTTTATTCAAATATTGCTGCTGGGTTATTTATTCTTCCGTTCTTTTTATTTTCAGGGATGGCAGGGCAGCTTGCAGAAAAAACAGAAAAATCAAAATTGATTAGAATCGTAAAACTATGTGAAATCCCTATTATGGTTGTTGGGGCAGTTTCTATTTTAACTCAGTATGTGTGGCTAATGTTAGCCACCGTATTTTTAATGGGCGTGCAAAGTACGTTTTTTGGTCCATTAAAATATTCTATTTTACCGCAGCACGTAGCACCGAATGAATTAACAAAAGCGAATGGTTTGGTTGAATCAGGCACGTTTGTGGCGATACTAATGGGTACAATTTTTGGCACTTATTATATTACTCAATCAGTAGGGCCTACGCTTATAAGTATTGCAGTATTAGTATTGGCCGTGATGGGTTATGTGAGCAGTCGCTTTATACCCACTAGTGAAGCAAACGAGCCTAACTTAAAATTTACCTATAATATATTTTCATCGACAAAAAACGTATTTTCAGCACTTAATTCGCAAACAGAATCGGTTGGTAAATCAGTACTTGGGATCAGTTGGTTTTGGTTAATTGGTGCCATCGTTTTAACGTCCCTACCAAATTATGTAAAACACACAATGGGCGGCGATGAACTGGTTGTAACTAGCGCGCTTGTTGTGTTTTCACTAAGTATTGCTATTGGTTCGTTACTGTGTGAAAAGCTTTCTCGCTCTCGAATAGAATTAGGAATTGTGCCTTTTGGCGCTATCTTAATTACCTTGTTTTTATACTTACTGAGCCAAGAGCCAGCCATTAGCTCTTATTTACCTCAACACCCTGAGTTAATGACGCTTCAGGAGCTATTAAAAACAGGCGATATGGTGTGGCACTTTGTATGGATGGCAGGCATTGGTATTGGCTCTGGTTTTTACACTGTACCGCTGTATGCGCTTATTCAACAGCGTACTGAAGAGTCGAGTCGCTCACGAGTTATAGCGGCTAACAATGTATTAAATGCACTGTTTATGGTGGGCAGTGCTGTTTTAAGTATTGTAACGCTGTCTGTTTTTCAGTGGAGTATTTCAGAGTTGCTACTGTTACTTGCTGGGCTAAACTTGCTTATCTCTGTTTATATTTATACCAAAGTACCAGAGTTCTTTTTACGATTTATTATATATATTTTAGCTATTTGTATGTACAGAGTGCGTACAAAAGGTGAAAGTAATATACCTGATGCAGGCGCTGCGGTTGTCGTGTGTAATCATGTCAGCTTTGTTGATTGGATGTTTATTTTAGCCGCATCACCAAGGCCTATCCGGTTTATGGTATTTGCCCCTATTTATTATTCGCCGGCCCTACATTGGTTATTTAAAATGGCTAAGGCTATTCCCATTAACAGTGAAAAAACCAATCCAGAAGCGTTTAAAAAAGCCTTTGACGAAGTAGCTGCTGCGCTTAATAAAGGCGAACTTGTTGGTATTTTCCCTGAAGGAAAACTAACCAGTGACGGCTCAGTGGATATTTTTCGCCGTGGAATCGAGCGCATTATTGAGCGCTCACCTGTGCCCGTTATTCCTGTGCACTTAGGTGGTTTATGGGGCAGCATTTTTAGTCGTAAAGCTAAGTGGCAATTGCCTCGATTAAAATGGTCTTTGGTGTCGGTTGCAGTCGGTGCCCCGATTGCTGCTGATAAAGTAGTAGCAGATGATTTACGTGAAAAAGTATTGGCTTTAAAAGCGCTTCATTCAAAAGATAGTGACTAATTTAATGATTAACTTAATGGCTAACTCAACATCGCAAACACCTTCAGAACAACCCATTATAGTTGATGATTTTGTAGCCCCTAAGTGCGACGGGTTTATTGAAATATTATATCAAGATGACGATATTTTACTGATCAATAAACCCAGTGGACTATTAAGCTTATCAGGTAAAAATCCGCTTAATTGGGACTCAGTGCATTACCGCTTAGTAAATGGTCAAAAGGGCTTAACAGCTGCATTTGCAGAGGCTAAGTTACCGCATCGGCTAGATTTGGGCACATCGGGCATTATGATTGTTGGGTTAAACGCGATTGCGTCAAAGCACCTTAATAAGCAATTTCAAGCGCGTACTATTCAAAAGCGTTATGTAGCCATGTTAGAGGGATGCTTGGCTGTTGATGAAGGGCAAATTACTGCGCCAATTGCAAAAGATAAACTGCTTTTTCCGCGTGTTAAAATTTGCCAATCGACAGGTAAAACAGCGCTGAGTGAATATAAAGTACTTGAGCGGCTCAGGCAGCCGTGCAGAACCTTAGTGCAATTTACACCTATTACTGGGCGTACCCATCAATTACGAATACACAGCCAGTTTATAGGGCACCCAATTTTAGGCTGTGATTTATATAAAAGTGCGCAAAGTGAACATATGGCACGGCGGTTACAATTACATGCCAGCGATTTATATTTTGAACATCCAACAACTGGTGAAAAGATTCATATTAATTGTCCGCATTCGTTTTAAACAAATTAATGGTTCTTTGTTTTCGTTTCACCTTTTTTAAATTTTTCCCTTGAAGTTCTAACACCTCACCCCATATTAAGTGCATAACGCAGACACTTTGCAAATTGGAGATATATAAATGACTGCAGCACAAAAAGAAACATTAGGCTTTCAAACAGAAGTAAAACAATTATTAAACTTAATGATTCATTCTCTTTATTCTAATAAAGAAATATTTTTACGTGAGCTTGTGTCAAATGCATCAGACGCAGCAGACAAGTTACGCTTTTTAGCATTATCTCAAGGTGACCTTTATCAAGGTGATGCCGATTTACGTGTTCGTATTAGTGCAGATAAAGAAGCAAATACAATTACCATTTCAGATAATGGTATTGGTATGACGCGCGATGAAATCATTAGCTCATTAGGTACTATTGCAAAGTCGGGTACTGCTGAGTTTTTCAAAAACTTAACGGGTGATCAAAGTAAAGATTCACAGTTAATTGGTCAATTTGGTGTAGGTTTTTACTCTGCATTTATTGTTGCTGATTTAGTAACTGTTCGTACACGCAAAGCTGGTGAAACAACCGCTTATGAGTGGGAATCTCAAGGTGAAGGCGAATACACACTTCAAGAAATTGAAAAAGAAGGCCGTGGTACCGACATTATTTTACATCTTCGCGATGAAGAAAAAGAATTTGCTGATGACTGGCGCCTACGTAGTATCGTTACTAAATACTCTGATCACATCTCAACGCCAGTACAAATGTTTAAAGCAGAAGTGCCAGAATCTGAAGGCGAAGACGGCGAAAAAATTCCAGCAGTACCAGGTGAGTGGGAAAGCATTAACCGTGCAACTGCATTGTGGACGCGTGATAAGTCAGAGCTTTCTGATGATGAATACAAAGAGTTTTACAAGCATGTAAGCCATGATTGGGAAGAGCCACTTAGCTGGGCACATAATAAGGTTGAAGGTAAAACTGAATACACTAGCCTTTTATATATTCCTAAAAAAGCACCTTTCGACTTATGGAACCGTGAACGTCAAAGTGGTTTAAAACTTTACGTACAACGTGTGTTTGTAATGGATGATGCTGAGCAATTCATGCCAAGCTACCTTCGCTTTGTAAAAGGCTTACTAGATTCAAACGATTTACCACTGAACGTATCTCGTGAAATTCTACAAGACAACAAAGTAACGCAAGCTATTCGTAAAGGGTGTACATCGCGTATTATTAAAATGCTTGAGCGTATGGCTAAAAACAAAGCTGACGATTACCAAGTATTTTGGAATGAGTTTGGTCAAGTAATGAAAGAAGGCCCAGCTGAAGATGCTGCCAATAAAGAAGCTATTTGTAAGCTACTTCGTTTTTCTTCGACACACACTGATTCACAAACACAAGATGTGTCGCTTGAGCAATATGTTGAACGCATGAACGAAGGCCAAGACAAAATTTACTACGTAGTAGCTGATACATTCACCGCTGCGAAAAACTCACCGCATTTAGAGATTTTCCGCAAAAAAGGCATTGAAGTATTACTACTAAGTGACCGTGTTGACGAGTGGATGATGAGTCACCTAACTGAATTTGCTGATAAGCAACTACAGTCGATCACACGTGGTGACTTAGATTTAGGTAAGCTTGACGACGAAGAAACTAAAAAAGCGCAAGAAGAGTCTGAAAAAGAAATGGCTGGGCTTGTTGAACGTATTAAAACAGCACTAGGTGATGACGTTAAAGAAGTGCGCTTTACGCACCGCTTAACAGATTCTCCAGCATGTGTTGTAAGCGACGACAACGACATGAGCTCACAAATGCAAAAGCTAATGGAGTCTGTTGGTCAAGCAGCCCCTGAAGCAAAACCTGTGTTTGAGCTAAACCCAGAGCATCAACTTGTTAAGCACTTAAATGACGAACAAGATGAAGATAAGTTTGCGCAGTGGTCACACGTTTTACTAGATCAAGCGCTACTTGCAGAACGCGGTACACTTAAAGATCCAACAGGATTTGTTACTCGCTTAAATAAATTGATGCTTGAACTAAGTAAATAAGCTAATAGCTATTTACTCAGTTAATAAAGTATAAATTATGTACTTTAAATAAAAGGGAACGTGTGTTCCCTTTTTTAATGCCCTGTAAACACCCCAACGGCTCATCAATTAGTATAAGTTGCTTGAGTATCGGCGGCGCTTGTGGAAGAATTCAGGCTTTAAAATAAATATCCATACTAGGGGACAATAATATGCGCATTATTCTTTTGGGCGCGCCGGGTGCAGGTAAAGGTACTCAAGCTCAGTTTTTAATGGACAAATACGGTATTCCACAAATTTCTACTGGCGATATGTTACGTGCGGCAATTAAAGAAGGCACGCCACTGGGTCTAGAAGCAAAAAAAGTAATGGATGCTGGTCAACTAATTTCTGACGATATTATTATTGGTTTAGTTAAAGAGCGTATTACTAAAGCGGATTGTGAGAAAGGTTTTTTACTTGATGGCTTCCCGCGTACAATCCCGCAAGCGGATGCAATGAAAGAAAATGGCGTAGTGGTTGATCACGTTATTGAATTTGACGTGGCTGATGAAGTCATTGTTGAGCGTATGGGCGGACGTCGCGTTCATCCTGGTTCTGGTCGTGTTTACCACGTTGTTTATAATCCACCAAAAGTGGAAGGTAAAGACAACGAAACTGGCGAAGACTTAATTGTTCGCGCTGATGATACTGAAGAAACAGTACGTAAACGTTTAGGTATTTACCACGAGCAAACTATGCCATTGGTTGATTACTATCAAGCAGAAGCGGCTGCTGGTAATACTCAATACCATAAACTAGATGGTACACAAGCTGTTGAAACTGTTAGCCAACAACTTGGTGAACTTTTAGGTTAATTATAAAAGCACATTAAAAAACCGCCAATTGGCGGTTTTTTGTTTTAAGGCTATTTAGCATTGCTTAATTAGTGCTACTTAATGGACTTTACAATGTTTTAAGTTTCTCAATTACGCTGTTGTATTCTGGTTCAGTTGAAAGGCTACTAACTAACTGTTTATAAATGACGTTATGGCTTTCATCTAAAATAAAGACTGTTCGCGTTAGTAAGCCCATATCTTTAATAATCAATCCGTATTTCTGACCAAAATCACGCCAAACAGAATCTGATAACGTAGTGATTTTATCGATATTTTCAGCTTTGCAAAAACGCTTTTGAGCAAATGGTAAATCAGCACTAATTGTTAGCATAACTACACTTGGGAATTGTGAGGCTACTTTTTCATTAAAGTGCTTAGTTTGCAGGCTACAAATGCCGGTATCTAGGCTGGGTACTACACTTATTAATACAGCTTGGCCTTTATAATCCTCAAGTGTCACTGGAATAAAGTTGTCATCAACAACTTTAAAGTTTGGCGCACTATCTCCAATTGAGATACCTTGACCTAATAAAGTGACTGGTTTGCCTTGTGCGGATACTTTTCCTGCATCAAGTGTGTTTTCTGGATAGTCGGCTGCAATAGCCACAGAACAAAATGAACTCAAAGCAAAGGCAAGTGAACGTAACATAAGGTATTTCCTTTTAAATTAACGCAATGGGCGTCAGTGTATTATACTGGGCTTTAGTTACCAAGTGATTAAACCTGCTTAATAGAGTGGGTATTAGCTCTGAAATATAAAAATTGTAACTATGCTAAACTTTGATTAACATGAAGTTACAAAAGATATCTTCAATAATAAAAATAAAAACCATCATAAAATGATTTTAATGCTCATTACTGGTTTAGAAACAGAGAGATAATATGTCAACATCGGTATTAATATGTGATGACTCGAAATTAGCTAGGCGTCAGCTAGCTCGCTCATTACCTGAAGATTGGGACATTAAAGTTGAATTTGCACTTGACGGCGTTGATTGTATAAAGCAAATAAAGTTAATTGAACCAGAGATACTTTTTCTCGATTTAAACATGCCAGAAATGGACGGTTATGAAGTTTTAATCGCTATGAAAGAACAGGGGCTTAATATTCTCACTGTTGTTGTCTCTGGTGATATACAACCAAGTGCACACCAAAGAGTGCTTGAGCTTGGTGCTATCGATTTTATTCAAAAACCATGTTCTCCCGAAAAACTAGCCAGCATAATTGAACACCATGGGATTAAAGATAAAGCCATGCGTGAGCGTCTCTCTCATTCGCTAGGAGAGCAAGTCGACCCTGATGTTCGGGATATATACCAAGAGCTAACTAACGTTGCTATGGGGCAGGCTGGGGATTTACTTGCACGTCTTCTTAATGTATTTGTAGAGTTACCAATTCCTAATGTGAATATTTTGGAAGTTAATGAACTCGATATGGCGCTGCAGTCTATAGATAATAACGCAGCTACATCGGGTGTGTGCCAGGGCTTTATTGGCGGTGGTATTTCGGGCGAGGCGCTATTACTTTTAAATGATTCAAGCTTTAAAGAAATAGCTTCTTTGATGAACTATGACGGCGAGTTAAACGATAAAGTTGAACTTGAGTTGCTTATGGATATTAGTAATATTTTGATAGGCGCGATTTTAACGGGTCTTTCAAAACAGCTCGATATGTCATTTAGCCAAGGGCACCCGATTGTACTTGGCCAACACAGAGATGTATCTGAGTTGGTTAAATCAAACAAGTCACGTTGGCAACGCACCCTTGCAATAGAGATTAGTTACGGTATTGAAAACCATGATATAAATTGCGACCTCATGCTGTTATTTACTGAAGATTCACTTAAAACTTTGAAATACAAAGTTGCTTACCTATTAGAAGATTAAGTTATGGCCGCTGATTTAGAAATGAATGAGATCCATTGGTTAATGGATATGTTTAATACCGTTGATGTAGGCCTTGTGGTACTCGATAGGGATTATAAGGTGTGTGTATGGAATGGTTTTATGGAAAACCATTCAGGGCTTCTACCAAGCGCAGTAAAAGATAAAGATCTATTTGATTTATTTCCTGCAATAGACGAAAAATGGTTTAGAAGTAAATCTGAGTCGGTTTTTGTTTTAAAAAACCGCTCTTTTACGATTTGGGAGCAGCAGCCATACATTTTTAGGTTTAAAAATTATCGACCTATTACTGGTAAAGCTGATTACATGTATCAAAATGCGACATTCATCCCTCTTACCAATACGATGGGCGAAGTTAGCCACATTTGTATTATTTTGTATGATGTAACAGATGTCGCGGTAAATAAAAAAGAGCTTGAAGAGTTAAATAAAAAATTAGAACAAGTAAGTCAAACAGATAGCTTAACGCAGCTTGCAAACCGTGGACACTGGGAAGGTACGCTACGCCAAGAGTTTTTAAGAGTTAAGCGAAGTGGTGGCTGTAGTACATTATTAATGTTTGATATTGATCACTTTAAAAAAATAAATGATGAATATGGTCATAGCTGTGGTGATGAATCGCTTCGTCACTTATCTAACTTACTACGTACGACGCTGCGCGAGACTGATGTTGCAGGGCGCTATGGCGGTGAAGAGTTTGCAGTGACATTGCTTGATACAGATAAAGAAGGCGCTTTTGTATTTGCTGAGCGTTTAAGGGTATTGATTGAAACTAACCCTGTTAAGTATAAACACTTTGAAATAACAATGACGGTAAGTATAGGGCTGGCTGGTAGCAGTAATGATTTTAAAAATCATGAGCGCTGGATAGAGGCTGCAGATAAAGCACTGTACCAGTCTAAAAATACAGGGCGAAATAAAGTAATAGCCTACGAAGATATAAAAAATGACGCTTAAGCGTCATTTTTTATATCCAGAATTTAGGGTTAAATAATACCGTATTTTTTTACAATCTGCTGAGCAAATCCAATCAGTATGGAAATTGTATTGCCCTTCATTATTGTGTTGTGTGTCGAGAGTCATCTATTGGGCATTGACCAATCATTGAAACCTCACCAGAATTTGACTCTTGCTCTAGTTTTACTTTAAAGCCCCATAATCTGTAAAGATGCTTAAGCACTTCCTCGTGCGAGTTTGCTAAAGGAATATTGTTATGAGGTACATAGCGTAGGGTTAATGAACGGTCACCTCTAATATCAACATCATACACTTGAATGTTAGGCTCATGATTACTTAAATTGTACTGCGCTGAGAGTGCTTCTCTCACTGCCTTATAGCCGTTGTCGTTATGTATTGCGCCAATTTCTAGATGGGGATTATTAGTATGGTCAATAATAGTAAATAATTTAAAATCACGAATTAACTTAGGCGATAAAAACTGGCTAATAAAACTTTCATCTTTAAAGTTTTCCATTGCAAAATACAGTGTATCTAGCCAGTTACTACCTGCATATTCAGGAAACCAGCGTTTATCTTCTTCAGTTGGGTGTTCACATATTCTGCGAATATCAACCATCATATTAAAGCCTAAAGCATATGGGTTAATGCCTGAATAATACTTACTGTTATAAGGTGGCTGATAAACTACGTTGGTGTGGCTTTGTAAAAACTCTAACATGAAAGAGTCGGTGAGCTTTCCCTCATCATATAAGTGATTAAGGATGGTGTAATGCCAAAAAGTTGCCCAGCCTTCGTTCATTACTTGAGTTTGCTTTTGTGGGTAAAAGTATTGCGAAATTTTACGAACAATACGTATCACTTCACGTTGCCAAGAATCGAGTAATGGGGCATTTTTTTCAATAAAATACAAAATATTTTCTTGAGGTTCAGAAGGGAAATGGCGAACTTTCTTTTTGGTTTCTTGCTGTTGCTCAGGAATAGTTCGCCATAATTCGTTTACTTGCGATTGAAGGTAGTCTTCGCGCTCTTGTTGGCGTTTTTGCTCTTCAAATAGCGATATTTGTTGTGGACGTTTGTAGCGATCGACCCCGTAATTCATTAATGCATGACATGAGTCGAGTAGGGCTTCTACTTGTGTAATACCATGCTTTTCTTCACAGCGGCTTATGTAGTTTTTAGCAAATACCAAGTAATCAATAATTGAACCTGCATCGGTCCAGGTTTTAAATAAGTAATTACCTTTAAAAAATGAGTTATGTCCGTAACACGCATGTGCCATTACAAGCGCTTGCATAGGTAGGGTGTTTTCTTCCATTAAGTACGCAATACAAGGGTCTGAATTTATCACTATTTCGTAAGCGAGACCCATTTGTCCGCGCTTATAATTTTGCTCTGTTTGAATGAACTTTTTACCGTACGACCAATGACTGTAGCCAATAGGCATACCAACGCTTGAATAAGCATCCATCATTTGCTCTGCGGTTATCACTTCAATTTGATTAGGGTAGGTGTCTAACCTGTAGTGAGCTGCAACACGGGCAATTTCACCTTGGTACTCATCTAATAAATCAAAGGTCCAATCTGGGCCATCACTCAATCGTTTATCATTCATAATACTACCTCGCTTTTGGCTATGCAGAGTTTTGCTGTTGACGACCTTTTTTAAATAGCTCCCTAAAAATTGGGTAAATATCTTCAACGCTTTGAATATGCTGTATGGCGAAATTATTATGGCTGTGTGTTATAGATTCATATTCGCGCCATAGGCTTTGATGAGCACGAGTGGTTATTTCAATATAAGCAAAATAGCGTACTGCGCTTAAGAGCTTATTACGTAATATTTCACCACACTGCGGCGTGTCATCCGCCCAGTTATCGCCATCAGAGGCTTGTGCGGCGTATACATTCCACTCATTTGCGTGATAACGCTCTTTTATTATTTCGTTCATTAATTTAAGAGCGCTCGAAACAATGGTACCGCCAGTTTCTTGGGAGTAAAAAAACTCTTGTTCGTCAACTTCTTTAGCCTGTGTGTGGTGGCGAATATAAACAACTTCTATGTCTTTATAGCTGCGTGTTAAAAATTGATAGAGCAAAATATAAAAACGCTTTGCCATGTCTTTTGTTGGCTGATCCATTGAGCCTGACACATCCATAATACAAAACATCACGGCTTTGCTGGTGGGGTGAGGGCGCTTTTCGTAATTACGAAAACGTAAATCGTAGTTATCAATAAACGGAACCGACTTAATTTGCACTTTTAATGCTGCAATTTCTTTTTGTAATAAAGCAATTGCCGCTTTATCGTTATGTGGACCAGCAAGCAGCAGAGCAAGTTGTTCTTCGAGCTCTTTTAAACGGCGTTTTTTACCTGCACTCATGGCAACACGCCGTGCAAGCGAGCCTTGAAGAGAGCGTACAATGTCAATATTACTTGGCATGCCGTCGCTACAAAAACCTGCGCGATGGGTTTTCATTTGCACTAACTTATCAAGCTGGTTCTCTTGTAAGTTAGGAAGTTCTAGATCTTCAAACAGTAAATCAAGGTATTCATCTTTTGATATTGAAAATACAAACTCATCTTGTCCCTCGCCCGAATCGCTGGCGTCACCTTCACCGGCACCACCGCCTTGTCCGCCTTTAGGGCGCTCAATTTTATCACCTGTAGAAAACTGATCGTTACCAGGGTGAATTTGTTCTCTATTCCCGCCTTGCCCTTGATGAAATGTAGGTTCGCTGATATCGCGTTGTGGAATAGAAATACTCTCACCAGAGCTTGAATCGGTAACGCTGCGTTTGTTAATCGCATCTGAAACCGCTTCTTTAATTTGTTTTTTATAGCGCCTAATAAAGCGCTGGCGATTAAGCGTACTTTTATTTTTTCCGTTTAAACGCCTATCTATAAAATGCGCCATATTGACCTCCTATATACTACGACTATGAAGGTTATTGCGATTTTCTAACCCGTAAATACCACTCAGAAAGCAAGCGAACTTGTTTTTGTGTATAGCCTTTTTCGACCATACGGTTCACAAAGTCTTCGTGCTTTTGCTGATCCTCTGCAGACGTTTTAGTATTAAACGAAATAACAGGGAGTAAATCTTCGGTATTAGAGAACATTTTTTTCTCAATCACCGTGCGTAGTTTTTCGTAGCTTGTCCATAGTGGGTTTTTACCGTTGTTGTGTGCACGGGCACGCAGTACAAAGTTCACTATTTCATTACGAAAATCTTTAGGATTAGAAATACCCGCTGGCTTTTCTATTTTTTCAAGTTCAGCATTTAGCGCTGCGCGGTCAAATAGTTGCCCTGTATCGGGGTCGCGATATTCTTGGTCTTGTATCCAAAAATCTGCATAAATAACATAACGGTCAAAAATATTTTGTCCGTATTCTGAGTACGATTCTAGATAAGCGGTTTGCAGTTCTTTACCTATAAACTCGACATATTGTGGAATTAAATAGCCTTTTAAAAAGCTTAAATAACGCTCTTCTATTTCACTTGAAAATTGCTCGCGCTCTATCTGTTGCTCAAGCACATAGAACAAATGCACCGGATTTGCAGCAACCTCAGTGGTATCAAAGTTAAACACACGGGACAAAATTTTAAACGCAAAGCGGGTAGAGAGCCCCGTCATACCTTCATCAACACCTGCGTAATCACGATACTCTTGATACGATTTTGCTTTAGGGTCGGTGTCTTTTAGGGTCTCGCCATCGTATACCCGCATTTTAGAATAGATACTTGAATTTTCTGGCTCTTTTAAACGTGATAGCGTCGTAAATTGCGCCAATGTTTTGAGTGTACCCGGTGCACATGGCGCGTTGTATAGCTCGCTGTGCTCAAGTAATTTGTCGTAAATTTTAATTTCTTCAGTCACACGTAAGCAATAAGGGACTTTTACAATATAAACACGGTCTAAAAATGCTTCGTTGTTTTTATTGTTTTTAAAGGTTTGCCACTCAGACTCATTAGAGTGAGCGAGGATCATGCCATTAAAGGGCAGGGCGCTAATACCTTCTGTGCCGTTATAGTTACCTTCTTGGGTGGCGGTAAGTAAAGGATGCAGCACTTTAATAGGCGCTTTAAACATTTCTACAAATTCCATCAGCCCTTGGTTAGCTAAACATAAAGAGCCAGAGTAGGCGTATGCATCAGGATCGTTTTGGGCAAAGTGCTCAAGCTGGCGAATATCGACCTTACCAACCAGTGCTGAAATATCTTGGTTGTTTTCATCTCCTGGTTCGGTTTTGGCAATGCCTATTTGGTTTAAAATAGAAGGGTAGCGTTTAACCACTCTAAACTGGCTAATATCACCATTGAATTCTTTTAAGCGTTTGCCAGCCCAAGGCGACATAATGGTTTTTAAGTAGCGCGGTTTAATACCGTATTCTTTGCTGAGTACGTCTGCATCTTCGATAGGATCAAACAAGGAGAGGGGGTGGTCGTTTACAGGAGACCCTTTAATTGAATAAATAGGCACTTGTTGCATTAAATACTTTAGTTTTTCAGCAATGGATGATTTACCCCCACCAACAGGTCCAAGTAAATAAAGCACTTGTTTGCATTCTTCAAGCCCTTGGGCGGCGTGTTTTAAATAAGAGACTATTTGCTCAATGGCGTCTTCCATACCATAAAAATCAGCAAAGGCAGGGTAGCGTGCAACTACTCTATTAGAAAATAACCGGCTTAGTCGTGCATCCGTTGCGGTATCTACCATGTTTGGTTCGCCAATTGCCATGAGTAGGCGTTCTGGTGCGCTGGAGTAGGCAGACTTATCGGTTTTACAAATCTCAAGAAATTCAGCGATACTGTATTCTTCTTCCTGTGCCGCTTCGTATCGTGCTTGGTAATGCTCAAAAATCGTCATAATAACCTCCGAAACCCGCTGTAAAAAGGTGCTTACCTTTTAAAGTCTAGTCACGAATGTATATTTTTGTGCAATAAAATTAAAAATTTAAGTGAAAAAAGATCATGTTACTAAAAGCGTTTTATTAAATGATGAGGCGCTTAGGTGTGATAAACAACAAACAAAAAAAGACGCCTAAGCGTCTTTTTTACATTAGCGTTTAAAGGCTAATTAAGCGAAGTTAGCGTTCGCGAATTCCCAGTTAACAAGCGACCAAAAACCTTTAAGGTAATCTGGACGAACGTTACGGTAATCGATGTAGTAAGCGTGTTCCCATAAATCCACTGTAAGGATTGGAGTAACGCCATCATCAGTTAATGGTGTAGCAGCGTTAGATGTATTAACGATGTCTAGTGAACCATCAGCAAGCTTAACTAACCACGTCCAGCTTGAACCAAAGTTATTTACTGCTTTGTCATTTAATGCATCTTTAAACGCATCAAAAGAACCCCATTTAGCGTTGATTGCATCAGCAACTGCGCCAGTAGGCTCGCCGCCGCCGTTTGGAGATAAGCTGTTCCAGTAAAAAGTATGGTTCCAGATTTGTGCTGCGTTGTTAAATACGCCGCCTTCTGATGAACATACGATCTCTTCTAGAGATTTGTTTTCAAACTCAGTACCAGGGATTAAACCATTAAGCTTAACCACGTAAGTGTTGTGGTGTTTGCCATGGTGAAACTCTAGCGTTTCTTTTGAAATATGTGGCTCAAGTGCGTCGATTGCATATGGTAGTGACGGTAGTTCAAATGCCATTTTTTTATCTCCATCTTCTTTGGTTGATAGTCCATTTGGTAATACGTAATGCCTGTTGAAACAGAGCAGTTACCTATACCAAGCGGTAATATAGTGTTACTATAATTGTTGAGTATTTTACTCAAGTTTAAGCAAACAGCAATGCTATTGCGAAAGACTATTTCAATTGCGGCTTTATTTGCCCATTTTAAGTTATATATTTGTGGTCACGATGAGTTATTTTCAAGACCTAAATATATTTAGCTATCGTTACTTTGAGGTTGTAGATGGAAACCATTGATAAAATTAAACAGCAAATTTCAGAAAATCCAATAATCCTTTTCATGAAAGGGTCACCCAAATTACCAAATTGTGGTTTTTCTTCACAAGCATCGCAAGCGTTAATGTCATGTGGTGAACCATTTGCATACGTTGATATTTTACTTAATCCAGACATTCGTGCTGAGCTTCCAGCATACGCAAATTGGCCAACATTCCCACAACTTTGGGTAGATGGCGAATTAGTTGGTGGTTGTGACATTATTATCGAAATGTTTCAACGCGGTGAATTACAGCCGTTAATTACAGAAACTGCTGCTAAATATAAAGAAGCTGACGCAGAGTAATTTATTACTCAACCTGAACTCAGGTTATTAAGCTCTTTAAACACAAAGCCACTTTTTAAGTGGCTTTGTTGTTTTTAACTCTTATGAATTTACGAATAAGGAAGGCTCACTTGTACGTTTAAGCCGCCCTCTATTTTGTTATGTAAACTTATATGCCCTTGGTGCGCTTCTGCTATTTCTCTGCATAAAGCTAGCCCTAAACCACTCCCCGTACTTTTTGTAGAATAAAAGGGCACTAAAGCATTTGCCATTACTTGCTCGCTCATTCCTTTGCCGCAGTCGCTTACATTTATAACACATGCTTGGGGTACAAACTCGACCTGAATATGTATTTCACTGGCGTTGGAACCTGACTCGTGTGAATTTTTTAATAGGTTTATGAGCAGCTGCTCGAGTTGTGTTTGATCAGCTTGTAATTCATTGTGTGAATTTTTTATTTCGTAGCTAAATTGCCAGTGGTTTTTTAAATTATTGAGGGTGTTTTGCCAGTTAACTAGCGTTTTTTGTGGCTGCGGTAATTTAGCAAACTTGCCATAGCCTTGTACAAATTCAGTTAAGTGACTAATTCGCTCATCAATAGTTGCAAATACACGGGCAAGACGAGGCTCATCAACTTTATTTGCGAGCAATTGTGCGCTGTGTAGCATGGATGACATAGGGCCGAGTGAATTATTTAATTCGTGGCTAATAATGCGTATTACTTTTTTCCACACCGCAACTTCTTGGCGACTAAGTTCACGGGTTAACTGTTTAAATATATATAAATGATGCTTTTGATTATTGAGTAAAAACTCCCCAGTGGCTAAATGCCAAGTTTGCGAGTCTTGATTCTCTATTTCTATATTAAAGAGGCCATCAATACCGTGCTCTATAGCTGCTACTAATTGCAGAGGCGAATTTTCGAGTAATTTACTTAGTTGCATACCTTCAAGGCGAGTTGCGCTATTAAATAAACTACGGCTAATTAAATTACTAAATACCACCGTATTATTATCATTGACCAGTAATAACGCTTGCGGCGAGCTTTGCAATACTTTATCAAGCATTAACTCGCGCTGGTAAATCCATTGTTTTTCTTGGCGAAGCTGTTTTGCGGTTTGATTATAAAGTTGGCATAGTTTTCCAAGTTCATCATTACTTTTATACGCTAGTAAGCTGGAGAGCTCACCATCTTTAAAATTAAGTAATCCTGTTTCAAGCGATTGCATGCCAAGCTTTATTGGCTTGGTGAGAGTTCTTGAAAGCAGAGTGCTAAATGTAAGCGTTAGTAATATTAAAAACAGAGTGTAGTAAATATCAAAGCCACTTAGCGCGGCAATAATAACAATAGGCAGCGCGCTACAAAGCCCGCAAATTAATACAACCTTTTGGCTTAGGGTAAAGTTGCTAATAATGTTTGGCATTAATAATCAATACCCATTTTTTGTAATCGACGATAAAGCGCTTGTCGGCTTAAACCAAATTCACGGGCCACTTTGGCTATAACACCTTGATGAGCGCGCATTGCGTGTTCTATTTCCTGTTTGGTCGGCTCTGCTTTTGCTTCTTGTTGAGCAGTGACCGGTGACGATAGTGCAAAGTCATCGACTGTAAGCGCACCTGTAGGTTTTAGTACCGCTACACGCTTACAAGCGTTTTCTAGCTCTCGAACGTTACCTGGCCATTTGTAGTGTTGAAGTGCTTGCTCTGTGTTTATAGTCAGCTCTCGGTGAGGTAAAAAATGGCTAATAAGTGCTAAAACATCATCTTGTCTTTCGCTTAGGGAAGGCACATTGAGCTCAATTACATTAAGGCGATAATATAAGTCTTCCCTAAATCGACCTTGCTCAATTGCTTGTAGTAAGTTTTCGTTAGTGGCCGATATAACCCGCACATTTACCTTTCGTGTTTGTGTTGAGCCTAAACGTTCAAACTCGCCGGTTTGTAGTACACGTAGTAATTTTATTTGTCCTGAAAGTGGTAAATTACCAATTTCATCTAAAAATAACGTACCGCCATCAGCTGCTTCAAATCGACCAATACGTTGTTTGGTTATCCCCGTATATGCACCGGCTTCAGCGCCAAAAAGCTCGGCTTCTATAAGTTCTTGCGGTAGTGCACCGGCGTTTACCTTAATAAAAGGCTGCGATACAAGCGGGGAGTTTTTTTGAATAATATGCGCAATACACTCTTTGCCACTACCATTAGGGCCTGTAATTAATGCAGATATATCAGATTTAGCCACTTGAAGCGCCATAGTAACCAGTCGTTCCATCGCAGTACTTTTAAATATTAGCCCAGCAAGGTCTGCATTTTTAAATGTACCTTCACGTTCTTGTTGATGGCGATTATGCGTCGCCATTATTTTTTTAGCACTGCCTAGCTCTATTAAATTACTGATACAAACTAGTAGTTTTGCATCATCCCAGGGTTTTGGTAAGTAATCAGCAGCACCGGCTTTTACAAGCTCAATGGCGGTGGCAAGTTCGGTCCAGGCTGTAATAAGTATAATAGGTAGGTGTGGGTTTATTTCTCGTAGTTCATAAAACAACGCTTTACCTTCTTCGCCAGAGGTGGTGTCGCTGGTAAAGTTCATGTCTTGAATTACAAGCTCAATTCGTTGATAGCGAACTATTTGCAGAGCATCAAACGGATTTGTTGCAGTGACTACCGAAAAGTCGTGGATCTCGAGCAACAATGAAAGTGCGTCGAGTACTGCTTGGTTATCATCAACAATGAGTATTTTATGAGTCATAGGTTATTTTTATAATTTTTTGATGGCTACACTGCCTTACTAAGCAGTGTAGCATAGTGATTTACATATAATTAAATAGTGCGAGTTGCAATACTGGGCGAAATATTGGCAGCGCGTTTAGCCGGCGCTAATACTGCAAGTAAACTCATTAAAAATACGGCAATGGCGGTAACGGCTATATAACTTGGCGGTAGTGCGGCTACAGAAAAATACTGCATTAACATTTTCCCAAGTAGTATTGCTGTTACTACACCTAAGGCTAAACCTAGGCTACAAATTAATGCATTTTCTACTAAAAAGTAGCTAACAATAGCTGACTTTCTTGCGCCAAGTGCTCTGCGTGTACCAATTTGCTTAGTACGTTTGCTAATATTAAATAAGGTTAAGCCAAAAATACCGAGAGCGGTTATAAGCACTAAAATAGTGATTAATACTATGAGCATGCGCATCATAAGGCGATCTTGAGCGGTATACTCATTTTTTAATTCATCAAGCCCTTTAATGTTGTTAATAACGCGTTTGCTGTAATTTTCGAGCATGGCATTTTCTATTTCTTTCATTACAGCTGCTCGCTGACCAGGCTTAGTACGAACGGCAACTTGTGCATAACTTGCTGCTTTAATATAAGGAATTAACGCAAGATTATCGGGTTTACTGTCTTTGAGCCACGGGCCTTTCATTTTTCCGATCACGCCAATAATTTTAAGTGGTAGGTCGCCAAAATAAACTATTTTTCCTAAACCATCTCCATCAGGGTAGAGCTCATCAAGTAAGGCTTTAGTGACTATAGTGACGTTGGTGCGCTTTTGTGTAATTTCGTTTGTAACGAGCACTTCATCTTCGGTAAAGTTTCGCCCTGCAATTAAGTTAACGCCGTAGGTATTAATTGCGTGGTCATCTATAAAAAAATAAGCGGTCCTGACACTTAGGCCTTCTTGTGGGGCAGGTTTTAAATTAAAGCTCGAAGCGCTGCCACTCCCTGATAGTGGAATACTACTGCTTAATGCGGCATCGACCACGCCTGGCATTTTTCTAAGCATGCTTTCATCAAGCTCAAACTGCTGACTTAAGTTAATATCAGTACCAAAGGTCATTACATTAAACTTAAATATATCTTGTTCAGGGTAGCCCGTTTCTTGGTTTAAATAGCTAATTCTATCTTGAATAATAAACGCAGCGTTACTGACTATAGCTGTGGTAATTGCAATTTGAATTAGCAGTAATACAGCGCCCACCTTTGAGCGGCATAAGGCGTTAAATATAGGTTTTATTTCTAACATTGTGACATTCCTTATTGGCTCTTAAGATAAATAGCAGGATTGGTTTTACACACTAACCAAGCTGGGTATAAACCAGCTAAAATGCAGGTTGTAATTGCAATCAATGGGGCGCTCAATAGCATGGTTAAATCCATTGTCGCTAAGTTTTCATAGTAGTCGTAGCTTTGCCCTACGCCCATTAAGCCAAGTTGTGCTAGTACAATTCCTAGCATGCCACCTATAAAGCCAAGCATGGCGACCTCAACTAAGTGCTGTAAAAATATTTGCCTTTTACTAGCACCTAATGCGCGTCTTACACCTACTTCTGGCGCTCTGCGTAAAAACTTAGCTAAAAGTAAACCTAAAATATTGGCTAAGCAGACACCTAAGAACATAAAGCTCAGGCCCACTAAAATTTTATTGTCTTCGGTGACGACGTTGTTATATTGCATCCATTGGTTTACATCGCGAAGTTTATACTCAAGTTCTTTACGATTAAATCGTCCACGTTTATGTTGTTCTTGCATATAGGCTAATAAGTAATTTTGATAGGCTTGTTTTTGTGCAAGCGTATTTAGCTCTGCCCAAAACTGGATCCATACTTGCTCAGATTGCAGTTTATCTGCAAAGGTTGGTGTGTTTTCGTGTTTCCATCCATTGCTATTGCCCCAACTTACGAGCTCTTTTGTCTTTATTAAGCTAAAGGGCATAAATAACTCTTCTACTTGATTAAATGCACCGTTATTTAAATCATAATATTTAATATTGAGAGGCCAATGTTTAATAACACCAACTACTTGATAGCTTGCATCATCTAAGTAAATCAGTTCTCCGACAGAGTTTTTTCCAGCAAATAGTTTATCGTTTATCTCTTGGGTAATAACAACCACAGGTGCGGCAGAGTCTTCTTGCTCTTTGCTCCAAGCCCCCCCGTATAAAAATGACAAATTAAACATGCTAAAAAAGTCAGGCGTTGTCATGCGAGCATTACCTATAAAAGGTTTTATTTTGTCGGAGTCTAAATAAACTGAAAAGCCGGTACGCATCATAGCCACTTTTTTCTCTGACGTGGGTGCGTTTAATAAGTTCTCTGCATCTTGATAGGTCAGTTGCAGTGGCATGTTATCTTCTGTCCACCACGTACTACCATCGTCCATTGTTTGTAATTGCACACTGTAAAGTTGGCTGCTTTTTTCAGGGATAGGATCGGCTGACATCATGTGATAAACACTAAGGCTGGTCATTGTTATGCCTATACCTATCGCAATGGCAAGTACCATTAAAAAGCTAACCAGTGGGGTGCGCTTGAAGCTGCGCCAACTTAAATCTAAATAATGAATAAACATTAGTTAAACCCCCGTTGCTATTTTTATAGTTTGCGAGCCCTGATAAAGCGTAAAGTCGGCAAGTTGCCCATCAACTACTTGAATATTACGCGGAGCACGGCGGGCTAATTCGCTATCATGCGTTACCATTACAATAGTGGCACCGTCGCGATTGATTTGTTCAAGTAACTCCATAACTTGGCGAGCCATTAAGCTGTCAAGGTTACCTGTTGGCTCATCGGCAAGTAAAAAACGAGGTTCACCAGCAAGCGCACGAGCTATTGCCACACGTTGTTGCTGGCCACCAGAGAGTTGTTGAGGTAAGTGTTTAGCGCGAGATGCTAAACCAACTTGTTCAAGGCATTGCTCAATTCGACGTTTTCGCTCATTTGCTTTAATCCCTCTGTAGCGAAGAGGAACTTCTATGTTTTCATATAAATTTAAATCGGGGATCAAATTAAAGCCTTGGAATATAAAGCCAATTTTTTGATTACGTAAATCAGCACGTTGGTTATCGTTTAGGCTGCCAACATTAACGCCATCTAACAGGTACTCACCTTCGTTAAAAGGCTCGAGCATACCTGCAATATTTAAAAAGGTTGTTTTTCCTGAGCCGCTAGGACCGGTAACAGCAATAAATTCGCCTTCGTTTACTTGCAGGTTAAAGTCTCGAAGCGCATGGGTCTGTACCATTTCTGTTTGGTATACTTTACTTACATTGTTCATTTGTAACATGGTTGTTCCTAATTATTTTTAGTGTTGGTTGAGAACGTCTGTTTAATTTAATAAAATCGTATCGGCTTGCTTAAAGTCGCTGTAGCTTGAAATAATAATTTCATCGTTTTCTTTAACACCGCTTAAAAGTTCAACCGCATTAATGCTGGTGGCGCCTATTGTAATAGGTATGCGCTTTGCAATATTGCCTTCTACCTTATAAGCAAAAATTCCGCCTTGCTGCATAAAAGCGCCGCGTTTTACCTGCATTACACCTTCTCGGTTGTCGAGTAAAATACGTGCAGTTAAGCGTTGGTTTTGACGAATGTTGTTAGTAACACCTTTAAATCGGACGCGTGCTGTTACTTCACGATTATTAACTTCTGGTGATATGGCGGATAAATTCCCCACCACTGTTTCATTGCCTAACTTAAGCTCTACTTCCATACCGAGCCCTAATTCGTTTGCGTAACTTTCAGGTACTTGAAGTTCCGCTTCAAAATTACTTAAGTCGACGAGAGTCATAAGAGGTTGGCTTTGCGTCACTGCGGCTTTTTGTTGCACTAATAGGTTACCCACGATCCCTGTAACGGTAGCTTTAATAGATAGGTTGCTTACTTTTCGGATTAAGTCATCAACAATAAGTTGTTGGCGGGTTACATCACTTTTAGCAGCTTGTAGTTCAAAAGCGAGCGTGTCTTTGGCAAGCAATACCTCTTGCTGCGCATGCTTATAGGAGAGCTTAGCACGTGATAAATCATCAACTGCTTTTTCAAGATCAATTTGGCTAATTAAGTGCTTTTGAATTGATAACTGCGCCCGGCGATTTTCGCGCTCAGCGGCGTTAAGCTCAACTTGTGCCATATCGAGTGTTTTATTTAAAGTGAGTGTTTGGCGTCTTGCTTGCAAATGCTGCCTTTGCTGCTCGCCTTGTAGTCGTTTAAGCACAGATTCTTGTTGCTTTAATTCGTTAGTTAACTCAGGGCTTTGTAGCAGGGCAAGTGTGTTGCCTTGCTTTACTGTATCGCCGGCCTTTACTTTTAAATCTATAAATCCACGTTCTGGACTGTAGATTTTAGGAGCATTAGCAGCAACAATTTTACCACTGGCGGCAATGTCTCGAATGAGCGCTTTAACATGTACTTTTGCAACCTGTACTTTTGAGCGGCTAATAGAGCTTTTAGCGCTATGGTTAGTTAAAAAAATATAAGCAACTGTAGAGACCACAATGAAAACAATCGCAGTGATTATCGCGTATTTTTTATAGCTTATAGGTGCCTTTACTTGTACGTCTTGTGCGCTGGTATCTTTAATCATTTAATTCCCCCTACATTGCTTTTATGTATTTTTCGCACAGCAGTAATAAAGCTGCTGTGCAAATGGCGGCAATAGGAGAGAGCAAAAATAAGCTTAGAGTAAACATGGTAATTCCAATTAGCGATTATATGTAAAGCTATACGATTAATATGCCAACTATTATCACATTGATATTAAAGTGTTTTTTGTTTTTTGTTCATGAAAATGATGTCCGCGGACAGTTTTTATGTCCGCATCGGACACCGCTTTAAATAAAAATTCACTATTAATGTACAAAAAAGGACATGAACTTTCATAACTATACTAATGAGCAGCAATAATCGGGGATGTTAAGCCATTAAAGTAATGAAATAGCATAAAACTATCTAAATGTTAACTGAATAGCCCTTCATTTGTTGAATACTTATTCACTTTTGCTCGCCTTTACGTTTACGTAAGCTGCACCTTTGGGTGCTTGTGTTTTTTACAATATGTTAAACTTGACACCAGTGTCATGAAAAAATAGTGGTTAAAATAACGCTAAATGTTAAAAATAATGATAAAAAGAAATCTTGCTATGAAGTGAGAAATATTCAAGAATGTGAATATGTATTCAAAGTGCTATTGACTCTATTTAAGATAGAGGCTAGTTTTGTCCGTCTGTTAGCAAATCGTCGAGCAGTTCATCCACGCTAACAGTGCAGCAAGGGGAGGGGTCTATGTTATACGACTCAAAGTTAGAAAAAGAAAATTGTGGCTTTGGCTTAATAGCCCAAGTTAATGGTCAGGCTAGTCATAGGCTTATTCGTACTGCTATTACGGGGCTTGATCGCATGCAGCACCGTGGCGGTATATCTGCCGATGGTAAAACAGGTGATGGCTGTGGTTTATTATTACAAAAACCAGATAGCTTTTTCCGTGCAATTGCCAGTGAACATAATTGGCACTTAGGCAAAAACTACGCAGTGGGTATGATATTTTTAAATTCAGACCCTGTTTTAGCACAAGCTGCAAAACAAATACTTAGCGAAGAATTAGAAAAAGAAACGCTAAATATTTTAGGTTGGCGTGTTGTACCAACCGACCCATCTATGTTGGGTCCTATTGCTGTACAGCAATTACCAGGTTTTGAACAAATTTTTGTTAGCGCGCCAGAAGGTTGGCGTTCTAAAGACTTAGAGCGTCGCTTATATGTAGCACGCCGCCGCGCTGAAAAGCGCATTGTTGATGATGAAGCTTTCTATATCGCAAGTTTATCTGGTTTGGTAACTATCTATAAAGGCTTAATGATGCCTGCGGATTTACCTAATTTTTACCTAGATTTAGCTGATATTCGTATGACGAGTGCGATTTGTGTTTTCCATCAGCGCTTTTCTACTAATACTCAGCCGCGTTGGCCTTTAGCTCAACCTTTCCGCTATTTAGCACACAATGGTGAAATTAATACTATTGAAGGTAACCGCCAGTGGGCACGCGCACGTTCTTATAAGTTTGCGTCACCGCTTATTCCTGACTTACAAAGCGCAGCGCCGTTTGTAAACGAAACCGGTTCTGATTCATCAAGCCTAGATAATATGCTTGAGCTATTTTTAGCTGGCGGCATGGATTTATTCCGCGCTATGCGTATGCTCGTTCCGCCTGCATGGCAGAAAAACCGTGCAATGGACGACGATTTACGTGCATTTTACGACTTTAACTCTATGCATATGGAACCATGGGATGGCCCGGCAGGTATTGTTATGTCGGATGGTCGTTTTGCGGCGTGTAACCTTGACCGTAATGGACTTCGCCCAGCACGTTATGTAATTACACAAGATGGTTTTATTACGCTTGCATCAGAAGTGGGTATTTGGGATTACACTGCCGATGAAGTGGTTGAAAAAGGCCGTGTTGGTCCAGGTGAATTATTAGTTATTGATACTAAACTTGGCAAAATCTGGCACTCGGATGAAATCGATCAAGATTTAAAATCTCGCCATCCTTATAAGTCATGGCTTGAAGAAAACGTTAAACGTTTAGTTCCATTTGAAGAACTTACTGAGCAAGACGCTGGTAATCGCTCATTTGATGACGAAACGCTAGCTAAATATCAAAAAATGTTTGGTTATACCAACGAAGAGCTAGATAGCGTTATTCGTGTAATGGGTGAAAACGGCCAAGAAGCGACAGGCTCAATGGGTGATGACACGCCATTTGCTGTGCTTAGTGAAGGGCATCGTTCACTTTATGATTACTTCCGCCAAAAATTTGCGCAAGTAACAAATCCACCTATCGATCCACTACGTGAAAACCATGTAATGTCGCTTGCAACCTGTATTGGTAGTGAGCAAAACGTATTTAACGAAACAACAGGCCACGCTAAGCGCCTACAGTTTGATACACCAATTTTAATGTACGCAGATATGCAGCAGCTATTAAATGCTGATGAAGCGCACTACAGCTACTGTAAAATTGATATTACCTACACAGTTGAAGAGGGTTTAGAAAACGCGGTTACGCGTATTTGTGACCAAGCACAAGAAAAAGCAGCTGCGGGCTGTATCATGCTTATTTTAACTGACCGTAACTTTGATGAAATAAATTTACCAATTCCAGCAGCTATGGCTGTAGGTGCGGTACAAAAACGCTTAGTTGATAACAACTTGCGCTGTGAATCAAATATTATCATTGAAACTGGCAGCGTGCGAGATGCGCACCAATTTGCTGTGCTATTAGGTTTTGGTGCTACGGCAATTTATCCATACCTTGCGTATGAATCGTTAGTTGCGATGAGCGACAGCAAAATTATTGATAAGTCGTATTGCGAAGTGACCCTTGCTTATCGTAAAGCCATTAATAAAGGCTTATACAAAATTATGTCTAAAATGGGCATAAGTACGGTTGCGTCTTATCGTTGTTCAATGTTGTTTGAAGCGGTGGGATTATCTGATGCGATTATTGAAATGTGCTTTAAAGGCGTTGCAAGTCGCATACAAGGTGCATGTTTTACCGACTTTGATGACGATCAGCAAAGTTTGCACAAACTTGCTTTAAGTAAGCGTAAATTATTAAGCCACGGTGGTTTATTTAAGTACGTTCACGGTGGTGAGTATCATGCTTATAATCCAGATGTTATTCAAACACTGCAAAAAGCGGTTCGCTCAGGTGATTATAAAGACTACAGTGCGTACGCTGATTTAGTTAATAATCGTCCAATTGCGACTTTGCGCGATATGTTAGCGCTTAAATTACCTGAGCAAGGTATAAGCATTGATGAAGTAGAGTCTGCAGAAAACCTATACAAGCGTTTTGACTCAGCAGCAATGAGTATTGGTGCGTTATCACCAGAAGCGCATGAAGCGCTAGCAATTGCAATGAACCGCTTAGGTGGTTGTTCAAACTCGGGTGAAGGCGGTGAAGATAAACTGCGTTATGGTACAGAAAAAAACTCGCGTATTAAGCAAGTCGCTTCAGGTCGATTTGGTGTAACGCCTCATTACTTACGCAGTGCTGACGTTATTCAAATTAAAGTAGCGCAAGGTGCAAAACCAGGCGAAGGTGGACAATTACCAGGTGAAAAAGTAACGCCGTATATTGCTAAGCTTCGTTATTCGGTACCAGGTGTTACGTTAATTTCGCCACCACCGCATCACGATATTTACTCAATTGAAGATTTAGCACAGCTAATTTTCGATTTAAAACAAGTAAACCCTAAAGCACTTATTTCTGTAAAACTTGTTTCAGAGCCAGGTGTGGGAACCATTGCAACAGGTGTTGCTAAAGCATATGCCGATTTAATTACTATTTCTGGCTACGATGGCGGTACAGGCGCAAGCCCACTTACTTCTGTTAAATATGCGGGTAGCCCATGGGAGCTTGGACTTGCTGAAACACAGCAAGCACTAGTTGAAAATGGCCTTCGTCATCGCATTCGCCTGCAAACAGATGGTGGCTTAAAAACAGGTTTAGATATTATTAAAGCGGCAATTTTAGGTGCTGAAAGCTTTGGTTTTGGTACTGGTCCAATGGTTGCCCTTGGGTGTAAATACTTACGTATTTGTCACTTAAATAACTGTGCGACCGGTGTTGCAACACAAGATGAAACACTTCGTCAAAAGCATTATCACGGCTTACCAGAAATGGCGATGAACTACTTTAAGTTTATAGCGCAAGAAGCGCGTGAAATTATGGCTAGCCTAGGCGTTGCAAATTTAACTGACTTAATTGGCCGTTTAGATTTATTAGAAGAAATTGAAGGCAAAACTGCAAAGCAGAAGAAAATTGATTTATCGTCTGTTATTGCTCAGCCGAACAACCCAACTGGCGAAACGCTTTATTGTAGTGCGCCTAACAGTTCGCATTATCTAGGTAAGTTAAACGAAAGTTTATTAGCTAAAGCGCAAGAGGCAATTGATACGTCAAGCGGTATCTCGCTTGTGAGTCGTATTTGTAATACTGACCGCTCTGTAGGTGCAATGCTTTCGGGTTATATTGCTGATAAACACGGTAATCAAGGTATGGCGGCAGACCCCGTAGCAATTGAATTACACGGTACGGCGGGTCAATCGTTTGGTGTTTGGAATGCCGGTGGTCTTGAAATGACATTGGTTGGCGATGCTAACGATTACGTAGGTAAAGGCATGGCAGGCGGTAAGTTAGTTATTCGTCCACCACTTGGCTCATCTTTTGAAAGCCATAAAGCAACCATTGCTGGAAACACATGTTTGTACGGCGCTACAGGCGGAAAACTGTTTGCAGCGGGTTGTGCCGGTGAGCGCTTTGCAGTTCGTAACTCAGGTGTGCAAGCGGTTGTTGAAGGTGTAGGTGACAACGGTTGTGAATACATGACCGGTGGCGTTGTGTGTGTACTTGGTAATGTAGGTGTTAACTTTGGCGCGGGTATGACTGGTGGTTTTGCTTATATTTTAGATGAGCGAAATGATTTTGAAAAACGCATTAATCCAGAGCTTGTAGAAATAGTAACACTAGACGAATTAACGTCGCATCAAGAACATTTACGCGGCTTAATTGCTGAGCATTTAGAGCTTACGGGTTCGTGCAGAGCAGAAAGCATTTTAGCTAACTTTGAACTGTACTTACCGATGTTCAAATTAGTAAAACCAAAATCAAGCGACGTAAAAAGTTTACTCGGGCATCGCGCTCGCAGTAGTGCCGAACTACGTGTTCAGGCGCAATAAGGGGGCAGTATGAGCGAAAATGTATATCAATTTATAGACGTGCAGCGTGTAGACCCACGCAAAAAACCAATCTCGTCACGTAAAAAATCTTTCGTAGAAATTTACGAACCCTTTTCAGAAAATCAGGTTAACTCACAAGCTGATCGTTGTTTAGATTGTGGTAACCCGTATTGTGAGTGGAAGTGCCCAGTACATAACTACATTCCACAATGGTTAAAGTTAATACGCACAGGTCGTATTATAGAGGCAGCAGAGCTTTCTCATCGTACAAATAGCTTACCAGAAGTGTGTGGGCGTGTTTGCCCACAAGACCGCTTGTGTGAAGGTTCGTGTACATTAGATGAAGAGTTTGGTGCGGTTACAATTGGTAATATTGAAAAATACATTACCGATGAGGCATTTAAAATGGGCTGGAAGCCTGATATGTCTTATGTAACTTGGACCGACAAAAAAGTAGCTATTATTGGTGCAGGCCCAGCTGGTTTAGGGTGTGCTGATATTTTAGTTCGTAACGGCGTAAAACCAGTAGTGTTTGATCGTCACCCAGAAATTGGCGGACTACTCACGTTTGGTATTCCTTCTTTTAAACTTGAAAAAGAAGTGATGCAAAAGCGCCGTGAAATTTTCACTGAAATGGGCGTGGAGTTTAAGTTAAATGTTGAAGTAGGTGTTGATATTACGCTTGATCAAATTTTAGCTGATTACGACGCCGTATTTTTAGGAGTTGGTACGTATCAAAGTATGCGTGCAGGTCTTGAAAATGAAGATGCACCAGGTGTTCACGATGCACTCCCGTTCTTGATTGGTAACACTAACCGTGTAATGGGCTATGACGAGACTAAGCAGCCGTGTATTGATATGGCTAACCAAAAAGTAGTTGTACTTGGTGGTGGTGATACAGCGATGGACTGTGTGCGTACGTCTATTCGTCAAAATGCTGCAAAAGTAACGTGTGCTTATCGTCGTGATAAAGAAAATATGCCTGGTTCTAAACGTGAAGTTAAAAACGCCAAAGAAGAAGGCGTTATATTTACCTATAACGTTCAGCCTAAAGGCATTGTATTGAGCGATAAAGGTAAAGTAGCTGGCGTTAGAATGGTTAAAACTAAATTAGGCGAACCTGACGCAAATGGCAGAAGTCGTGCTGAAGAAGTACCTGGTTCAGAGCATGTGATAGAAGCTGACCAAGTTATTATGGCATTTGGTTTCCAGCCTCACAAAATGGATTGGCTAGAAAAATACGATGTAGAAATAAATCACTGGGGCGGCATTAATGCACCAGAACAGGGTGAATTTACACATCAAACAACGAACCCTAAAATATTTGCTGGTGGCGATATTGTGCGTGGTTCAGATTTAGTGGTAACCGCTATTTTTGAAGGACGTAATGCTGCAGAAGGTATTATGGATTACTTAAAAGTTTAATTGTTCGTATTAATAAAATAAATAAGAAGCAAGCCAACTGGCTTGCTTTTTTTATTTTTTTATTCGAATGTAATGTCAACGTAGTTAGCCACAAACGGTATTATATTAATATCACCTGTAGCATAGCTTTCTTTAGCGACACCTTGAGCTTTTACCTTTAGTGTAACTACCAAGAGGGATTATTATGCTTTAGTGTGGGTGAGCTTGTTTCGAGCTAAATACGGATGCTTAGGGCATCTATTAAGCAGCCTTGAGGGTTAATTCATACATCAAACTTTACGCTTTACTTAACCAACTCAAGGGGGCAGGCATTTACTTATAGCAACTCGAGTTTTTTGGATTTTCAGTAGTACTAGCTAACGTTATTTGGCCATAATCTGTAGCTTCTTTTGTTGCTTAATATGCTATAACTCTTGTTTGCATCGTTGTATAAATACTTTGATTTGAAGAGTTAATTGATTGGTTGCTTGGCTCAATACATATATACAGCACCGTTAATACCATCTTTAACTACGTGTGTTATATCACTACTATTACTCAGTACTATTAGTGCGGGTAGTGTGGGAATAAAAAAGTAAACTTATTTATTTTTTAACTCTTAATATTATTGCATTATCCCTAACAAAGCTAAGTAATGGTTAAAGTATTCGCTTTTATCAACCCGAAATAACTAATCTTAAGAGTTGATTTAAATATAAAGTTGGTTCATTATCGCACGCTGTTTACGGTTTGCTTACTTTTTGTCTACAAGTAAGCTTTTATATATTAATAAAATAAATAGAAATTATGTACGAATATTCAAACAAGTCGGAAAGGAAACTCATTGTTCGATTCTTCTCTTCAATAGGGTTTATAGCAACGTTTTCTATGGCTAGCTTAGCATTTATTAATAGCAGTTATTTATTAGCGTGTACCTTGGTTGTTTCTTCGTTTGTTTATTTATTGGCATTTAGCATAAGTAGGGGAGTAGAGAAGTCAGGCACTGTAATTTTATACAACCTTTATGCACTAATGTTTTACCTAGTCCTCACTGGTGGAGCACAAGGAACAGGGCCTATATGGATATTCATAGTGTCTCCAGTTACTTATTCAATACGCGGACTTAAGCGAGGTACATTTGATATAATTTTGTTTTTATTAGCGATTGTTTTAGGCTTTTACTGCGCTGATACATTCAATATATATGACTATAGTCCGGAACAGTTTCCTATCAGAATCATACTCGCTTTTATAATTGTCGCGTCGCTGAGTGGCTACTACGAGTTTTCAAGAGAAAAATACAGCAGTAAAATAATTGCTTTGAGTCAAAAGAATGAATTTTTAGCAACTATAGATCCACTCACCAACCTGCCAAACCGTCGCTATACCATGAATAAGCTTGTGGCTTTTAAAAGTGAGCTAAAAGATAATAATACTCCTTTTGTAATTTTATTAGCTGATGTAGATAATTTTAAAAAAATTAATGATCAATTCGGCCATGATTTTGGCGATGAAGCACTTATTCAGTTAGCTAAAACCTTTGATAAAAGTATTCCAAAAAATGCGATTGCATCACGTTGGGGCGGAGAGGAGTTTTTAATTGTTATTCCAGATGCAACAGTTGAGCAGGGGGAGCAAGTTGCAGAAAAAATACACAACGCCCTTAAAGCTTCAGTTGTGAGCTTATTTTCAGATAGTACCAATATTACGCTAAGTATTGGTGTTATCTCTGCAAGTGCCGAACGCTCAATTGATCTTGATATCAAGCGTGCTGATGAACTACTTTATAAAGCAAAAGCGCAAGGTAAAAACAGAACGTGTTCTTCTTAAAAGTTTATCTACTTTAATCCATTGAGAACGAATCAAGTGATGGCTTTATTTTAGCCTTTCTGCGCTTTACGCTCATGTAACACATTGCATTACAGGCAATCTGCATTGTAATTAATAGCCAATAACTGATGCCTAAGTCACTTAGGTTATTTATTTTTTCGCTAGTAAAGTAATAGGCTACGGCGATTATCTGAAGAACTAAAAAGCTATTTAAAAACCACAGTAAACGCTGTTTAAAGTAAGTATGCTTATATTTACTAAAAATAATTAAACAGCTGCTTAGCGCTAATAAAAACCAACTTAAAATGATACAAAAATAAACTAAAGTACTGTGCATTATTTAATCCTTCAAAGCTCTATTAACCAATATTAGGCATGGGCCATTATTAGTTCTTTAGCATTTGCTTTAGCTGTTTTACTGATATTATCACCACCAAGTAAGCGAGCTATTTCATTAATACGACCATCTTTATTCAAAGGCAGCATATGAGTGAACGTTTCGCCTTGTGCTATTTCTTTAGCTACAAAAAATTGTTGGTGTGCGCTACTAGCAACTTGCGGTAAATGGGTAACACAAATCACTTGAGTAGACTTACCTAACTGGCGCAATAGTTTGCCTACGGCTGATGCTGTAGGGCCAGAAATACCTACATCAACTTCATCAAAAATAAGCGTTGGGGTTGTTACTTTTTGGGCAATAATTACCTGTATAGCAAGGCTAATTCGCGAAAGCTCACCACCTGAGGCTACTTTAGCTAACGGCTGAAGTGGTTGCCCCGGATTAGTTGATACTAAAAACGACACATTATCGTACCCTAAGCTATTAGGTGCGCGGCTACTCTCTTGAGTTAAAGCTATTTCAAATACACCGTTTTCCATCGATAAATTAGCCATGCTTTCACTTATTAGTGTGTTAAGTGTATTAGCATACTCATAGCGACTTTTACTTAGTTCATCGGCAGCTTGCTTATAACTAATTAACGCGCTTTCTATTTCTGACTCTAGTTGCTCCAGACGATTACTATTATTACTTATTGACTCAAGCTCCTGAGCAATCGATTGATGAAACTCAACTAGCTGCTGTGGTTTTATGTGATGCTTACGCGCTAAATCCATCGCACCGCTTAGTCTATTTTCTACTTCACCTAAACGAGCAGGATCTAAATCTGCTTGCTCAGTATAATTTCGAACTTCACGGCTTGCTTCTTCAACTTGTACTGCGGCTTCACTAAGGAGGGCTGCTACGCCTGCTAAGCTTTCGTCGTATTGAGCCAGCTCAGCGAATTGTTGGGCACTGTGCTGCAGCATTGAACAAGCATTTTGTTCATCACTTTCATATAAGTATTGTAATTCACGTTGGCACGATTCTAATATTGTTTGGCTGTTACTAAGTTTGTAATGCTCGGCCTCAATTAAATCAAACTCACCTTCTTGTAAGGCAAACTCATCGAGCTCTGCAACTTGGTATTCTAACAATTGTTTTTGCGCTGCTTGTTGCTGCTGTTGTTGCTCTAAATGTTTAAATTCTTTTTGTAAGTTAGCAAACTGTTTATAGTTGTTATTTACATCATTTACTAAGTGGTGATGCCCTGCGTAGGCATCTAAAAGCTGTAACTGATGCTCAGCTTTTAATAAGTGTTGGTGGGCATGTTGTCCATGAATGGATATTAAATATTGACCAAGTTCTTTTAATTGTGATGCGGTAACGGCACTGCCATTAATGTAGCTTTTACTGCGTCCATTTTTGCAAACAACACGACGCAATAAACATTCATTATCGTCATTGTTTAGCATATGTTGCTCTAAAAACGATTGAGCTAGCGGTAAATCTGTTAGGTCAAATTGAGCGCACACTTCTGCTTTATCAGAGCTTGGGCGCACTGCTGATGCTTCAGCTCGTTCACCTAAACATAATGATAGCGCATCAATAGCAATAGATTTACCAGCACCTGTCTCGCCAGTGATCGCGGTCATACCGCTGCGCCATTCTGTGCTTAAATTACTAACAATTGCAAAATTTTTAACTTCTAAACCAATTAACATACTGTTTATCCATCCAGTCAATTAACTGTTAATTTATACAGTGTTTTGGTTTTTTGCAAATTAATTTTTTATTATTTATGCAACGCTTACATCTTGAGTAAATTGTGTATCAGAAGTTTTTGGAGAGGTATCAATTTGATCATCAACAATATCAGTAGCTTGTATGATGTCTTCGGTTTTAAGTAGCCCGATAAGTGGAGGTAAAGTATTTAGGTAAAAACCCTTATTGTATAAAATTCCTTGCTGAGGTAACTCAGATACAAAGTACTGTATATTATCAATCAATGGCTGGATTATATTCGTTTGATTAGTTTTAATTAACTCGTTGGACAACGTATTAATTAGTAGGTCAGCGGTATCTTCAAGTTGTTGCAAATTCTCGTCTGTATGCGATTGCACAACAAAAAAATTATTTACAATAGCTTGAATACGAGGAACGTATTTTGGGCGAATTATTTTAGCATCAAGAAGATTATTAAGCTTTGCTTTAAGGCGTGAATTTACATGCGAAACACGTTCATTAAATAGCTTTTTTCTAGCTTCGATTGCTTTTTTGCGATTACTCTCAATTTTGAGGTAACTGTATAAAAGTGTAATTAATAGCAGTAAAGCAAAGAATACTACATAAGTCATTGCTACTCGTTCCTAAATTATTTGATTATTATTTTAAGCCGCCATTTTGCTTTATAGTACTAAATTTGGCAATAAAATTAGTACAAACGACTACCCCAATTTAGTTTTGTACGTAAAACGTTGTAGTACGAGTAATTTTTTGGATGAATTAAGCGCAATTGTTTATCCGCTTTTTTAATTACTACCTCATCGCCGGGTAATACGGCAAGCACAACATGGCTGTCGCAACTTACCTGTAGGCTATCTGTATTTTCTAAGCTTAGCTTTAAGCGTACTTCGTTATCGGCATCGACCACTAAAGGTCTGCTAGATAAGGTATGAGGAAACATAGGCACTAACGATATTGCATTTAGCTCTGGCGTTAAAATTGGCCCGCCACCTGAAAGTGAATATGCCGTAGAGCCAGTAGGGGTTGATACTATTAAACCGTCAGAGCGCTGAGAAAACACAAAGTCATTATTTATAAAAGCTTCAAACTCAATCATATGCGCTACTTTATCGGCATGAAGTACCGCTTCGTTAACGGCAGAATTTGCACTCTTTAATTCGTTGTGGCGATATACTTCTACTTCTAATAAAAAGCGTTTTTCTTCAAGGTACTCACCACTGAGGACTTGCTCTAAGCTCGCTTCAAACCCTTCAGGGTTTAAATCAGTTAAAAAGCCAAGGTTACCTCTATTTACTCCAATTACAGCAATGTTAAAGCGCGCAAGCACGCGTGCAGCACCAAGCATGTTACCGTCACCGCCTACAACAATAGCTAAATCGGCTTGTTCTCCTAAGTCGACTAACTTAACAAGTTTGTCATGCGGGATATCGTCTAATTGACTCCCTGTGCGTTTTTCTACTATTACCTCAAAACCAAGCGCAAGTAAAAATGTATGTAAGCGCTGAAGGGTAGCAGCGGCTCCCGGGTGATTAGGTTTGCCAATTAGGCCTATGGTATTAAAAGGAGAGTCCATAATGTACGCACAAAAAGATTTAGTAATTGTAGAGTAACTCAAAACAGAAGTGTTTGAAAATACAGATTATAGCAATATTATAAACCTTCAATTTTATTCGCAGTCAGTTAACTGCACGACTTGAAAAACAACTAAACGCCCCGATATCTCTTTCATGCAACAAGATGTAGATACCATGAAACTAAACTCACGAGATCAGCAAATTTTTTCAGCTGTTATGAACATGTACTGTAATGGTGAAGGCTTGCCTGTTCCATCAACAAAAATTGCCAAGCTCAAAGGCATGGCAGTATGCTCGGCTACGGTTCGTAATGCTATGGCTCGCTTAGAAAAAGTGGGGCTATTGTATTCACCTCATACATCTGCAGGACGAGTGCCCACAAATGAAGGGTTTGACTATTGGTTTGACGAGTTTTTTCCACTCGCTGACATTGCTAATTATTGGCAACCAGAGCAATCACAACTCGTTGAACTAGCACATGGTTTGAGCCAAAAATACCAAATATGTTGTTGTGTTGGTTTACCACAAGTCAGCTCGCAGCAAGTGTTTAGAGTAGAAGTGCTTGATTTTGATTCTACCGACTGGCTTATTCTATTAATAGACAGGGCTGGGCAGAGCCACAACATTTGTATTGATAAACCTCATGATTCGTCAGACTCTGTTCGTTATCAGTTTGCAACATGGTTGAATACCGTATTTAGCCAACAAACTCTTATGGAGGGTTTGTATCGTATGCAGGCGATGGCAAATACAGCGCCTCGAAATTGTCATGATTCGCTTAATCAATGGACGCGACAACTAAGTCAAAAATTAGGCTCAGATAATAGTATTGTAGTTGGCGAAAATTACCTCTATAAACAAATCGATTGTGAGCAAAGTTTAAATATTGGTGTTTCGTTTTTAAATTATGTAGAAGATAAACTCGCTTTTAAAAACGGTGTATCGGTACTTAATAGCGAAAAATTGCCTTTTACTGAGTGTGATGAATTGATCGTAATAAGCGTGCCGTACTTTCAAAATCAAGAATACCAAAGCCGCTTTTGTATAATTTGCCCTAAATCAGCGCAAATCGAAGAAATAATTCGAGAATTTAAATTAATTGAGGCATCTAACTCTTGAATCTTTTTATTCAATCCCCATAATTACCGCAGTTGTAAAGAATTGGAGCACGTATTTTATGTCTGAGCAGACACAAAACCCTGAGCAAGAAGTAGAATTAAACGAAGAAATTTCTAAAATGCAGGCTGATGTAGAAGCAGCAGTAGAAGCCGCTGATCAACATGCAGAAGAAGAGCAAAGCCCTGAAGCAGAAATAGCTATGCTATATGCAGAGCTTGAAGCTGCTAAACAAACTATTGCTGATCAAAAAGATGGTGTTGTTCGTGCTGCAGCAGACGTAGACAACATTCGTCGTCGTGCAGCACAAGATGTAGAAAAAGCGCATAAATTCGCACTAGAAAAATTTGCTAACGAATTACTACCTGTAATTGATAATCTTGAGCGTGCTATTGAGTTTTCTGATAAAGAAAATGAGACTTTAAAGCCGTTGCTTGAAGGTATCGATATGACAGTTAAAAGCTTTAACGATGCTGTTGCAAAGTTTGGTGTTGAAATTGTAAACCCACAAGGTGAGCAGTTTAATCCAGATTTTCATCAAGCAATGTCAATTCAACCAAGTAACGATGTAACACCTAATACAGTACTTGCTGTTATGCAAAAAGGTTACACATTGAATGGTCGTTTATTACGCCCTGCAATGGTTATGGTTTCTAAAGCTGCTGATGCTTAACTAATTTAAGGTTATTAGCTTTGATAAAAATGCCTCATATTGAGGCATTTTTTTTGTCTTTTTTATAGTGAATTAACTGTACGAGCATAGTAAGCAAAACAGCGCTAAACATTAAACTTGAAAACGGCACTGCGCTTTTTGCATGCATAATAGCGAGTAGCGGGCCAACTAATGCGCCACTGCCAAAACGAAGTGTGCCAATTACGGCCGTTGCCGTGCCTGTGTTTTTTTCAAACTTCATTAATATTAGCGAGTCAGCATTACTTGCAGTGACGCCTAAGCTCATCATTAATGGCGCAATAGCAGCCACAATATAATAAAGTGATAAATGCAATAAGCTAAATGTTAACAAAGCCAGCCCCGATACAAATCCAAATGTAAGCCCAATATAGAGCATTTTTCGAGAGCCCAGCCTTGGTACAATTCGCGTATTTAAAAAGTTACCAAACATCAGCGCCATTACGTTAAAGGCAAATAACACACCAAATAACTGTTCTGACACTTCATATAAATCTAAATAAATAAATGGTACTGAGGTCAAAAAGCAAAAAAATCCAAACGATACAAACATAGAACTGAGTATGTCGGCACGTGCATCTTTATTACTGAGTACTGTTTTATAGCTATCAAAAAATAGAGCGAGACCCTTTTTTTCGTTTTTGTGAATAGGAATATCAATTAGATACACTTGCACAAACGCCAATATTAAAAAGCTATACCCAGCAAGAACCAAAAATATGGTTGACCAAACAGAAAATCCTAAAATAAACGAGCCAACAGAGGGGGCAACTAACGGCGCTACCATCATAATCATCGACACATACGACATTCCCTTAGCTGTATTTTGCTGATAAATATGGCGAATAATACCCGGTACTACTACCGTTGCTGCCGCTCCCGTAAATGCTTGCACTGCTCGAAGAGTCCAAAAAGCATGGATTTCGGTGGTAAATGCCAGTGCAAGTGAGCTTGCACCAAATAAGGTTAAGCCGATACGTGCAAGCTTACGGCGGCCAATTTGATCGGCAATGGGGCCAAAAAATAGCATCCCTAATGAATAGCCTGCTAAGTAAATACTCAACGATATTTGTACATTGGGCATATTAGTGTGTAAATCGTTTGCAATTACCAGCATGGCAGGTAAGTACATATCTATCGCCAATGGCGTAATCGCCACGATACTGGCTAATAAAGGCAATAAAATACGGGTATTAAAAGACGAGGCTGAGGCGTCCATGTGTAAACTCAACAATCACTAAAAACAAGGGTTATAGTGTAACAGGGCATTGTATTTGGATAAACTTAGTTTGCCCGCTAAGTTTATCGTCATATTGCTTTTTTTTAATATAACGGTACATAAAGCAAATATTTTAAATTGGTACTGTGTTTGCTATTCTACAAGCAATAAAAAATTCATTACTTAAGAGAATTATCATGAAAAAACTAGTACTTGCAGTATTAGCGACAGCCGTTTTAGCCGGTTGTAAAACGTCACCAACAGGACGTACTCAAATAGCGCTTTACTCAGATCAACAAATGAGTGAAATGGGTACTGCTAGCTTTGCAGATATGAAAAAAAGCCAACCAATTAATAAAGATGCTAAAACAAATTCTTATGTAAATTGTATTGCTGAAAAAGTAGTCGCTGTATTACCAAAAGAATACGCGTCGCAAAATTGGGAAGTAGTGGTATTTGAAGATGAATCTGCTAACGCTTTTGCATTACCTGGGGGTTACATTGGGGTTCATACGGGCTTACTAAAAATAGCCACCAATCAAGACCAACTAGCAACAGTACTAGGGCACGAAGTAGGGCACGTAATTGCTGAGCATTCTAATGAGCGTGTTTCACAAAGCTCTATTTTAGATACCGGTATGCAGCTTGGTAGTGCTGCACTTGAAATGGGTAATATTCAATACCGTAACGAAATTATGCAAGGCTTAGGTTTGGGCGCACAATATGGAGTTGTTTTACCATTTAGCCGCTCTCACGAATCAGAAGCCGATACTATAGGTCTGGATTTAATGGCACAGGCGGGGTTTAATCCACAAGAGTCGGTTACACTTTGGGAAAATATGAGTGCAGCGGGCAGCGGTACAACCCCTGAGTTTTTATCTACTCACCCAGCGCCAAGTAACCGTATTAAAAATCTACAAGCGCAAATGAGTAAAGCACTTAGCGAGCAAAGCACTGCTAAAGCACAGGGTAAAAACCCACAATGCACACTGTAGTTAAGCGCTTTACTATCTGAAGTAGTGTACGTTTAGTATTAATGCGTAATTAAAATAAAACCCCTGTAAGTATTTTACCTACAGGGGTTTTATTTTAGTTTTTAAGCGTGGTTATTCAGCAGCAAGTGCTTGTTTAAATACATTTTTAAAGCGTTCGAAATCTTCAATGTGCGGCAGGTGCCCTAAATTATCCAGTTCAAATAATTGTGCGTCAGGGATAAGTGTTGCAGCGTGTTTGCCTAATTTATCATATCGACCAAGCTCGTAATCAACACCGTCTTTTTTCCAGTTACGGCCAGGGCCGGTTCTATCGCGTGTACCAATAATTAATTTAACCGGTACTGCTAAATCTTTAAATTCGGTTATTACAGGTTGAGTGAAAATCATATCGTATGTTTTTGCATTTACCCATGCCATTTGTTCTTTATCTGGGCCTTGTATTTGCCCTGTTATAAAGTCGGTTAGGGCTGAATATGTGGTATTCCACTTACCATCGTAGTAATTTTTTTGTTGGTATTTTCTTACGCCTTCTGGCGTTTTTGAAAATTCGTTTTTATAGAAAAAATTTGTATCTTTGTAATCAACATACTGCAGGTAGTTTTCAAGCCCAATAGGGTTAAGTAAAATTAATTTACTAGTTGTGTTTGGGTACATTAGTGCAAAACGACTCGCTAGCATCCCACCCATAGAGTGCCCTAATACAATTGACTCTTTTATATTAAGTGAGTCCATTAACGCATGAGTATGATGAGCAAGAGCCGCAAATGAATACTGGTAATTAGTTGGTTTAGATGATTTTCCAAAACCAATTTGATCAGGAATTAATACGCCGTAGCCTAAAGATTGCAGGTATTGCGCAGTGGTAGTCCAGTAATCTGCATTAAAATTTTTGCCGTGCATAAGCGTCACTGTAGGCATGTCGGATTTGGTAGGCTTTAAGTAAATATACGCCATTTTAAGGGACTGTTTTTGTGACTCAATGTTAAAGTAATTTACTTTAAAGTCGTACTGATAACTGCTTAAAAGTGCATCATAAGAAAGTGAAGAGGTATCTTGCGTTGTGCTCGCTAATGCATTGTTTGTTAATAACAATAAAGTAGAAAAGCAAATAACTTTAATCGACGACATTTGGTTACTCCAATTAAGGACAAATAATATGAGCTCTAATATATAAAACTCAGAATAATTCATTATAGTAACCAAACATTAAGTACTATTCAATTGAGGCTTTGTCATGCTCAACGTTGTTTAATTTGGAGATGAAAAAAGCGAAGCTAAAAGAGAGCTTCGCTTATTAATGTAGGGTAAAACGAGTATCGTTAAAGCTTAAAACGTCCACTCAATATGGATTTGTGGCACTGACTCAGTGACTTCAGTACCTAGTTTATTGTGCCAGTATTGTAATTCCATACCCAACAGTAGTGTGTTTTCTTTCATTTGAAGAGCGTGGCCCATATCCCATACTAAAATAGGCTGTGCGAGTATCCACGCCTCTACATCGTTACCAAATTCATCTTCACGTTCTGCAATGTATTCAGCGTGGCCTTTAAAGCTAAATTTTTGTGAGCCAATAGTGAAAGGGTATTCAAAGGCAACATCAAGCATCCAGCTATTTGTTTCAATAGGAGCCCCGCCTTTTGCTACACCTTCACTATCGTCAATGTAAGCTGTGAATAGCGTTTGAAAAAAGTTAAACCCAGGTACATCCCAGCTTAATTTAACACCAGGCAAGTATTTCATTACTTTAGCGTCGCCAGCAACGTTAATACCACCGGTAAGGCCCACATCTAATAATGCGCCTGCGCCAATTTTTTCGCCGCTAATGGCCGATAAGCTTACCGTTGAATACCACTCACCATAAAAATCAGCATCTTGGTAACCATCATCGGTATCGTCTTTACTGTAATCGATAAAAAAGAAGTTATCGCCGTAATCGTAACCCGATGCATGTTGAACCGAGTAAACAGTGGTGTTTGACTCTTGCTCAGTGAATGGGTTTTTTTGGTTGCCATTATTAATATGTAGTGCTGTGCTGCTCCAATTAGCCGCAAAAGCAGAAGACGATAAAGCAATTGATGTAAAAGTAACGAGAGGAAGTAATTTTTTAAATTTCATATCTGTATTTAACTATAATTTTAGTGACACGCGAAGGCGCGCATTATAGCAAAAGTGATTGATATGTAGAGTATTATTTTAACATATGTTGCAGCTTACTTATTAAGCTGCAACATAGTGTCGGTGTTTAAACTATGCTTTATTACGGCGTAAGCAAATAACTGCAATGGCTGTAAATGCTAAAATAAAGCAGTAATAAGAAGACGTTGATACTTCCCACGGGCTAATTTTAAACGTAGCACCTAATAACAATGCTTGGGCACCGTATGGCAATGAACCCTGTGTAACACAGGCAAATATATCAAGTAAACTGGCAGAGCGTTTACCGCTTATTTCACCGTCATCTGCTAGCTTTTTAGCAATAGGACCCGCGACAATAATAGACACTGTGTTATTAGCAATACATACATTACTTGTTAAAACTAACGCAGCGATACCTAATTGATCTGCCACTTTACGGTGCCATTTTGCAATGATTTTAGTAATCGCTTGAATTTTTTGAGCAATGTAATCAAGACCACCGTTGATACGAATAAATTCAGATAAGCCACCAATAAACATAGAAAGTAAAAATATTTCCTGCATATCAGTAAAGCCTTTGTAAATGTCTTTTACAAAGCTTGCGCCTTCGTAACTTCCTGTAAAGCCCATTAATGCGGCAAAAATAATACCGCTAAACAACACTACAAATACGTTCAAGCCAGCAACTGCTAACACTAAAATAAAGGCATAAGGAAGTACTAACCAAATATCATAGTCTTTAGTTTCAACTACTTGTGCAGCAGGTGTTAAATAAAACAACAGGGCGATTGTTAGAATGGCTGCAGGGACTGCAATTTTAAGATTTTCTTTAAACTTGTCTTTCATTTCACAGCCCTGCGTGCGCGTAGCTGCAATAGTGGTGTCTGAAATAATAGATAAGTTATCGCCAAACATAGCGCCAGATACAATCGTACCGGCCATTAATGCTGGATCTATACCCGTTTTAATTGATACCGCATAAGCGATAGGGCCAATGGCGCCAATCGTACCCATTGACGTTCCCATTGCAGTAGAAACAACGGCCGCAATTAAAAACAAACCAGGGAGCAATAACGAAGGTGGAATAAGCGATAAGCCTGCATTTACTACCGCATCTACACCACCGGTTGCACTTGCCACAGCCGAAAAAGCACCTGCAAGTAAGTAGATTAAACACATGGTAATAATATTGTTGTGTCCGGCACCTTTAATAAAGGTCTCTACACATTGGTTTACCGTGCCTTTATTTAAAATAAACGCAAGCATGATGGCGGGCAATATAGCAACAGGTGCAGGTAGTTGGTAAAAAGCATAATCAACCCCTTGCGATTGCAAATACAAACCTGAGCCTAAAAATAGCGCTACAAAGGTAAGTAGGGGAAGTAAAGAAAGTATTGCTTTGTTTTTATTAAATGATGGCTGCATCATAATCCTCATAACCAGTAAAATTTATCACAGCCAAAACTCCTCTTTTAGCTGAATTTAGCAGTACAACTTTTTATTTTAAAAAGTTGTTAGCCGCAGCGTCCGCAAGCCAAAGACCAAATCGACGCGAAAGAGAAGTTTAAATGTATAGATGGCTAAAGTAAACTGGTATTGTTATTATTATTAAATTAAAAGGTCACCTGACTATTGCATGACTTTTAGATAATATCTATAAAGCAACGCGATTTTCAGCGATTAATATTTATCCAACTGCATAAAAATACCCACCTGCGTATTTTGCAATGTCCGGATATATAGCTAATAAACGGATTCAAATAAAATTAGGTAAAAACCATGACTACAAATCGAATAGGTGTTTTTGGTGCTAACGGCAGAATGGGCTTAGCCCTATTAGAAGCCGCGACAATTAAAGAGCAAACACAACTTACAGGCGCATATGTTCGTAGTGGTTCATCGCTATTGGGCATTAATGTAAATCAAGTAAATAGCGCAGCCGATAACAGTGTTAGCTTTAGCGACGAAAGTACAATAGATGATGTAGATGTTTTAATCGACTTTACGCTGCCAGCGGGTATGAAAAACCATTTAAAAACAGCTGTTGCACAAAAAATTCCTATGGTAATTGGCACAACAGGTTTAACAAATGATGATATGGCGCTATTACACGATGCCGCTAAACATATCCCTATTGTATTTGCGCGAAATTACAGCGTAGGTGTCAATGTATTACTTAACCTTGTGCAAACTGCAGTGACTAAATTTGGTGACGATTTAGATATCGAAATATTTGAAGCGCATCACCGTCATAAAATAGATGCACCATCGGGTACTGCACTGGCAATAGGTGAGTCAATCGCGCAAGCGAAAGGCTGGGATCACGACGAGGTTGCGGTATATGACCGAAGCCAAGTAGAAACAGCGAAATCTCAAAATGAGATTGGTTATTCTGTCCTAAGAGGGGGCGATATAGTAGGTGAACATACCGCATACTTCGCTACAATGGGCGAAAGGCTTGAATTAACACATAAAGCAAGTTCGAGAATGACGTTCGCTCTAGGTGCTATAAGGGCTGCAAGCTGGTTAAAAAACAAACCTGCTGGACTTTATGATATGCAAGATGTGCTAGATCTTAAGTAGTTTAGTTACTATTTTAACTGTTTGGGTCTAATTTCACCTACAGTGACTTATTTGTAACAATTAACCAAATAATGTTAGACCTAAATAGCAACTTCATGTAATATGCAGCCAATTTGCCAAAAATTACTAAATGCGTGTTTCCAATTATACCCAAGTGGCTAGTAAATCCAGGGTTTCAGTGGGAATGAAAATAGTTTTAGGCAAGAAAAATGATTGAAGGTTGAATGCTTTACATCTGCATCATTTAAGACTGCGTAAAACAATTTAAGCTCACAAAAATCTGGTTTTGACGATCCCTCTGGGTATTGGCGGGGTGTTAAGCAATTGCTTACTCCCGTTTTTTACTGTTAGGAGGTTTAACTTGACTAAATCCGCTCTGTTAGTCCTAGAAGACGGCACAGTGTTTCGCGGTACTGCAATCGGCGCTGACGGCATGTCAGTCGGTGAAGTGGTATTCAATACGTCTATGACTGGTTATCAAGAAATTTTGACTGATCCATCATACGCGGAACAAATCGTAACTTTGACGTACCCACATATCGGTAATACGGGTACCAACAGCGAAGACGAAGAAGCGAATCAAATTTGGGCTAAAGGCCTAGTGATCCGTGATTTGCCACTGCTAGCAAGTAACTTTCGTAACGAGCAATCGTTAGATGATTACTTAAAAGAACGTAATATTTTAGGTATTGCGGACATCGACACCAGAAAGCTAACTCGAATTTTGCGTGATAAAGGCGCACAAAACGGGTGTATTGTTGCCGGTGACGAGCTTGACGAAAATAAAGCGTTACAAGCCGCGCAAGCCTTCCCAGGCTTAAAAGGTATGGATTTAGCAAAAGTTGTCTCAACCAAGGAAAATTTTGAGTGGCGCGAATCAAGCTGGACATTAGGTGAAGGATTTAAAACCCTTGACGCTGCTGATGAAAAGTTTCATGTTGTTGCCTACGACTTCGGTGTAAAACGTAATATTTTACGTATGCTTGTAGACCGTGGTTGTAAACTTACAGTAGTACCAGCGCAAACTTCAGCCGCTGACGTACTTGCTTTAAACCCTGATGGTATTTTCCTATCTAATGGCCCTGGTGATCCTGAGCCTTGTACTTACGCTATTGAAGCCATTCAAGCCTTTTTAGAAACCGACACACCTATTTTTGGTATCTGTTTAGGTCATCAGTTATTAGCCCTTGCCTCAGGTGCTAAAACAGAAAAAATGAAATTTGGCCACCACGGTGGTAACCACCCAGTTAAAGACCTAGACCGTAATGTAGTTATGATCACAGCTCAAAACCATGGTTTTGCAGCTCAAGAATCAAGCCTACCAAGTACGCTTCGTGCCACGCATAAATCGTTATTTGATGGAACGCTTCAAGGTATTCATCGTACTGATAAGCCTGCGTTTAGCTTCCAGGGTCACCCTGAAGCAAGTCCAGGTCCACATGATGCAGCACCATTATTTGACCACTTCATCGATTTGATGCAAGCGCGTAAACACTAATTTAACTGGAGTAATAATGCCAAAACGTACCGACATAAAAAGCATTCTTATCTTAGGCGCAGGCCCAATTGTAATTGGTCAAGCTTGTGAATTTGACTACTCTGGTGCTCAAGCGTGTAAAGCACTTAGAGAAGAAGGCTATAGAGTTATATTAGTTAACTCAAACCCTGCAACTATCATGACCGATCCTGAAATGGCCGATGCTACCTACATCGAACCAATTCACTGGGAAGTGGTAGAAAAAATTATTGAAAAAGAAAAGCCAGATGCAGTACTGCCTACAATGGGTGGTCAAACAGCATTAAACTGTGCACTTGATTTAGACAAGCACGGTGTATTGGCTAAGCACGGCGTTGAGCTAATTGGCGCAACGGCGGATGCAATCGACAAAGCAGAAAACCGTGAACGCTTTGACGTAGCAATGAAAAACATTGGCCTTGAATGTCCTCGTGCTGAAATTGCTCACTCAATGGAAGAAGCTAAAGATACAATGAGCCGAATTGGCTTACCATGTATCATTCGTCCTTCTTTCACCATGGGTGGCACCGGTGGCGGTGTTGCTTACAACATGGAAGAGTTTGAAGAAATTTGTGAACGTGGTTTAGACTTATCGCCAACAAACGAATTATTGATTGATGAATCACTGATTGGTTGGAAAGAGTACGAAACAGAAGTTGTACGTGATAAAAACGATAACTGTATTATTGTTTGTACCATTGAAAACTTTGACCCTATGGGTGTTCACACTGGCGATTCAATCACCGTTGCACCAGCGCAAACGCTAACCGACAAAGAATACCAAATTATGCGTAACGCCTCTATGGCGGTATTACGTGAAATTGGTGTAGAAACTGGCGGTTCTAACGTGCAGTTTGGTATTAATCCTGAAGATGGCCGTATGGTTATCATTGAGATGAACCCACGCGTATCACGTTCATCTGCACTTGCATCAAAAGCAACGGGTTTCCCAATTGCTAAAATTGCTGCAAAGCTAGCAGTAGGTTATACGCTTGACGAGCTTCAAAACGATATTACTGGCGGTAAAACTCCAGCATCTTTTGAGCCTTCAATCGATTACGTTGTAACAAAAATTCCTCGCTTTAACTTTGAAAAATTTGCCGGTGCTAACGATCGTTTAACTACGCAAATGAAATCAGTTGGCGAAGTAATGGCGATTGGTCGTAACCAACAAGAATCATTACACAAAGCATTACGTGGTCTTGAAGTGGGCGCAACAGGTTTTAACCCAATAGTTGCACTTGATGACCCTAAAGCGAAAGAAAAAATCATCCGCGAATTACGCGAACCAGGTGCTGAGCGTATCTGGTACATTGCCGATGCAATGCGCCATGGTATGAGCGTTGATGATGTTTATGAGCTGACTAAAGTTAATCGCTGGTTCTTAGTACAAATAGAAGATATTTTAAAAGACGAAGCAAAAATTGGTGAAGTAGGTATGGCTGGTTTAAATGCCGACTTCCTACGTAAACTTAAACGCAAAGGTTTCGCAGATCCACGTATAGCTGAAATTGCTGGTGTATCTGAAGCTGAAATTCGTAAAAAACGTCACTTATTAAACATCGTGCCAGTATATAAGCGTGTTGATACGTGCGCCGCAGAATTTAGCTCAGACACAGCTTACATGTACTCATCTTACGATGAAGAGTGTGAAGCAAACCCAACAGATAAAGACAAAATCATGGTTATTGGTGGCGGTCCTAACCGTATCGGCCAAGGTATTGAATTTGATTACTGTTGTGTACATGCCTCGCTTGCGCTTCGCGAAGACGGCTATGAAACCATTATGGTTAACTGTAACCCTGAAACGGTTTCTACCGATTACGATACATCTGATAGATTATACTTTGAGCCAATTACACTTGAAGACGTACTCGAAATCGTACGTGTTGAAAAGCCAAAAGGCGTTATTGTGCAGTACGGTGGTCAAACACCACTTAAATTAGCACGTGAGCTTGAAGCGAATGGCGTGCCAGTAATTGGTACTTCACCTGATGCGATTGACCGTGCAGAAGATCGCGAACGTTTCCAACAACTTGTTGAGCGTTTGAACTTACTTCAGCCAGAAAATGCAACAGTAACTTCAACTGAAGAAGCACTACTTAAATCAGTCGAAATTGGTTTTCCACTAGTTGTACGTCCGTCGTATGTACTAGGTGGTCGTGCAATGGAAATTGTATACGATGAAGACGATTTACGTCGCTACATGACCGAAGCTGTATCTGCATCAAACGAAGCACCTGTATTACTGGACCGTTTCTTAGATAACGCAATTGAAGTTGACGTTGACGCAATTTGCGACGGTGAGCAAGTAATTATTGGCGGTATCATGGAGCACATTGAGCAAGCCGGTGTTCACTCTGGTGACTCAGCATGTTCATTACCAGCACATTCTTTATCGCAAGAAGTGCAAGATGTAATGCGCAAGCAAGTAACAGATATGGCGCTTGAGCTTGGTGTTGTTGGCTTAATGAATACACAGTTTGCTGTAAAAGATGGCAAAGTGTACTTAATTGAAGTTAACCCGCGTGCCGCACGTACTGTACCGTTTGTATCAAAAGCAACCGGTGTAGCGCTTGCAAAAGTGGCGGCTCGTTGTATGGCGGGTCAGTCTTTGGCAAGCCAAGGTATTACTAAAGAAGTGATCCCTCCTTATTACAGCGTTAAAGAAGTTGTTTTACCATTTGCTAAGTTTCAGGGTGTGGATCCAATTCGTGGCCCTGAGATGCGCTCAACGGGTGAAGTGATGGGTGTTGGTGATACTTTCGCCGAAGCATTCGCAAAAGCACAATTAGGTGCAAGCAACACTTTACCACGCGGTGGTCGCGCGTTATTATCTGTTCGTAATAGCGATAAGCCACGCATTGTTGAATTAGCCAAGATTATGACCGACTTAGGTTTTGAACTTGACGCAACGGGTGGCACGGCACAAGCTCTTGAAGAAGCTGGCATTGAAGTACGACGTGTAAACAAAGTATATGAAGGCCGCCCGCATATTCTTGATTATATCAAGAATAAAGAGTACAGCTATATCGTTAATACCACCGAAGGTCGCCAAGCGATCGAAGATTCGAAGGTGTTACGTCGTGGTGCATTGCAAAATAAAACCAACTATACGACAACCTTGAACGCGGCTTTTGCTAACTGTACTGCTAACAAAGCAGATGACCGTAGTAAAGTGACGTCAGTTCAAGAGCTACACCTGCGATTGAACTAAGGAAATGTGCCAAGGCCAACTAGGGCCTTGGTGTTAAGTGAGAAAAGTATGCAATCAATTCCGATGACAGTTCGTGGCGCAGATTTACTGCGCAAAGAGCTTAACGAATTAAAAACAGTTACCCGTCCAAAAATTATCGCCGACATTGCTGTTGCGCGTGAACACGGTGACTTAAAAGAAAACGCTGAGTACCACGCTGCACGTGAGCAACAGGGTTTTTGTGAAGGTCGTATTCAAGAAATTGAAGCTAAACTTTCAAATGTTCAGATAATCGACGTAACTAAAATGCCAAATACGGGCAAAGTTATTTTTGGTACTACCGTAACTATAGTAAATGTAGATACGGATGCTGAAGTAAAATACCGTATTGTAGGCGATGATGAAGCAGATATTAAAAACAACTTAATTTCTGTTAATTCACCGATTGCACGTGGCTTAATTGGTAAACAAGTAGACGATGCAGTGTCTATCCAAACGCCAAAAGGTATCGTTGAGTACGAAATCATTGAAGTTGAGTATCTTTAACGCATAACTCACTTTAACGTTTTAAATAAAAACCGATGTATTTACATCGGTTTTTTTATGCCTTAAATAAATCACTATACTGATAAGGGTGTTCATATTGCATAAAGAGTGAGCATGATGATATAGGTACATAATCACTTCATTAAAAGGAACACTCAATGGCTAATATACTTTACCCAGCGCCTTTAAAAGTAGGCTCTAAAATTGCTATTTGCTCGCTTTCATCTGGGCTAAAAGAAAAGTATCACGGACGCTTAGATATTGTTATAAATGGACTACAACAACGAGGGTATAATGTTGTTGAAGGCGAGTTTTTACGTCAAAACAAACCACGCGAACAGCTTAATGCTAAAGCGCATGCTAAGCAGCTAATGGGTTTTTTATTAGATGATGAAATAGATGCGATTATGCCGCCAATGGGTGGTGAGCTGGCAATGGAAATACTGCCACTACTTGATTTTAACGCCATTAAAGAAGCAAAGCCTAAGTGGTTAGTTGGTTTTTCTGATGTGAGTACTATTGCATGTGCACTCACTGCTAAGTGCCAATGGGCAACCCTCCACAGCGCTAATCTTATGCAGTTACACCCAGATGAAAAAAATCCGTACAGCTTACAAATATTTGAAACTCTGACCTACGAAGCCGGTAGTAAGTTTGAGCAAGGTCCTTCTTCTTTATACCAAAAAAATAAGCCTAATTACGCGCAAAACCCGAACGAATTACTCAGCCCGAGTGAGCCCACAAACTGGCAATGTTTAAACTACACAGATAAACGTACCATAGAAATGTCTGGTCGGTTATTTGGTGGGTGTTTAGATACCGTAGGTTTATTGCTCGACTCGCCATTTTTAGCGCTGCATGAGTTTAAAAAGAACAGTGCGCCCGAAGGGCTTATTTTATACCTCGAAAACTCAGAACTTACACCAACAACCGTTGCACGATTTTTACTGTCATTAAAATTAGCCGGTATATTTGATGATATCAATGGCTTGGTTTTAGGGCGAAGTGAAATAACACAAGGTCATTACGATGCCTTTGATTATCGCCATGCGTTAGATGTAGCGCTAGGTGGGTGTTTATTTCCTGTAATTTTTGATGCGGATATAGGGCACGTTCAACCTAACTTAAATTTGGTAAATGGTGCTACCTGTACGCTAGTTGCTGATATAAACGAAGGTATAGTAGATCGCGCATCGTTAAATATTCAACTTTCGTAGTTTTTATTGTATTTAGTTTTGAAAAACAAATAAATACAAGCGTATAATATGCCTACAGTAAGTGCTAATGCTTACTGTAAATTCTCAGGGCGGGGTGAAATTCCCCACCGGCGGTATGTTTAATATTTTTTATGACTTAAACGAGCCCGCGAGCGCTTTATTTAACTTATTTTAGGTTAAGTAAAGGTCAAGCAGATCTGGTGAGATGCCAGAGCCGACGGTTACAGTCCGGATGAAAGAGAATATGGCTTATTATACTAAAACCAATTTTATTAAAGACATGACCGTTGTATCGCGTTAAGTGAGCTATTTTCTTTGCGCTATAATTAGTCACTAATTTAATGTTATTGGTATAACAGTGTGCGCTGCATTTTGCTGCGTGCTTTTTGTTATTTTATTTAAGCTATTTTGGTAGTGATCGCTTTAAATTTAAGTGATGTATTACTGATCCTTTCACAGTCCTGAATCTATTATTTTTATTTGGAATATAATGATGATTCAGTCTCTACTTACTCAATTCGGCGAAAGCCATACCCGCGTACAAAGCGCCATCACTGCACTACAGCAAGGCCAAGGCGTACTTGTTGTTGATGATGAAAACCGTGAAAATGAAGGCGACTTTGTTTTTTCAGCTGAGCATTTAACGACTTCTCAAATGGCCGAAATGATCCGCGAAGGCAGCGGTATTGTTTGTTTATGCATGGGGGATGAGCGCATTAAACAGCTCGACTTACCGCAAATGGTAGCTAACAATACGAGTCAAAATAACACCGCTTATACAGTCACTATTGAAGCTAAGCATGGCGTAACAACAGGTGTGTCTGCTGCTGATAGAGTAACTACTATAAAAGCAGCGACAGCGGATAATGCAAAACCAAGTGATTTATCGCGCCCAGGGCATGTATTTGGTTTAAAGGCACAAACGGGTGGCGTATTAATGCGTCGCGGTCATACCGAAGCATCCGTTGATTTAATGCAACTTGCCGGCTTAAAACCATTTGGCGTAATTTGCGAACTTACTAATCCCGATGGTTCAATGGCGCGCTTACCTGAAGTGAGTGATTATGCTAATAAGCATAATATGACCGTGGTTTCTATTGAAGATTTAGTGCAATACATTCAAGCTGCGCAGCTTAAAGTAGGTTAAATTACTATTTTATCAGCCTTAGATATATTAAAAGCACGCACCTGTTGCGTGTTTTTATGGGCCTAACTTGCTCTTAAAATATAATAATCACTTGTTTTTATTTACGTTATTTAAGAAGCTTAGCGAAGGAATTGCACTTTCTGTAGCCGCTACATACAGTACTCTATAAGGAATTACCCCATTAAAATAGATTATTCTAACTATACACTTGAAGAATTGTTCGATGTAAAAGCTAATATAGATAAAGATAAATACACTGAGAATTTCAATGCATTAATGGCTGAATTTTTAAAAAGAGAAAACGAATTAAAACACTATAATGATGCGATAGAAAAAGAGGCTGAGGCTAAAAAAATATTACGAATGACCAGCTGCTCTAATAAAAGAATAGCGGGTGTGTTTTTATTTGGTTTGTGTATCAGTTTACCCTTATTGTTGTTCGCTGAACTGTCGATTTTAAGCACGATTAATCAATTTTACAGCGTGGTACTTTTACTTATGGTGGGGTTACCTTTATTGCATTCTTTTCGTTATGGCTGGACACTATCTAAATACGGTATAGTGACTGTAACCGACGATGTGTTTTCCTTCACTGTAATGCAATTTTTTTATAGCTGTACTTTTTGTTCAATACTTTTGCTTACCATATTAAGGTGGCCTTAACAGTTACTGCAGCACATTAGTACAGAGTAATATGCTTGGATCCTTTACTGAATATGAGTTGTATTTATAAATGTATAAGCGAAAAAATAGCAGCTGATATAAACCAGCTGCTTGGTTTGAAAAATTATAAAACTTGAATAACTTGCTCTTTAGCTAAACGTGATTTAGGTAATTTGGCATTATAATCTTCTGCGTCATCATGGTAGCCAAGCACTAAAGCTACATCACAAATGTAACCATCTATCTCTTTTTCAAAAACTTCGCCAATCAGCTCGGCATCTACGCCTTCCATTGGAGTTGAATCAATCCCTAAGCGTTCTGCTGTATGCATTGTATTACCAAGCGCTATGTAAGTTTGTGCTTTAGTCCACCTCGAATAATTGTTATTTTTTAAGAAAACTTCCAGACTTTATTTGAGAGGCTAATTAAAGTGTGTGACATTACATGTTAACTGTCAGTGCTAACGTTATAGTATAAGTGAAAGATAGTACGGCTTATTTTGCTTTTGTAAGCGAGTTAATGCCATGCTATATTGACGTTAACTTATATAAAAGGAATTAATAATATGATCGTTAAATTTAATAAACTTTGGTCTAATCATCCATATCCTGACGCACCTTGTGATAAATCTCTGTTTGGAAATCAATGCGCTATTCGCATGGGGGTTGCGCTAGAAAAGTCAGGAATAGATACTTCGTCTTTTGATAGTATGTATCCTCAACGCCGGTGCTACCCTGGTTTAAAGCATAGTCCTAGACATATCTTGGCAGCTCAGGAGCTTGCAAATTGGATTGACTCTCCTCGTAGCACTGCATTTGGTACTAAAAAAGTAATTAAAGGGGGCGCTTTATCCAAGTTGAAAGATAAAAAAGGAATTATATTTATAATGAATGGCTGGGGTAATACTGATCACATTGACTTGTGGGATGGGGAGTACCTAAAGGGTGGTAACACAGATTGGCTGAATTTAGGTGATGAGATCTGGTTTTGGGAAATTTTAGTATGAGAAATAAATTAACATTTAGCTCTATGTTACTTTTATTTTCTTGTTCAAATATAAACGCTGGCATACTTTTAGATGCTGAAATTTGCGAAGTTTCAATGGACAATAATAGTGAAAAACTACAGTTGTCACCTCCATGCTCATTAGTCAAAACTGAAAATGGCAAGAAAAATTTTTTTCAATTTAATGAAAGTAAAATTTATATTATTTCTGGAGCCCCGGCTAAATTAGAGAAATTAAAAAGATGGTCAGTAAAAGAGAGTGATAGATGTTCACTGGAATATCAGGCTGTTATAGTCGTTAGTAATAAATTTTCTCTATCTAAACTGAAAGATAAAGGTTTAGTGTGTCCTGATATTGGTTTAGATGAAAAGTTTTATCAACAATTTGTCCAATATTAATCTATGAAAGAGTAGTACAGTTTTCTCGCTTACTCCATATACCTTACGGATTATAAAAAACCACTTATTATAATAAGTGGTTTAATTGAAAACTGTTATTAATATAGTATTACTTATAAAACCTGAATAACTTGCTCTTTAGCCAAGCGAGATTTAGGTAGCTTAGCATTATAATCTTCAGCGCTATCGTGATAGCCAAGTACTAATGCGACGTCGCATACGTAACCATCAAGTTCTTTTTCAAAGACTTCGCCAATCAGCTCGGCATCTACGCCTTCCATTGGAGTTGAATCAATGCCTAAACGTGCAGCGGCATGCATAGTGTTACCCAGTGCAATGTAAGTTTGTGCTTTAGTCCACTCTTCATTAACGCCTTGCTCATCAGTATTCATATCAACAAACGCATAAGCACCAAAAGCTTGTTCGCGATTTTCTGCTTTAGTACGGCCATTTTTAATATCTGCATCAATAACTTGTGCGTAGTCATCGCGGGTATATTTAGGATTGTGAGCGAATAATATTATATGCGAAGCTGTTTTAATATGTGGCTGGTTAAACGCAAATTTATTAGCAAATGTACTATGCATACGCTCTTTAGCCTCATCTGATTCAATTACGATGAATTTCCAAGGCTGCGAGTTAATAGATGATGGAGATAGGCGCATAGCTTCGTAAATAACGGCTAAATCGTCTTGAGATACACGTTTCGTTGCATCGTAACGTTTTGCTGTGTAACGCTTTTCTAAGTCATTAAGAATAGGGTGAGTCATTAGTTTCTCCATTGAGTAGGTGTTTTACCAGTATTTACTATGTTGAGTCAGTTTTAGTAAAAACAAACCCTTTTAAAAATTTATTACAAAAATAATATCGTGTTTTTAAATCACTCTACTTATTTGATTCAATTGATATCTACGTAAAGTAAGGCCTATCAATATAGCTAGGTACGGATAGTAGTGGGTTATTACAATATGATAAACAGGTATATGGTTGAATCATTATCAAATATTATTAGGTAATAGTTTCTTTAATAAATATAAATACAGCCATAGCCACCCAAAATATTGGCTGAAGACACCAATTACATTGGTGCCTTCAATTAATTCAGGCTGCGCGTGTTTAGTGTTTATGGAATTAAAAACCTTCCAACACTATTTTGCCAATAGAGCGACCTTCTTCAAGTTCTGCGTGTGCAATACGCAGGTTAGCCGCATTTATAATGCCTAAATTTTTACCAATCGTTGTTTGAATATGGCCCTGATCAATTAACTCAGCAACATGATTTAGTAACTTGCTTTGCTCAATTAAATCTTTGGCATTAAACATTGAGCGGGCAAACATAAATTCCCAATGTAGCGATAAGCTCTTCATTTTTAATTTACTCACATCTAATGACTCAGGATCGTCAATCATTGCAATTTTACCAAATGGTGCAAGTACCTCCGTATACGCTTCAAAGTAAGTATCAGTACTGTGCAGACTTGCTACATGTGTTACCGATCCAATGTTTAATGCGTCAATTTGAGCCGGTAATGGTTTTGTATGATCAACAACATAATCTGCGCCTAGTTTTTTAACCCATGCTTGTGAGCTTTCACGCGATGCAGTGGCAATCACTGTTGCACCAGTAATCGCTTTAGCAAGCTGGATAAAAATAGAACCAACGCCGCCTGCGGCACCTGTTACTAAAATAACTTCGTCTGATTTTGTTGTTGCATCAGCTGATTGTTTTACAATGTTTAAATGCTCAAATAATAATTCGTACGCTGTTATTGCAGTAAGGGGTAATGCAGCAGCTTCAGCATCGTTTAAGCTTTGTGGTTTGAACCCTACAATGCGCTCATCCACTAATTGAAATTCTGCATTACTACCTGGGCGGGTAATATCACCTGCGTAGTAAACAGCATCGCCAGGTTTAAATGCCGTTACAGCATCGCCGATGGCAACAACTTCACCAACAGCATCCCAACCAATAACTTTTATTTCACCATCAGCAGGGGGCATAGATACACGCACTTTGTAATCTGCTGGGTTAACTGCAATAGCTTTAACTTTAATTAATAAATCACGACCTGTTGCAACTGGCTGTGGTAATTCAACATCAATTAACGATTCAGGATTATAAACAGGAAGAGATTTTTTATAACCAATGGCTTTCATAATAAGTGTCCTAATTTGTTTACATATAAGGTGCAAGCCATGCTTTGGCTAGCTGATGGATATATAGTAGACCTTGCTTTAATATAGATAAACCGCATAATTGTTGAATCATTATCAAATATAAATAGATAATATGAACATAGAAGATTTAAAACTTATTTTAAAAGTAGCTGAGTTTAGAAGTATTACGCTCGCAGCTGCTAAGTTAGATATGCGTACAGCCACAGCAAGCGCGGCTATTAAACGTGTTGAGGCAGCCCTTGGTAGTGAGCTATTTGTTCGTACAACACGTCATTTAAGGTTATCGGCTGCTGGGGAGCGCTACATACCACAATGTGAGCAGGCTTTAGCTGTACTTGAGCTTGCAAAGCAAAATCTAAAAGGTGAGCACGACGAAATTGAAGGCGAGCTGCGGGTTGCCCTTTCATCTGACTTAGGCCGTAACTTAGTGATCCCATGGATTGATGAACTCATGGACACTTATCCAAAGCTAAGTTTAAGAACGCATATAAGTGATAGTAATATCGACTTTTACCGTGACTCAGTTGATATAGCGCTTCGTTATGGCTCGCCTAATGATGCTAGCGTTTATGGATTCAAAATTTGTAACGTACCGCGCTTGTTATGTGCAACTGACGAATATCTCTTACAGAACGGGGCTCCCATGCATCCCGATGATTTAGCGTCGCATCAAGGTTTGTTTTATCAGTTGCAGGATATTATAAATAATACGTGGGAATTCACCGATGGTGAGTCAAAATATAAAGTTAAAATGAATGGCAGGCGCGCCTCAAACGATGGCGATTTAGTAAGGCGCTGGTGCGTTGCGGGTAAAGGCTTGGCTGTAAAATCAGCCCTTGATATAGCCGATGATTTACTCAATGACAGGGTGGTTACTGTAATGCAAGATTATCAACATGTTAATGGTGAACTTTGGCTTATTTGCCCAAGTAGGCAGTCAATAACCCCAGCGGTGCGTTTACTACGTGATGCATGCAGAGCAAAATCCCAAGCTATTTTGCAGCAGTTGGTAAATAAAGGAATTATTGATAAAAGCGTACTGAGCTAATTTAGGAAGAGTTATGCAAGTTGATGATATTAGAGTTTTTATTCCCTGTAAAAGCTATGAACAATCTCAGCGCTTTTATAAAGCGCTTGGATTTAAGATTGAAGATGCTTCAAATGATTTATGTGTGTGTACCTTTGGCGAATGTACGTTCTTTTTACAGCGTTATTATAATAAAACGTTTGCTGAAAACTTAATGCTGCAACTTTGTGTGTTAAATATAGATGAAGCATACGAACTCATTAGTAACCTAAACGGTTTTGACATCCGCTTTGAGGGTATAAAACAAGAATCTTGGGGTAGCGTTATTTACTTATGGGGACCATCGGGTGAGCTTTGGCACGTAACTGAATTAAATTAAAAATAAAAAGGAATAAATATGAAATTTAATAAATATATAATCATTTTGATGGCGGCCTTACTTGCTTCTTGTAGCTCGTTTATGAGTAACAATACAGGTAAAAATACACAATCTAGTAGCTTAATGGATTTTTTATATCCTGATCAACAAAGCCGTGCTACCTATAAACCTGAAATACCTGTTTTAAAACTCCCTGTTACCGTCGGAATTGCATTTGTACCGTCTAAAAACTGGCAGCCAGACGGGTTAGAGACCCAAAACCAAGTCGAATTACTCGAAAAAGTAAAAAAGTCATTTCTTCAATATGATTACATTGACCGCATTGAAGTTATACCAAGCACCTATTTAAAGGGTGGTGAAGGTTTTGCAACACTCGAGCAAGTAGGGCGACTTTACGATGTAGATTTAATCGCACTGGTTTCATATGATCAAATTACGCAATCTTATGAAAATAATGCAGCCTTACTTTATTGGACAATAGTGGGTATGTACGTTATTCCAGGCAATGAAAATACAATCCAAACCTTTGTGGATACAGCTGTTTTTGATATTAAAAGTAGAAAAATGCTATTTAGAGCACCTGGTATAAGTAAGCTTGAAAAAAGAACAACAGCAATAGGTATTGATGAAACGTTATCTGAAAAGTCGGCTGAAGGTTTTAATCTAGCGGTTAGTGATATGAGTACTAATTTAGATGCAGAACTAGCAAGGTTTAAAACACGTGTTAAAGAAGAAAAAATTGCAAAAGTCGAAAATAAAGATGGCTCCAGCAGCGGTGGCTCTTTGAGTATTTATTTACTCGTTTTGTTGTCGTTATTAGTTATGCGTAGCAGAAAAGTTTAAAGCAAAAAATAGCTAAGTACTTTAATAATGCCACCTACTTTGAGCCGGTGGCATTATTTTTTATTCGCTAACTTAGCTTTTTATTAAAAAAGTCAACGGTACGTTGCCATGCAAGCTCAGCATTGTCTTTATCATATCGACCAGTAGAGTCATTATGAAATCCATGATTTGCCCCTTTATACATGTGCATAGTGTACTCAACGTTATTAGCTTTTAAATCTTGTTCGTACTGTGGCCACGATGCGTTTACACGTTTATCCAGCTCACCTAATTGAATCATTAATGGAGCTTTAATATTTTTACGTAAACTTTCACTGGCAGGAGTGCCGTAAAAAGGCACTCCGGCGCTGATTAAATTACTATCTACAGCCGCTAAATAGTTAACAATGTAGCCACCAAAACAAAAACCAACAGCGCCGAGTTTACCGTTACTGTTGGCATGCGATTTTAAAAAGTGCGCTGCGGCTATAAAATCGTTTTGAATTTTAGCGCGGTCCATGGTTTTTTGCATAGCGCGTCCCTCATCATCGTTACCAGGGTAGCCACCCAGTGGAAAGAGCGCATCGGGTGCAAATGCAATAAAACCTACCTTCGCTAAGCGTCTTGCTACATCTTTTACGTATGGGTTTAATCCACGGTTTTCGTGTATCACAAGCACAACAGGAAGTTTACCTTCTATGTTTTTAGGGGTTGCTAAGTAACCTTTGCCTTTACCGTGCCCGTCTGGCGAATCGAATTCTTCGTACGTTGCTTTAATATCATCGTCATTAAACGACACTTGTTCAGCCAGCGCGTAATTAGGTAATAATGCTGATGTAAGTACAGCCATTGAAAAACCAAGTGCAGCAAGCCCCCCGAGTTTTTTCATAAAAGTACGACGGTCCATTAAACCGTGGGCGTATTCGTCATACCAATCAAAGGCTTCTTGAGGAATGTGATCAGAGGGAGATGTATTCATGGCTGTTCCTTAATTTTATTATGTTATTTAAATACCATAACGTATTAGGAATAAAAAACGAGCAATATTTTCTCTCAATTATTAGGACTGTTGCCAAAGCTATCCGTCAAGCAAGGAAAGGAGCACATTCCTTTGTTGTTTGGATATTAAAGAAACCATTTTGATGTGATTTAAATCTTTTACCTCATAAATACTCACTTTTGGATTATTAAGAGTAAGCAACCCATTATATGGACTCACTTTGTCTGCATTACTTGAAAAGATGTAAGTTTGCCTAGCATGAGGGTTCTTATTTAGATTACTTAATATAGCGAGTTTAGTAAGAGGTACTTCACTTTTTTCAATTATCTTAACGGCAACTTCATTTATATAATCATCGCCTAATAGTTTGCTATAAATAGGGTGTGATAAGTTAGCAATTGTGTTTAGTGCGGCCTCAAAATTAATCATTGGGGCATAAAGTATATGCTTACTAATGTTCAGCTTAGATGCCAACTCAACTCCCGCAATTGCGCCCATTGAGTAACTAATTAAGGAGATATCAGTGTAGTTTTCTTTATTTACATAATTGATTAACACATCAAGAGAGTTTAAACCAAATCTAAACTTATCGTATTGATTACTAGCGGGCATCACTATTACATTTTTTCCCGTAATATGACTAAGCCATCTTGCTTGCATGGTGTAAATCAAACTGTCTACGCCATATCCCGGAAAGATAATTAAAAGTCCGCTACTTGAATTACTTGGTAAATTATCTGAAGTAAGTTGGTATTCAAAAACATCATCTTCAGTGCTTCCTTCAACAATCAAACTTAACGAAAGTTTATTACCATCGAGTAGGTAGCTTTCGATATCCTTAGGTGAGATAAATCTAAAATCAAGACAATCTACTTCGCTGCTACAGTAATGGGTTTGTACTCCAGATAAAGCGATAGAGCTCTCAAATTCTTTAGGGAGAACTTTCTGCGGAGGCTTAGTTATTTGATAAGCAATATAGCTCTGGCACCCGCTTAAAAAAATAACTAAAGAAATAATCAGTATGTATAAGCGCATTAAAGTCCCTTTAATTTTCAAGCTAAAATTTTTTGATTAATTAATGCCTGATAGGCCTTGGTCAATACCCAGCAAAAACTCTAAACCTACAAACGCAAACGATATTGCAACGGCGCCTAATAGCATTAAGTTGCGGTTATTCTTTTTGTAGCCAATTGTGGTTAGTACAGCAAATACAGTAAATAAAATAAGTTGAAGTGTACCCATTATTATTCCTTTTGAGGGTTATATTTATAGAGTTAAATTATCAGTAAGGTAAAGACTTGGCAAATAGGTGAATATCATTTTTAAGCTAAAAATAAAAAGCTCGACATAATATGCCGAGCTTTTTTGGTTGGGATGTTACTTAATTTAGCTGTGAGTAGGCGCTGGTTGGGCATCTACTAGTGGTGGCTTGCCACGCATTTTACGTACTAATCGTTTAGCATCTTCTAGTGCGACATACTGGCACGGTATAAGTATCAGTGTAATTACTGTGGCAAATAACACACCAAAAGCAAGTGATACAGCCATCGGGATAACAATTTTAGCTTGTAAACTCGTTTCAAAAATAATTGGCATTACACCAATAAAGGTAGTGATTGAGGTGAGTAATATTGCTCTAAAGCGACGAGCACCGGCTTGCATTACAGCATCTTTAATTGCAACACCTTCAGCGCGGGCTTTGTTTACAAAATCAACCATAACGAGGGAATCATTTACGACCACACCCGCTACAGCAATAATGCCAAACATCGATAAGCTACTCATGGTCATACCTAAAATCATATGGCCAAACATAGCGCCCACTACACCAAACGGAATAACCGACATTATAATAAGTGGCTGCGAGTAAGAGCGAAGTGGAATCGCTAATAAAGCAAATATAATCATCATTGATATACCAAAGTCACGAAGCTGTTCTGAAGCGCTATCCATCTCTTCTTGAATGCGCCCAGCTACATCACTTGTAACGCCAGGGTAGCTTTTAAGTAATGTTGGTAAGTATTCATCACGAATTTCTTCTGCAATTGCAAATGGTTCGGCTTGGTCGGTATTTACCGCAGCCCATACGTTTACAGTACGTTTAGAGTTTTCGCGGCGAATACGGTTAACACCGTCAACCAGCTTAACTTCGGCTATTTCACTTAGCGGTACTTCAGCGCCTGTAGGCGTAATAATACGCACACTTGCTATGTCACTTATTGAGTTACGTTCGTCTTCTGGATAGCGAATCATGACTTTAATTTCTTCGCCTTCACGCAATATTCGCTGCGCTTCTAAGCCGTAGTAACTAAAGCTAACTTGCGACGCTACATCAGCAAGCGTTAAACCCATGCTGTAAGCGAGTGGTTTCAAATCAAGTTGCACTTCGTCGGTAGCGCTTTGCATTGAATCGTTTACGTCGCCAACGCCTTCCATTGTTTGTAATTTGGCTTTTAATTTACCAGCCACTTCTTTTAGCTCGTCAGCATTTTTGCCTTCAAGTTTAAAGCTAACGTCGCCATCATCTCGACCGCCATTCATTATACTGTCTTGAATGGTCATGGTTTTAATGCCTGGTAGGGCGGGCATTTGCTCGCGCCATAATGCACTTAGGGCAAAGGTGTCGATAGGGCGTAAATCAGGCTCTACCAAAATGGCCATAATATTTGCTTGCGTTCGTCCGCGCAGGCTTACCGATAAATCGCGGATCATCGGTTTACCGTATTGCTCTTGTAGTTGCTGATCGACCTTTAACAACACGCTTTCTATTTTACGTGCAGTTTCAAGCGTTGCTTGCTCAGATGAGGCAAGGTTCATTTCTATATCAATACGCGGAAAGTCGTGCGGTATTTTAGGGTTTGGTACAAACTTAACTAAACCACCTGCAAACATACCTGCGCTTACAATAAGCAAACACATAAAGCCAACAATTACGGTATAGCGGTAGTGAATACAGCGGCTAACAAAAGGAAGGTAGTAGTTATTCACAAAGCCTTTTAAACCACTATCAATTACCATACGTAAGCGATGTAATAGGTTTTTAGGATTTGGTTTACGTGGGTTCATTGCTGCAATATGCGCAGGTAAAATTAGTTTTGATTCAATGAGTGAAAAAATCAAACACAAAATAATAACGCCACCAATTGCCTTAGAAAAAGCAGCGCCAGGGCCTGTTGCGAGTGTTTGAGGTAAAAATGCCGCAATAGTTGTTAGTACACCAAAGGTTGCTGGCATCGCAACGCGTTTAACACCGCGTACTACGTTATCAAGTGTGTGGCCGTATTTTTCTATTTCGGCACTGGCTGACTCGCCCACAACTATGGCGTCATCAACAACAATCCCGAGTACAAGTATAAAGGCAAAAAGAGAGGCTAGGTTAATTGTTACATCTAAAAAGCCAATAGGCATAAACAAAAAGGCGCCCAGAAAAGACACCGGTAAACCCATCATTACCCAAAATGCTAAGCGTAGCGGTAAAAATAGTGCCAGCACTATCATTACTAACAAGCCACCCCAAATCATGTTATCGACCATCATATCGAGTCGACCTTCAAGGTAGTAAGTTAAATCAACAATAGGAGAGAGCTTAACGCCTGCAGGTAAAAGTGGCTCTTTAGTTGCCATGTAGCTTTTAAGTACTTTTGCTACATCGGTAATGTCTTGATCTTTTGATGCGTTTACTTCAAACGAGAGTGAATTTTTACCATTGTATTTTGAATATTGTAGACCTTCTTCAAAGCCATCATTAATCGTTGCTACATCGCCTAAATAAATTTGTGCGCCATCAGCAAGGGTAATAAGTGGCAGTTTTTCAAACTCAAAACCACGGTAGGCTTGTTTTTCAACACGCATCGAAATATAACCATTTTCAGAGCGTATTTGTCCCGCCGACATATTTGCCGAAAAGTTTTGCACCGCGCCTGCAATATCTCTAAATGTTAAGCCGTACTCGCGTAGTTTATCAGGACTGACTTCTATACCAATTTCGTATTCTAAGCCGCCGTTAAAATTAACAAGATTCACGTGAGGCAGTGCTTGTAACTCGTCTTTTATATCGTTGCCAAGCTCTTTTAACTGGTAGTTACTCATGTCGCCGTAAAGCGCGAGTATCATTACCTCTTGCTCAAACTTATCGCGGCGCACAACAGGGCGCTCCATTCCCGCAGGAAAGGTGTTTATTGAATCAACTTGTACTTTAATTTCATCAAGTACTTCTTGTGGGTTATATTGCTCTTCTATTTCAATCCACGCTTGTGAAAAACCACGGTTAGAGTACGTAATTAGGCGTTTAATGCCTTCAATACCTTCGAGGTTTTCTTCAACTTTTATGGTTATGCCTTCTTCAACCTCTTGCGGGGCTGCACCTGGGTAAACTGCTTGTACGCTTATCCAGTTGCTTTCAAACTGTGGGAACATTTGTTTGCGAATGGTCATTGCCATTAAAATACCGCCCACTAATATAAATATCATTAGTAGGTTGGCTGCAACGGGATTTCGGGCAAACCATGCTATTAACCCTGTTTCACGAGTGTTCATGATTATTCCTCTTTCAGCGCAAGTTGAGTTACATCAGTTTTATCAGGCGCAATATCTTCAATTTTTACTGCCATACCTTCAGTTGGGTATTCAAGCGCTGAGGTAACAATTTGCTCGCCATTGTTTAACCCTTGGCTGGCTATAATCATGCCGTTTTGTTCGCGTATAATATTGAGGGTTTTAAACGACAATGTTAAATCGTCATTTAAAATTACAATTTTATTATCTTTAACTAAGTGGTGCGCAACAATAATTGCGTTATCAAGCGGGCGGCCTTCAATGGTAGCGTTAATGTACGAACCAAAACGAAGAGGACGCGTTTTATCGCCATAAGGTGTTGCAAGTTGTGCAACCAAGTAGCTCATACGGCTTGTTTGATCAACCACACCTTCGGTGCGAATTACTTTGGCTTGCCACATTGTTTGTTTACCTGCGTATTCTGCGTTAAATGTAACATTTGAGCCTACGCCGCCATTTTTTAAATATTGCAGTTCTTGATCGGCAACCGGTAAACGTACCTCTGCAACTGAGGTTGCGCTTAGTGCGCCAAAACTATTACCTGGGTTTACTACTGAACCCAAGCTAATTGTGCGCTCATTAATAATGGCATCATAAGGGGCTTTAATATAAGTACGCTCAAGATTGCGGCTAGCACGCTTAACACTTGCTTGAGCAGAGCGGTAACGCGCTAATTTTTCTGCCAGCTGTGGTTTTCGTAAATAAAGTTCTGATGCGATAGCGTCGCTTGAGTCTGACTTAATGCGCTCCCACTCAGCTTGAGCGACATGTGCTTGCGCGCGTTCTATTTCAAGTGCTGAGCTTGCTTGTGCTAAACCCGCTTGCGCTTCAATAAAGTCTGCTTCGTAATCATTTGCATCAATTCGTGCTAAAATATCGCCTTGCTTTACAAACGCGCCTTCTACAAATTGATCTGATACCGAAATAACTTGCCCGCTAACTTGTGCTATTAGCTCGGTACGATATTTTGGTTTAACAATGCCGTACGATTTAACATCGAGCGTTATAGAATCTAAAAGTACGCTTTGTGTTGCTACTAAAGGACGTAAATCTTGCTCTGGCTTTTCTTCAGGTGGCTGTTTCATCATCTTAAAGGCTATAGCTAGCGCAATGCCGCCTGCTAAAACAGCGATTGGGAGTATTATTTGTTTTGTAGTAGCCACAAGGCATTCCTTCATAATTGGTGGTGACAGAGCAATAATACGCAATAAAGTGTTTACAAGCTGTTTTAAGATGTAACAAAGCATTACATATGTGTGTTACAACTCGCTATGCGACTAATTAAGTTCCTAAAAAGAAATTAAAGTAAGTGTTTTTTATTCAGAGGAAATTATGAAAACCGAATCGATGAATTGCAGGCTAGGCTGCGGCGCATGTTGTATTGCGCCAAGTATTAGTTCGCCTATTCCAGGTATGCCAAATGGTAAAAAAGCCGGAGAGCGCTGTATTCAGCTAGACGAACGTAATTTATGTAAGTTATTTGGTGATGAAAGTCGGCCTAAAGTGTGTAGCGATTTTAGCGCCACGTTTGATGTGTGCGGGTCAACAAACGCGCAAGCCCTAGCGCTTATTACAGAGCTCGAAGAGCTCACTTAGTGAGCTATTAAAATACACATATATTTACACTTATTTATTACTGTGTTTTTATTTTAAGTAATTAAAAGCTGCGCTTTTCACGCGAGCAAGCTCTGCGTTTACCGCCAAAGTGTAGGCTTGTGTTTGTTTTGTAGACGTGAAGCTTGCTTACGTGACAGGCAAAGCCTGTAAAACTGATTTATTCACAAAGAGGGGAGGAGGCGCTGCGCTTTTAGAGGAGGAGATTAATTTAAAGTAATAGTTGGCTTTTGTTTTTCTCATTTACTCCTAATTCTTTTCTCTTTGTGTAATATTTTTTCCTAAAAACTGCACTTTTATATAAATAAACACAGCGTTTACAAACCAAAGTATAAATTGAGTTCGTAAACGCTGGCTTTATTTTCTACCAGCTATACGTTGCGCTTAACGTATATTGCTCACCGCGCCCAGGTGTACCTGGTATTTCTTCAAACGACTCATCCCATAAGTTATCTGCCGCTAAGGTGATAAATAAATTACTCACCTGTGGCGGCGTTATTTTAAGCGTTAGCTGGGTAAATAACGCGTTGTCATTGCCGTTTCTAAGTGAATTTTTGTGTTGTGTACGCCATTCGTTATCTATTCTAAATTCTAAAATATCAGTTGGGTTGTACACAGCGCCAAGTGTTAAACGGTGATCAGGAAAGTTTAACGCGTAAAAGCTGGCATCAATATCGGCTGCGCCGTAGTTTTCTGATTTATGTAAATAGGTGTAGCTTGCTATAAGCTTTGCTGTATCAAAGTGCTTAGTCGCTAAAAATTCAACCCCTGCAGTATCAATATCTACTGGGTTTGCAAAGCGCGCTGAGGTTGAATCAAAATTAAAGGTCCAATCGGTCAAGTTATTATCTTTTCGATAAAAAATAGCCGAGTTTAACTGCCAGCTTTGTTCTTCAAGTAATAAACCTAGCTCCAAGTTTGATGTGGTTTCGCGCTCAAGGTTGTAGTTACTTCTAAATAACCCGCCAGAGTCGCTGCCGCCAATGGCTGTGTAGCCTGCAACTTGACTCGCCTCTGCGTACGATAAATAAAACGTGCGCTCAAGACCTTTGCTGTTTTGTGTATTAAGCGTTATATCACCAATAAGTGACAGTTCAGAGTCGTCTCTATTTGTATCGTCAAACGCAGCACCTAAACGAAATGTAAGTTGTTTATTATCCTCAAGCGCCATTTTGTATTCAGGCAATACGCTTAATTTATAATACTTACGAGAGGTAAAGTTGTTTTCAAGCGTGGTAGATTCAATTGAGTCGTCAATAAACTGTGTAGAGTAATTTATTGCCAGTGCATCGCTTTGTGCATGGCGACCCGAAAGTCCAAACGATTTAACTTCGCTTTTATGAAAAGCTTCAAATGCACTAGGATTTTCGCGCGAGTAAATATAGTGATCGTCATGGGTACGATAATAAGCAGATACTTCAAAGTTGCTGTTATCAGCGTAGTTTTGCTTGTGATTAAGCATCCAAAGACGGGTTTCTAAATCTTCAGTTTCGTTAACGCCAAAAGGGGTGTACAAGTTAGGCCAGCCAAAAAACTTATCTTGTGAGCCAAAAAACAAATCTGTTTGGCTGTGCTCGCTTGCTAATTGCACGCGAGCTGAGGCGCGCGAAAAGTCATGATCGCCATTATCAATGGTGCCATCACTTTGCGAATGAGAATACTCACCTTCAAAGCCCAGAGTATAGTTAGCTAAGCTATCAAGTTGTGTGTTTTTAGCAGCGTGAATACTTTGCAGATTAAAGTCGTTTGTACCAGTACCAAGGGATACACTACCGCCGGTAATAATCGGTTTCCAACCAAACGAAACTGTACCTACAGAGCTATTCATACCGTAAAGTGCGTTATCGGCACCAGTTAAAACATCTGGGCCGCTTAGCATTTGCGGTGCAATGGGTATTTCAGCAAAATAATGCCCAGATTGCGGGTCAAGTAGAGTAGCGCTTCCTACTCTAAAGCCGGTGTTTTCGAAAATACCGCCGCGTATAGTTACATCAGCCTGCGCCTCAGCCATATTACGCGATTGAAGGTCAACACGAGGGTCATATTCTAAATTAGAAATAGGCGAGTCGAATGTACCTACTGGCAACTTATTTGCAGTGGGTGAGGCCTCAACCGTTATTTTCTCGATTGCCGACTCATCAGATAGCGTATTAGCATTAGCAAATGCAGTAACGCTGCATAATATTGCAGGTATTATAAGGTGTGGTGTGCGATTCATGTGTTTCTCATCATTTTTTATTTGTAGCTGCGGTTACAATTAATTTCAAAGCTTATATTTGAGCATGATAAAATAACTAAATGTAACAGCAGTCATTTTGTGCGCGATTGTACATTAATTTGCTAATAACTGCATTTGATAACCATTTACGTAATACCGACTTTATTAAAAACATGGTCATTCTATCGTATTAAATAGCGCACTCACTGCGTTAAAAATTATTTATATAGAACAACTATATGTCATAATTTTCGCCTTGTTATTGCGCTATTTTCTTGGCGCTATAATAGAACACTATTTTAATGCAATCGGTATAATTACTTATTAGGTAACATTTATAATGGATACTAAAGAATATAATACTATTTACTTTGCTGGTGGCTGCCTGTGGGGCGTACAAGAATTTTTAAAGCACTTACCAGGCGTAATAATTACTGAAGCAGGTCGCGCTAATGGTACAAGCAAAACCACTGACGGCGAATACGATGGTTATGCCGAATGCGTAAAGGTCATTTTTGATTTAAAAGTCGTTAGCCTAAATAAGCTGTATGATTACTTTTTTGAAATTATTGACCCATACAGTATTAATAAACAAGGGGATGACGTAGGCCCTAAATACCGCACTGCCATTTATAGCAAAAACCAAAGCCATTTAGATGCAGCAAGCAATTATATAAACAAGCGCAGTGATGCCGATAAAATTGTGGTAGGGGTAGAGCTGCTAACTAACTACGTGCCAAGCGATCCTGAGCATCAAGACCGACTAACTAATCACCCTGATGATTACTGCCATATACCGCTTGAGTTACTGCATAAGTATAAATCGTAAATTTAACACGGTGTTTTTTTGTAGACGTGCAGCTTGCTGACGTGACGAGCGCAGCTCGTAATTTAAGATGGAATATAGCGCTATAAAGTAATTAGAAGCTATCGCTTCTCGCGCAAGCAAGCATAGCGCCTACAGGTAAAGTTTAATCCGGTATTTTGTAGACGTGCAGCTTGCTGACGTGACGAGCGTAGCTCGTAATTACTTAAGTCTGTAAGTCCCAAAAAACAAGCACCCACAAAAAAGCTCACAAACCTGTGAGCTTTTAAAACTAAATTTTAATTTACTGCTGCTTTTGTGGCGGGAAGTTACTTAAAATTTCGCTCACTGTTTTATTAATTGATGCTTCACGTTGTTCTGGCGATTGGTTTTTCTTTAATCGGCCTTCTTTTGCGCCGCGCCATACTAGCTGGTTAGATTCACGGTCTACAATATCAATAATCAGTGTGCCCACTTCGTATTCACGCGCGGTTGTGTCACGTTGAAAACCAGTACCCCAATAACCCCAATGCGGGCGGTAGTTTACATTAAATGTATCTACTTCAAGCTCTTTATCTACCGATGCATGATAGTTAACAAGTACATCAGCATTTGCTGCATCAACTAAGCTCATACCTAGTGTTTGGCTCAGTTCTGCGTTAACGGCAGTGCGAACACGTTTTTCCATTAGGCCATTAATTTGGTAATTATTTGTGTCTTTAGTTAGGCTGGCGTTTTCTACCCAAGCAAATGTTTTAAAATTACTAAAGTTGGCTGATTTATCGTAATCCCAATCAGGGGTTTGTGTACAGGCTGTAAGTAGTGCTAGCGCTGCAACAATAAGTATATTTTTCATTACGTTTGCTCCAATAAAATGCATTAATTTAAAATAACACACATAGTTTAAATGTGTATTATTTAAACGTCCTATATTTTAGTTTAGTTGGTTTGCCTTAACGGCCAATTAATTGTGTTCAACTTCAATCCAATCTTTTTCATCTACCCAGTTTTGTGCACCGTCTTTTACCGAGCGAATCGGCACAATGTAGTCACAACTTATTTGCGGCTTAACTGAGGCAAATATAGGAACAAAACCAAAGCTTAGTGCGGTTTCTATAATTGCTTTTTGATTTTGTGGGTCAATGTCGGCCGCTTCATCTATGTAAATAGGTATACGGTATAGGTTTTGTTCCTGATCGCTTAATAAGTAACGAATAAACAACATGCCACACAATAACTTAATCGTAATACGTGTGCCGTTTGAACCTGCAGAATCTATTTTTTCAAAGTGTTCGGTTTCACCTGCGCGGTTAACTACTTCAAATCGAATATCAAATAAATCGGTAAGTGTTAAGCCCGCTTTATCTGATGCGAGTTTAATTAAGTGATCTTTTGCTTCGTTTACCGCACTTTCGCTATAAGGTTCTTGGCTAAGTAAATCAAGCGTGTCACCTTGCTCAAACTGATGCGACGTACTGATAATGGTATCGATACTATCAACCAGCATTTTGCGAGGTATTACGTTAATTTTAAACGCTTGCAGGTTTGAAATTCGGTGCTGGCTTATGCCTTTATTAAAGCTATTCATTTCGCGGCGAAGTCGGTCTAAATCTTCTCGCAAGCCTTTAATAGTTGCGGCCACTTCGGTAAGCGCAACGCGTGCTTGGCGCTCAACAGCATCGCGTTCGTTATCAATATTATGAAAGGCGCTTATTAGCTTTTGGTATTTAGTGTATTCATCATTTTCGTTGTCGAATTTAGTAATACCCGCGTTATATACATGCAAATAGGTATTACGCACGTTTATGTCAAAATTACGCAGTTCTTGGCAGTCTTTATTAAAATGATGAACAAGGTCGCTTAAGTTATCAAAGTCGACCGTAATATCAATCATGTATGGAGTTACTTTACCGCTGTATAAATCAAGCGTGTGATCAATTCGCTCGCTCTTAACTTGGCGTAATCGCTCAGTTTGGCGATTAATTTGCTCTTGTTTCGATTTAATTAACGAGCGACGATCGGCAATTGAGCCACTATTTTTTTGAATATCTTGCAAGTAGTCGTCAACTTGTTCGCGCTCAGCTAATAACTGCTCTTTTAGCATGGCTTGCGCTTCAACCGACTGCTGCATTACCTCAAACTGCTCTAAGCGTTTTAGCGCGCCCTCGAGGCTCATAAGCTCATCGTATAACGCGTCTTTTTCTTTTTGCTTGTCGGCAACGTTTGCAGCAACATCGCGCTGTTGCTTAAACTCTTTAAGTGAATGCTCAAGTGCATTTAACTGAGCGGTTAATTGCTCTTTGTTTTCGCCGCTTTGCATTTGCACAGGCGAGAGCTTTTTAAGCTTAATGCTCGCACCTGGTAGCGTTAATACGCCGCCTTTAACGTTTTCACTTAACAGCGATAAAAATTCCCCAAACGCGTCTTCGTCATCAATGGTTATATCGCCATTAGTGGTGGTCGCAAATGAGAGAATATCAGGGTTTAAAATCCGCGATATTTCCTCTACTTCTTTTAACGAGAGGTCTTCGCGCATACGGGTAAACAAATTAAACTCAAGGTTTTTAAGTTGTAGCTTTAAGCTCTTAATTTGTTTTTGTGTTTCGCTGATGCGGTAGTCAAGCGTGTGCAGGCTTTGCCCTTGTGCGCTAGTTATAGAGTGCGAAAGCGACTCGTAATCTTGCTTTAACTGAGTCAGGCTGGTTTTAAGGGTGGCTTTATTTACTAGTTCAAACTCGCTTTTAAGCGCATCGTAATCTAAAAACCACTGCTCAATTTGAGTTTGTCTGCGCTCTATATCACGCGATTGCTGTACGTATAGGCTTTGTTTTTGCTCAAACTCGTGTTTTTCGTGCTCTATATCTTCAAGGGCTATACCCAGCTCATTAAGTTGCGATTCTTGATAGGTATCAAAATCAATCAGTGCTTGGTCAATTTTAGGTGCGTATGCGGCTAATTTACCTTTAAGCACGGTTTGGTTTTCAAGCATTGATTCAAGCGCTGCTATTGGCTCTTGCATTGACTCAAGGGCTTTTAATTCGCGTTTTGAGCGGTTTACTTTATCAAACGAGCGACGCCATACTTCATAAAAGTCGACCTTAGAGTTTGACATATGGCGTTCAAACACGCGTAGCATAAAGCGTTTTACGTCGCTTGCGCCCAATTTATGTAAGTTAAGAATACGTCTAAATATTTCTTTATAAATAGAGGAGTCTTGGACATTATTAAGCGGGATCATTTTTAGGTTAATATCGCCGTCAAATGGGGTTGCGCCGCCAGTCAATAGCGCATTTAACTCTTGTGCTTTAAGCTCAATAGGGTTGTAGTTAAGCGATTTTAAATGGTTGAACAGCTTGGTAAATTTAATAATAGTTTTACCTTGCGTGTACAGTTCTAAATCAAGCTTTCCTTGATAACAAAAGTACTGATGCGCGTAACCGGCAATTTTACCAAGGCCTGCAACTCCAATTACTACCGAGCCATGAGGCAAGTTAGCTTCTAGTAAAATGTAGGACTGATCGGATGAAAAATAAAACTTACGGGTTTCATCTAAATCGTGTCCGTCCCATTCTGTTAAGCGCAAATCGTTAATAAGCGGAAACTGCAGGGCGTTAATAACCGAGCTTTTACCGGTGTTATTGGGCGCGCAAATAGAGCTGCTTTTATCAAGCGGGATCACACATTTTGCATAGCCTGCGGTGTTAAGTAGGGCGAGTTTGCTTAGTCCGTATAGATTTTTCATTCCTCGTCCTCTGTAATGTAGGTTTCTTCGTTTACTTCCATGAGTGCATCTATGTAGCGGTGAATTGGCGCTTGTAGCATAAAGCCGCCTTCTACTTCACGGGCTAAACCTAAGCGCACCATGCGCAGGTAAACGTCTTTACGCAAATCCGATCCCGAAAATATCTCAAGCTGATCAAACAAATGTTTGTTAATTTGCACCAGCGTTTGCATAAGCTCTAAATCGTTTACGTCGTCAAACAATGCGCGCATTGGGTCTTTACCCGTATTGGCGTAGTGCTCAATTAAAATGTAAATGGTGAGCGCGATAGCGCGAGATATTTTGCCCATATTTGGCGTACTTTCGTCGCTACCAAAATAATAAAAGCCACGGCTGTCGTGTTTTAAATCGTTACCTAGGGCGGTAAATAGGGCGGTGTAGTCTTCTATGTGTTGGTCAAGCTCTTGCCACATTACGTTGTCTTGCTCGCAAATGTGATAACCCGCTACTAATTTTTTATTAATGGCTTGTAGATGGGTTAGCTCGTCTAAGTTTATGTGTGTCATGGTTTATTTACCTGCCTTTGAATCTGGCTGAGGCTCTGAATTAAATGGATATAAAGAAAAGTGCTGACCGGCAATTTTTACGCGGGCTTTTTCATCGCTTTGAATTATTTTAATATCGCTGTCGCTGACTAATTTTTGATACAAAAATAGCATTTCGTCGGCATCGAGATCTGGATAGCTTTCGTCTAAAAATTGCAGCAAGGGCTGCGGCTTTTTGCGTTTTTTATTAAAGCGCTTAGCAAAGCTGGTTTTAACATCGTTGTAGTCAGGAATATTAGGCGTAACAAATGCAGGCACGTCTTGCTGGTCAGGCAATTGGTATTCTTCGTGTTCAAATTCAACCAAGCTTGCCATGTAAGCCACAATATGGCGTTGCTGACCAAGCGAATATCGCTGCGCGTCGCTCACAAAATGTGGCTGCACAGCACTTAGCATGTTGTCTACGCCATTTTTACGTACAAGCCCAAGTACTTTGGCTGCTTGGCGAGTAATTAAGTTATTACGGCGTAGCTCCTCGCGCAGTGGCATAAGCATATCGGCACTTTTACGTAAGCTTTCTCGGCCCATTAAATGCATTTCGAGTATACGGGTACGTAATTGCTCCAGCATACGTTTGTCGTTATACGCTTTACCTGAGCGCTCAATGTGCAGTATTTGCTTACTTATTTGCTCTTCAATGAGGGTAAAACACGCATGAAATTCACCACGAATATCAACCATTTCAAGCATTGGCTCTATGTATTCGTCAAAGGCTTCTATTACCGCTTTATAACGCTTTTGCAGCGATTGCACTGCATTATTTGATTTGGCTTGTTCCACAATGTTTAAAATAGCGTTTTCGTTGTGCGTATAGAGCTTCATTATTTTACGCACCCGATCATCCATAATGCGGCTGTAGCGGCGCAAATCGTCAAAGTCTTCTATTTCGCCAGCGTTATCTAAGCGGTTACCTAAACGAGCTAGGTCCTCTACTAATACGCTAATTTCTTGCGCTAAACCTAAATGCTCTTCTTGCAGTAAAAAAGTAGCAAAATCAGCAATAGCACGATTTATTTCAAGCTGAGAGGATTTAGCCAGTGGAATTAAAATATCTTGGTTTAACAAACGATTTGTTTCTTTATAAATGCGTTCGTTTGACCACGTAGACTGCTTTTGCTTAATCGCGTTTTGTACGTCTTTTAGGCTAAAGTCAGCCATTTTAAAACGTTTAAATAATAGCTCTAATACACCCCAATGTTCGGTTATGGTGTTTAGCAGCTTTTTAGCTGGGATCATAAGGGGTTACAACATCCTAGTATTTTATTATTGAGTTCTTTTAGAAGACTCATTATTACGTATTTTTAATTAATCTTGTTTGTATATAGTATTCGTTTTTAAGACCATTTAATAATAGTTTTTGCATAGAGGCAGTGCTAAAATTCGCGCCGAAAATAGGCACATGAAATGGAATGTTATTTGTGTGTTCTTTAAAACTATATCAAAGGTTGTTTAACTACCATGGTTTCCTCGATTATTCTAACCCTGATAGCGATTGCATTTTTACTGATCGTTATAGAAGATATAATCCATGTCAATAAAGCTAAAACCACGCTGTTTTTTGGTACGCTTTGCTGGATTCTTCTTTTTATATACCCCCTACACGGGCAAAGCCCCGATACGATTCAACATCTTTTAAATGAAAATATTTTAGAAATTGCCTCGCTATGGCTATTTTTAATGGCTGCAATGACCTTTGTCGCGTATTTAAATTCAAAGGGGTTTATAGAAAATATTGTGCACCGTGTTATGCCAAAAAGTATTAGCGAAAAAAAGCTCATGTTTTTGGTGGGTGGTTTTGCGTTTTTGTTTTCGTCGATTTCAGATAACGTAACAGCGACGCTTATATCGCTTGCGGTTGTTATGTCGTTAAAGCTTGAACCTAAAAAACTCATTAAATACGCCACGCTTATTGTGTTTGGAGTTAACTCAGGTGGGGTATCGCTAATAACAGGTGACGTAACCACACTAATGATATTTTTAGATGGCAAAGTAACCATTGCTCATTTATTACTACTTATAGCGCCAGCACTTGCAAGCGTTATGCTGCTTGCCGCGTTACTGTCTATAGGTATGAAAGGGCGTGTTGAGTTTGCTAGTGCAGGTAAAACCCGCATTGAAAAAACCGACATAACCATTGCTGTTATATTTTTATCTACCGTAGTGAGCACACTTACGCTGAGTGTAATTTACAGCGTACCGCCTCTATTAACCTTTTTGTTTGGCTTATCAGTGATGTTTTTAGTGGCGCAATTTTTAATGCGTAAAAAAGACATAAACAAAGACATAATCGATTTTGTTCGCGATATAGAATACGACACATTATTGTTTTTTGTAGGCGTACTTTTACTTGTAGGTGCACTTAAAGAAATTGGTATGTTGAGTAAATTTACCGATCTATACACGGTAATGGCACCAGAATACGCAAACTACTTAATGGGCATATTATCAGCTGGGGTCGATAACGTACCGCTTACCGCTGCATTATTAAAAGCCAATATAGTAATGAGCCAACAACATTGGTTGTCGTTTACGTATGCAACGGGTGTGGGCGGTTCAATGCTTATTATTGGTTCGGCTGCGGGCATTATTGCCATGAGTAAAGTTAAAGCGCTTACCTTTATGAGCTACTTGCGTTTATCGCTGCATTTATTAATTTGTTACACGGTTGGATATGCGGGCTCGTATTACATGGGCAGTTTTATTTAACTCATAAATTATTAAATGCTTGACAGCTAGACGTCTAAACGATAACTTTCAAAGCCCCGCTACTTAGTGGGGTTTTGTTTTATTAGCCACTGGTTAATAAAGCATTCAGAAGAGGTGCGATACTTAGGTACTTAATGTTAGGCGACGAAAGCCGATGATCATTAAGGAGGGAAGTACTCGCCGAGGGAAATAATGGTACGTCGTCATTGTTTTTCGGTTTATGGGGCTGAATCCTCAAAACTGTCACCAATATAGGTGGAGAGCTTCTGGCAGTGGACTTATCTTCAAGCATTCCTTTGCCAAGTTCTTCTTGTTTTATTGCGGTTTGGATACCGCGAAAGGAGACTAAATGACTACCCAATCAGTGCCACAAACAGTATCAGGCGCAAAATCAGATTACATCGTTGCCAAATTTGGTGGAACAAGTGTTGCAAATTTTGAAGCGATGAGTCGCTGTAGCGAAATTATTGTTGCAGATAAAAGCGTACGTATTGTTGCCGTGAGCGCCAGTGCCGGCGTAACTAATCACTTAGTTGCACTGTGTAAATCAAGCATTACTCCTAGTGAGCGCCAAGAACACATAAATGGCGTGCTTGCTATTCAACAAACTATTATAGATGAATTATCGCTAGATGCCGATTTAGCGGTTGGCTTTAACGAAACCCTAAAAGCATTTCAAACATTGGCTCAAGAGCCACTAACAACCGATCAGCAACACGACGAGCTACTTAGCTTTGGTGAGCGTTTATCGTCGTATTTGTTTGCTCAGGTACTGCGTTTACAAGGTTTAAATGCCGATCGCTTTGATGTGCGCAAGGTGCTTAAAACCGACAGCCAATTTGGTAAAGCAACGCCCAATGTTGCAGCCACAGCGCAAGCTGCTAAAGAGCATTTAATTCCGTTATTAGACGCTCAAGTAATTGTAACTCAGGGATTTATTGGTAGTGACGAATACGGTCACACCACAACGCTAGGACGTGGTGGTTCAGACTACAGCGCTGCATTACTAGCTGAAGCGATTAACGCTAAAAGTGTGCATATTTGGACCGACGTAGTGGGCATTTTTAGCACCGACCCGCGTTTGTGCGCAAAAGCGACGCCTATTGCACGCTTAAGTTTTGACGAAGCCGCTGAAATGGCAACCTTTGGCGCAAAAGTATTACACCCAGCAACTATTTTACCAGCGAGTCGTAGCCACATTAACGTGTTTGTAGGTTCTAGCCGCGAGCCAGAGCGTGGCGGTACGTGGATTGAGCGCGAAAAATCGCAGCAACCAGGTATACGCGCAGTAACCCAACGTAAAAACCAAATATTGCTTACGCTTAAAAGCCCAGAAATGCTACTAGCAAGCGGCTTTTTAGCACGCGTATTTACACTATTAAGTGAATACAATATATCGGTAGATTTGGTAACTACATCAGAAATCAGTGTGGCTATAACGCTTGATAACGCGCAAAACGCCTCGCGCCCAGAGCTTGATCAAAAATGCCTAGATAAGCTTGCAGAGTTTTGCCATGTTTCGGTAGAAAACAACCTAACATTGGTGGCACTTATTGGCTCTGAGATTCAATTACGCCAACACGAAATGAACTTAATGAGTGTACTAAAAGACTTTAACATTCGATTAATTTGTCACGGTGCTAGTAAGCACAACCTGTGCTTTTTAGTAGAGCAAACTGAGTCAGATAACGTAGTACAGTCTATTCATAGCCGTTTATTAGAAAATGATTTTGCTGCGTAAATAACGGTTATTCAGGAAAATTACCCAGTAAAATCACTTAACAAAATTGATTAATAAAGTCATTTAATAAAAAGCATCGCCAGTCGATGCTTTTTTTATGCACCACACTCACATCAAAACAAACATTACTGTCATTGCTATCAGCTACAGTAACGCGATTACTGCAAGCACTCAGCTTTGCACTATGTAATTCGTCAAACACATTAGGGCTAAGTAACTTTGCAATAGGGCGGCTGGTGGCTTTAGCAAATGACTCTTTTAATGTCCAAATTCTAAAAAACGTATCTGCTTGGGCTTGGGTATTAGTGGGCTTGGTGATAAGTGTAATTTCATCATTATGATAAAAATGCTTAGCGAGCTTTTCAAATGGGCGCTTTAGGCTTACTTTTTCAATATCAAAACCAAACTCACTTTTATCAAAATTTAGTGCGACCCCAACTAAACCATGCGAGTGTGAAATACAGGTATTTATAACATCACCACTTACATGTATTTGCAGCTTTGAGCTTGCTTCGTCAAATTCGGTACTCATTTTATTAAGGGCTACGTGCGCATGTTGTGGCTGCGTTACTTTAATAAGGTGTTTTAACAATAACCGCGTTGCTAAATACTCTTGCTTAGCTTGTGGGCTTTTACGGCGGTTTATAATAGTTAATTCAAATGGGCTTAAGCAATCGGGCAAATTAAAGTCACTAAGCTCAAGTGTTTTAGCATTAAATAATAAAATACTGTTACTCGCAAAAGACAAATTTGCCAATTGAGTTGAAGTAATACTCAAGGCGTTTTTAAAAAAGTGTTCAGTCATAAAAGCCCTAAAGCAAAAGAAGTCGCTGATATTGTGAGCGGTTAACGCCACTAATAAAGGCTGGGTACAATTTTATTACTCAGCTGGCATGAAATATGGTTTAATTCACAATAATCAAAATAATAACAGATTTGTAGATGTATGGCACAAGTGCGTGATGGGTTTCAAAGCCGACTTGGTTTTGTTTTAGCCGCTGCTGGCGCAGCAGTGGGTTTGGGTAATATTTGGGGTTTTCCTACGCAAGCGGCCAACCATGGCGGCGGTGCTTTTTTACTGGTTTATTTTATTGTTATATTTTTACTTGCGCTTCCTGCGCTGTATACCGAACTTTATTTAGGTCACAAAGCACAAGCTAACCCGGTAAAAGCATTGGGCGATGCATGGCAAAGCACTAACCGTAAAGTAGGTGCAGCAGCCGGTTACATAGGCCTTGCAGGCGCAGTTGTCATGCTCAGCTTTTACTCAATAGTAGCAGGGTGGATGCTCTCCTATGCTATTGAGCCCATAACCACATTTTTAGGTTTTACAGGCGCAAGCGAATTTTTACATAGCGACTCAGTGCTGCGTAATTTTGTATTTACGCCGCTTATGCTTATTTTAACTGCCAGTATTATTTTAAAAGGTGTTAAGTCGGGAATCGAAACGTGGTCGCGCCGTTTAATGCCACTGCTGCTCGTATTGCTTGTTGGTTTAATTGCTTACATTGCAACACTCGATGGCGCAAGTGAAGGCTTTGCCGCATATTTAATTCCTGATTTTAGCCAAATACTCGACCCTAATTTAATTATTGCCGCAATGGGGCAAGCGTTCTTTTCGCTCTCACTAGGTGTGGGCTGTATGATGATTTACGGCTCGTATTTACAGCCAGATGCTAATTTACCAAAGCTCACCGCCGGTGTTGCACTACTTGATACTGGCGTTGCTTTTTTAGCGGGATTACTCATTATTCCTGCTATTTATGTGGCGCAGCACAACGGTGTTGAAGTATTTAGTGGTGGTAAACTGATTGGTGAAGGGCAGCTAATTTTTGCTATTTTACCTGAGCTATTTAGCACCATGGGCGAAATTGGTTTATTAGTTGGTTTATTATTTTTTGTATTAATGTCTATCGCATCGGTTACGTCAACTATATCGACGACTGAAATTCCGGTAGCGTTTTTAGTCGAAAACCATAACGTTAGTCGCACCAAAGCAACGTGGGCAGTGAGCGCCGTTGTACTTGTGTGTGCAAGCGCAATTATACTAAATTTTGATTGGTTATTTGGCTTAGTCATTATGCTATTTACTCAATACCAATTACCGCTTATGGGTTTATTTTACTTTATTACGGTAGGTTGGATGTGGCAGCGTGGTAATAAATTACATCAAGCAACAACAGGCGTACATTACTGGTTTGCTCAGTATATTCGTTTTGTTTGCCCAATATTAATGACCTTGGTATTTGCAAACGTTGCCTTTGGTTAATTTTATTTAAACCCTAAAATAAATTAATAAAGCGAAGTGAGTTTTAAGCGCACTTCGCTTTTTTTATGCCTAAAATTTAGGTATAGCCAAAAATTTTATAAAACCTCATTAGTTAAAGGCCTATCTTCACTTACTTCAAGCGCGTTAAGTAGGGTTGTGTTTGCTATCTCGGTGAGTGCTTCTTGGGTAAAAAAGCCCTGATGCCCCGTTACTAATACATTTTTAAAGCTCACTAAGCGCGAAAATATATCGTCTTGGTTTATTTCGTCACTGTGGTTTTTAAAAAACAGCTCCGACTCTTGCTCGTAAACGTCGAGCCCTAGATACCCTAATTTTTTAGTTTTAAGTGCATTAATGCACGCTTTGCTGTTAAGCAGTGCACCGCGAGAAGTGTTAATGAGCATAACGCCGGTTTTCATTTTACTAAATGCCTCATCATCTATTAGATGATGAGTTTGTTCCGTTAATGGGCAATGCAAAGAAATCACATCGCTTTGGCTAAGCAAGGTGTCTATATCGGTAATTGTATAATTGCCAGGTTGCGCGTATGGGTCGCACACTAATACTTTAGCGCCAAAGCCATTTAAAATGTTACACAGCGCAAGGCCAATTTTACCGCAACCTACAATACCCACGGTTTTATTGTGCAAGTTAAAACCAAGCAATCCGTTTAAATCAAAATTGTCTTCGCGTACGCGGTTATACGCTTTATGGGTTTTACGGCTAAGTGTTAGCATAAGTGCAATACAATGCTCGGCTACTGCTTCTGGGCTGTAAGCCGGTACGCGTAATACTTTAATTTTGTGTGCTTTTGCTGCAGGTAAATCAACATTGTTAAAGCCCGCGCAGCGCAGCAAAATAGTTTTTATACCTTGGCTTGCCAGTTGCTCAATAACGGCGGCGTTTACGGTGTCGTTAACAAACACGCATATGGCATCAAACCCGTTTGTTAAAATGGCCGTTTGTTCGCTCAGGGCTTGCTCAAAATACGTTATTTTTATAGCGCTGTGATCGCGTGTACTTTGTTCAAAAAAAGGCAGTTCGTACTTTTGAGTACTAAAAAAAGCAATGTTCATGGTAATAGCCTCGACGCTTAATAAGTATCAATACAATAAACTACTTTATAAACCTGTGCTTTAGTAACACGCATTTTATTGATTTAAATTAAGCCTTAGCTGGCGTAAACAAAGGTATTTTTGATGCTACCTTTTTACCACCTCTTGCAGCGCTTAACTTTGCAGCTTGCAGTAAGTTGCTTTCTATTACTTGTTTAAGTGTTTCGGGCTTAGTACGCGGTGCATAGCGTGCAACAAGTTGCCCTTGTGAGTTAATTAAAAACTTAGTGAAATTCCACTTAATTGCACGATTTTGCGAAATACCCCGCGTATGCGACTTTAAATAATTAAACAACGGATGTGTTTCTGGCCCGTTTACCATTACCTTACCAAATACCTCAAACGAGATATTAAATTGATCTTGGTAAAAGTCTTTTATGGCTAAATTATCAAGCGGCTCATTTTGGCCAAACTGGTTACACGGAAACGCTAGCACAGTAAAACCATTGCTTTTGTATTGCTGGTAGAGCTTTTCGAGTGCGTTTAATTGCACCGAAAAATTACACTTACTCGCTGTATTAACAATAAGGACGGTTTTGCCCTGTAACTGGCTAAGAGGAAAATTTTCGCTGTTATAAAGTGGTGCATTAAATTGATAAATACTGTCCATAGGTTACCTACTTACCTTTCCCGTTAAGGAAATTTTATAAAGACTTTCATTCGCTTTTTTATCGACCGGTTGACATAATCGAGGTCTAGTTTCTAAGTTATCAGTTAAATAGGTCATTTTTATGTCAATGAAAGTCGCATTTATAGGTTTAGGCGTAATGGGTTACCCAATGGCGGGGCATTTAGCAAAAGCAGGGCACAGCGTATGCGTTTATAACCGCACTCAAGCTAAAGCTCAAACGTGGACTGCAGAACATTCAGGAAGCTTTGCACCAACCCCGCGCGAAGCTGCCAACAATGCCGACATTGTATTTATGTGTGTTGGTAACGATGACGACTTACGCTCAGTAGTGTATGGCGACGACGGCGTGTTAGCGGGCATGCTGCCGCACACTGTTTTGGTTGATCACACCACAACCTCTGCTGAAGTAGCACGTGAAGTGGCTGCAAAAGCGGCTCTGCAAAATATCGACTTTATAGATGCGCCTGTATCGGGCGGACAAGCTGGCGCCGAAAACGGCGTATTAACGGTTATGGCGGGTGGCAGCGAAGCCGTATTTGCTAAAGTGCAGCCAGTTATGGCGGCGTTTAGTCGTTTTAGCCAATTACTAGGCGGCGTTGGCTCGGGACAACTTTGTAAAATGGTTAATCAAATTTGTATTGCTGGTGTAGTGCAAGGTTTAGCCGAAGGCTTACATTTTGCCAAGCAAGCTGGGCTTGATGGCGAAAAAGTTATAGAAACCATTTCTAAAGGTGCAGCCGGTTCGTGGCAAATGGAAAACCGCTACAAAACAATGTGGGCGGGTGAATATGAATTTGGTTTTGCCGTAGATTGGATGCGTAAAGATTTAGGCATTGCACTCGATGAAGCTAAAAACAATGGCGCTACTTTACCAATGACCGCAACGGTCGATCAATATTACGCCGACGTACAAGCACTTGGCGGCGGCAGATACGACACCTCAAGCTTACTAGCACGCATTGAAGCGCTACATAAAAAGTAACGCTGTAGACGCGAAGCTTGCTTGCGTGACGGGCAAAGCCCGTAAAGTGACTTATTCACAAAGAGGTTATGAGGCGCTGCGCTTTTAGAGGCAGTGATAGATAAAAAGATTGTTGTTGGTCTTTATATTTTCTCATTTACTCCTCATTCGCTTCTCTTTGTGAAATAGATTTTGCTTTGTTTTAAGTGGTACAGATATTTATAAACAAAAACGCGACGCTTTATTGCTAAAGCGTCGCGTTTTTAATGCGTTATATAAACAAACTTAAAGCAAATTACATGCTTTGAGCGTAGTTATACAGCGCCTTTAAAATTGTAAGATTTTTTTCGCTGTCGTCATGTTCATGCGCTAGGTTTTCAAGGGTGATCATAAAATCTTGCGCGTTAATTGATGGTTGATCTTCCCCGTGCATTAGCTTGTTTTGGCAATACTGGCGCCATTGGTCAAGCTCTTGCTGGTTTAGCGTTTCAGGCCAGTTACGGGCGCGGTATCTAAACAACAATGTATTAAACTTTTTATCTTCAAAGTCTAACTTCAACCCAGCTAACTCATCTGGTTTTGCATCACGAATAATCGCAAATTTAGCTTTATCGGCATGGCTTGTAAAACCATCGTAAAGTAAGTAGTCAACGTTAGTAGTTGCACTGTAATCGCCTTGCTCGTTAAACACTTCGGTTACTTTATCACGAAGGTCGGTATTGGCTTTTAAAATAGCTAAGTTAGCTAAGCACTGCTCGCGGTTAATCCCTAGGCGGGTGGCGTTTTCAGGCAATAACGTTTTAGCTGGGGCTAAAATAGGGCACTTGTTTAAATGCACTAGTTTTAAGCCAACAGGTAATTCACCCTCGGCTAAATCTACACGTTTGGTGTATAAACGTTTGCGTAATTCTTCTACGTTTAAATCAATGAGTACTTGCGGGCTTTGGGTTAAATCAAAACAAATAACCGCGTTTTTATTTACCGGATGAAAGCTCATTGGTGCAACCCAGCTTGTACAGCCTTGTGTTGCAGGTATGCGCGACGTGGTATGCACCAGCGGCGTCATGTTAAATACATCAACCAATTCAGCAAGGGCTTTTTTGCCACGCAAACCAAAAAAGAAGTTATATAGCTTTGGCTGTTTTTCTTTTATTAGCTTACCCAATGCAATAGTGGCGGTTACGTCGCTTAGCGCATCGTGCGCTGCGGCGTGTTCAATACCATTGGCTACCGTTAAATGCTCTAGCTTAAAGCTTGGGCTGCCGTCTTCTTTTAACGGCCATTCAATCCCTTCAGGGCGAAGCGCATAGCAAGCGCGTACTAAATCAATAATATCCCAGCGACTATTGTTATTTTTATATTCGCGCTCGTACGGGTCGTAAAAGTTACGGTAAAAGCTATAACGGCTTACTTCGTCATCAAACCGAATACTGTTGTAACCCGCAACACAGGTGTTTGGCACGCTAAATTCGGCATGAATTTTTGCTATAAACTCAGCTTCAACCAGGCCTTTTTTCATCGCCACTTGTGGCGTAATACCCGTAATTAAACATGCCTCAGGGTGAGGCAAGTAATCCGCTTGCGGCTTACAATATTCAATAAGCGGCTCGCCAATTATATTTAAATCAAGATCGGTACGAATACCCGCAAATTGGCTCGGCTTATCCTTTTGAGGGCTCGCCCCCCAAGTCTCGTAGTCGTGCCAATAGATTGTTGCTTGATTTTGCTCTTGATATGCCATGCTGAAAACCCTGAGTAGTTAACTTAAAAGCGCCTAAATACGCGCCAAGTTACTAAAATAATGAATTATTTAGATTATGGCATATGGGCGAGGGAGTTTATAGGTTTGGGTGAGAAATGATGTTCACGGAACTTTGGAATAATACGTCAAGCTTGAGTTTTGTTCCCATATTGCATTTAGTTACCAAAATGACACTATTTAAGCAGGAGTATTAAAATCATTTTAAAGGAATAAATTTAGCATGCCTTCTAATACAAAAGAGTACGTAACCGTTCAATAGTTAGAGCAAGACCTTCTCACCGTGACTGGTAATCCCTCAATTGCTAAAAACCAAGCTACTCAATATGCTATTTACTATCGAGGCGAAATTATTGATTCAGCACGTTATAAAAAAGGGCTTATAAGTAAAGATGACTTAATACTTAGTAGGCATGTACGGTGGGAGCATAATAAGCGGCACAGTATTAAACTAAGTAGAAATATGATTGCAGCAGTTAGGGAAAGAGGTGAAAATATGGCGGCTCACCATATAGTCGCTTGGGACGATCCCCGAGCTTCAAAGGCTAGGCTTAGACTAGCAGGCTTTGGAATCGATATTGACCATGAAGCAAATGGAGTATTTCTTCCTAGATTTGCTAAACATACTCCAATGGATGCAATGCCTAAGGCTGAAGCACATACAAAAACCCACACAAGCGAATATTTCTTAAACGTAGAAGCTTTACTTACCGATACTATAGCTGAAGGTTTAGGGCGCACAGGTGTAATAGAGTTACTTAGAGATATTAGCGACGAATTACAAAGCGGTGATTTCCCACTACATGAAGAATTATCAAATATGATACCAAGGTAATTAAATGAAAGAATTTAATAAAGTTTATGCTGTTAGCGTTGATGCTGGTGAATATTTGCTGTTACAAGAAACAATGTTCGAGCAGTCAATACAGTTAACAAGCAACGATATTTATACTTTTAACGGCAACTCAAAAGGTGATGACTGGCGTGTTGTAGATGTTGATTGGTTAATAGTCGAAGGTGAAACTCCTACTAATAAACCCGATGTAGCAGGCTGGGGAGCAATGGCTTTCGTAATTCCAGCACCTTTAAAAGGTATGTTTGAGCCAACACTTAGAGAATGCTGTGAATTTTTACCACTAAATCTTAATGGTGAAGAATGGTTCGCGTTAAATATTCTAGAGCAACAAGACGCAATTAACCAAGAGCACACAGAGTTGAACATGAAGAATGGTCGTGTAAATAGAATCAGGCGCTTTAAAAAACTCGCTTTAAGCAAAAATGCTATAAAACACGGTGGGTTGTTTAAAGTGAAAGGAGCTGGAATATTTACCTTTTGTACGGATGAAGAAGGGGGCTTATATGACTTGGTTAAAAGCCATAATTTAAAAGGCCTAAAATTTACAGAAGTTAATATAATGTAAATACGCTATCCCAAAACTAGCGGGCTGTTATGATTGCTGATTAGTTTACTTCTTAAGTAAACTAATCCATTAACCTATTTGGTCCATGTCATTAAAGGTACTTGTATGGTTTTCAGCATCACTGATAACCCAACTAAAAATAAGGTTCTTAAACTTTTGTAAATTAGTAATTTGGCATTAGACTAAAGTCTATAAGTTAATTTTCTTCACTTATTAGGTTTGTTTTAATCGTTTGTCGATTTTGTGTTAATTCTCTAAAGTTCAGTTGTCGGCAACAAGCACGGCTTAACCAACAGGACTACGACCATGAAACTTACTCTTATCAAAACTATCGCTCTTAGCTCACTACTTACATGTTCAGCTGCTGCAATGGCTGAGCAAAGTGATTACAAATTAATGGTTATTGAAACTGCAACAGCGCCACAGCCACTTGAGCAATCATTTAATAGCTGTGCACTGAATGTTAAGTCAAAAAATTACGCTGAGGCTGAAGCAATTTGTACTAAAGCAATTGCGCTTTTAAAAGACGCAGATGGCCCTAAATTTAAAGTGCGCCAACTTACGTCATTCGCATTAAGCAACCGTGGTGTTGCACGTTTAAAAGCGAACAACGACACTGCTGGCCTTGCTGATTTATACGAAGCAAACCAAATGTCGACAAGTACAATGGTATCGCACAACTTAACTCGCGCTAAAGAAGAGCTTTCTTTATAAGCACTTTATAAACGCTTTTATAAAGTGCTTACCAAAAGCATGTTATAAAATAGCGAGAGTAAAAAAACCCATGTTAGGTTAATTCCTAACATGGGTTTTTTTGTTTTATTTAACGCGTGAGTTAATACTTTAAATACGTTAACAGAGTAGGGTGTGTATTTATAATTAATATTTTGGGTATGCTTGTTTAGGCTACACGAATATAATGCGAGATAACCGTATAAAAATAATAACCCTTCTGCTTTGCTTATTTTGAGCAAGGCATCATTAAATAAATATTGAGATTTAAACCATGGCACCAGGAACCAGCCTAAGCGTACTTGAAATAAGTGCGATATTTTTATCAATTACCGCGTTACTCACCTATGTAAACCATCGCTTTATTGGCTTGCCGACAACCATTGGCGTTATGGTTATTTCGATGCTTTTATCTATCGGCGCTATATTTTTGGGCTTTTTAGGGTTTGATGATCTTATAGATTACGAAGTGAGCTTGCTCGATCAGTTAGATTTTACTGAAGTTTTGCTCGATGGCATGCTCTCTATGCTACTTTTTGCTGGGGCGCTACATGTAAATGTTAGCGATTTAAGGCGCTATAAATTGCCAATAGGTATTTTGGCCTGTGTTGGTACGTTGCTATCAACGGTTATTATTGCTGGTGCGCTTTATTTAGTGCTTCCTTTGCTTGGTTTTGATTTAGCATTTATTTGGTGTTTACTGTTTGGCGCATTAATTTCGCCAACCGATCCGATTGCGGTAATGGGAATTTTACAATCTGCGGGGGCGCCTAAAAGTATTGAAACCGTGATTGCAGGTGAATCGTTGTTTAACGATGGTATAGGCGTGGTTATTTTTGTGCTTTTATTGGGTGTTTTATCAAGTGGTGATATTCCTACAACTTATTATGTAGCACACACGCTGGCGGTTGAAGCCGGTGGCGGTATTGTTTTTGGTTTGGTATTAGGTGGTATTTTATATTACTTACTTAAAAGTATTGATAGTTACCAAGAAGAAGTACTACTTACTTTAGCGGGCGTTATTGGTGGTTATGCACTTGCAAGCCATTGGCATTTGTCAGGCCCACTTGCAATGGTAATGATGGGGTTAATGGTGGGCAATCATGGTCGTAGTATGGCTATGAGCGACAAGACACGCCATTACGTTGATTTATTTTGGGAACTGATTGACGAAATTTTAAATGCCATTTTATTTGTACTCATAGGGCTTGAAGTCGTCATGATTGCATTTTCGAGTAATTTGTTTATTGCTGGTGGCTTAACTATTTTTATCGCGTTACTCGCACGTTTAATTGTTGTGGGTATAACAACCACTACATTTAATAAGCAATTAGAGTTGCCATCTGGTGCGTGGAAAGTTTTAACCTGGGGTGGCTTGCGTGGTGGTATTTCGGTTGCACTGGTATTGCAACTACCTGATGGGAACGAGCGCGATATTTTATTGGCTCTCACTTATGCGGTTGTGGTGTTTTCTATTTTAATTCAGGGTTTGAGTATTGGTAAAGTAGCCAAAACTATCCGTTAAATATAATTTTTTAAAAGGCGTGTGAAATAGCTGTATTTCACACGCCTTTTATTTTTCTTATAAAAAAAAGGGCAATTAAAACGTAAAGCTGAGCTGCACACCGCTGTAAATATGTTCTTGTGCTTCCCAGTAGTCGCCATCTATTTGGCGTGCTCGAGTAAATACTTCTATTTTAAATGGCTTAAAGTGATAACCCGCTCCTATACCTGCGTAACCGTCTATGTCGTTGTTCGATTTTTCTATTTGGTAGGTGTTATCGCCTCTATCGTTTTTAAAGGCGAGTTCGAGCAGATCTAAGCCAAGCTCGGCGTATATAAAAAAGTCATTAAAATAACCAAGCTTCATGCCATTGTCCCACGTTATAAATTCTTCTTGCTCGCCTTGTTTATTATCGATTACTGCCGCGCCAATTGCGCTGGTAAAAACAACACCAAAGTTACTGTAACTTTGTTTGACCATCATTTCTACACCCGCAGATGTAATGCTGCTATCGCCATTAAATTCTGATTTTATAAACATACCGGTGTTAGGCATGTCATTACCGAGCAAAAGCCTTGCGTTAACATTTTGGCTAAATGATAAAAGCGTGCTTAATAAAACAAAAAGAGAAAGTATGTGTTTCAAAAAAGTTAACCCATTAATGATGAAAAGTTACCAGAGCTGTAATTATAAATACATGACTTAGTATTGCATGTAATTAAATGTATAAATTTGTTTGATAGTTACTCAGCTATGCCAAAGTAAGGTGTTTAAAATAAAACCAACTAAAAAAAAGCATAAATAATTATATACATTTTAAAACGTAAAGTAGCGATTTTAGGCACGATTGTTGGTGCGTAAGTTGTTTAAATATATAGAAAAAGTTTAAACGTATTAGACTAAGGTCTATAGGTTAATTTTCTTCACTTATTAGGTTTGTTTTAATCGTTTGTCGGAGTTGTGTTAATTCTCTAAAGTTCAGTTGTCGGCAACAAGTACGACTTAACTTACAGGAAATTAATCATGAAATTTACACTTATCAAAACTATCGCTCTTAGCTCACTATTAACATGTTCAGCTGCTGCAATGGCTGATCAAAGTGATTACAAATTAATGGTTATTGAAACTGCAACAGCGCCACAGCCACTTGAGCAATCATTTAATAGCTGCGCATTGAATGTTAAGTCAAAAAATTACGCTGAGGCTGAAGCAATTTGTACTAAAGCAATCGCACTTTTAAAAGACGCAGATGGCCCTAAATTTAAAGTACGCCAACTTACGTCATTTGCATTAAGCAACCGTGGTGTTGCACGTTTAAAAGCGCATAACGATACAGCTGCACTTGCTGATTTATACGAGGCATCAAAATTGTCTAACAGCTCAATGGTATCGCACAACTTAACTCGCGCTAAAGAAGAATTATCGTTATAAAAAACCTTTATAACGTGTTTTATAAAGCGCTTACTAAAGCATGATATAAAATAGCGAGAGTAAAAAAGCCGATGTTGGGTTAAACCTCAATATCGGCTTTTTCGTGCTTATTAACTTTGTATTGTGTTATACCAACCCGCAATAATACTTAATCATTTTGCGGGGCTAAACGTGTCGCTACCTGCGTTAAAAAATTCTCATTTAGAACAACCAAATAGCGAATTTTTTGCCTAGCTATCAACACGTTTTTCCATCCTCAAAATAGATCACTTAATTAAGCGAATTGGTATTATTAAAAAATAAAAAAATGTATTTTGCTATTTATTGTTTAGTGATTTTCATGGTTTTTAACTAATTGTAATTACTAAGTATTTTTACAAGTGTTAGACTAAAGTCTATAGGTTAGATTTATTCACTTATTAGGTTTGTTTTTATCGTTTGTGGTAATTGAGCTAACACTCTAAAGTTTAGTTGTCGGCAACAAGTACGACTTAATTAATTAGGAATATAATCATGAAATTTACACTTTTAAAAACCATCGCTCTTGGCTCATTATTAACTTGCTCAGCTGCTGCAATGGCTAATCAAGGTGATTATAAATTAATGGTTATTGAAGACTCTGTAACTGCAGCACCCGCATTTGAAAAGTCATTTAATAGCTGTGCTTTAAATGTTGAAGCAAGAAACTACGAAGAAGCAGAAGCTATTTGTACACAAGCAATTGCATTGCTTAAGCAAAGCCATGGTCCGCGTTTAAAAGTACGTGAACTTACATCGTTTGCATTAAGTAACCGTGGTGTAGCACGTATTAAGGCTCAAAAAGACACTGCTGGTATTTCTGATTTATATGAAGCGGTTCAAATTTCTAAAAACTCACTTGTAACACATAACTTAACTCGCGCTAAAAAAGAGTTATCTTTATAAGAATGCTTGTATCAAGCGCTTATAATTTAGCGAGAGTATAAAAGCCCATATTAGGTAGCACCTAATATGGGCTTTTTTGTATGTTTGAATAACCGTAGTTACCTATAAACACACTTCTTTTAATAAAACAGTTTTACTGAATAATAGTGTTTTTAAAGGTGATTTTTAGAGTCTTACGTTACTAATTTATATTGGTAAGTACTTGTTACCTAAAACATAGATCTATAAATATAGAAACATAGGTAAAAATATAGTTTTTTAGCATGATTCAACTGTGCAGTAAAACGGGATTGTTTTATTTAAGCTGTTGTTTTTAATTGATAATAAAACCTAATGTCTTTGACTTTAGTCTGTTTTTATTTAAAAATCGAAGTAATATATATTTTATAGCATTGACGCCACGTGGATGCTAATCACTGTTTTGTGATGAATAGCTAGATATGACTTTTGTTTTATTTTTAGTCCCACCTCAATCTTACTAAAAATTAAACAGGGAATAGAGTAGTTATTAACTTGCGCAATAAAAATAAAAAGCGCAAATAAAGGGATTTAAAAATGCAATTTAAACTAAAAAAAATAGCTGCCTTGTTATTCGGGGTGGGTATTAGCCTTTCTGTATTTGCTGAAGATATAGAGCTATACGTAAACCATAATGTTGAAACCGACGAAAAACCACGTGTAATCATTGTTTTTGATACATCTGGAAGTATGAAAAACTTTTTACCCAACGGTATTAGAAAAGTAGATGCCGGCATCAGTGCAATGAGTCAGTTGGTTACTGATAATAGCTCTATCGATTTTGGTTTGATGCGTTTTAAAAATGATAATGGCGGCTATATTATGGCAGGTCTTGGATCTCCCCATTCTACAATTTTAAGCCAAATTCACAGTTTACCAGCGGCTGGTAGTACCCCAGTTACAGAAACCCTATGGGAAGCCTACTTGTATCTAACAGGTCAGAAAGTGTACTACGGACAAAACTCAAATGAGCGGGATTTTTCTGCTGAAACTGGTTCGCTATATTACGACAATAACTCTCGATACATATCACCATTTACCCAAGCAGTTGGTGCCGATGTACGTTGTGATAATTCAATCAATTTAATTTTGATGACTGACGGTGATCCTCAAAGTGATACTAACCGAAACGATGATATCAAATCATTATACAAATCTACTTTTGGCTCAAATCCTTCTAAAACAAGTAATAGTTATCTAGCCGCTTTAGCTCAGATAATACATGGTACAAGAGATGTTGAAGTTGACTTGTACGATACTACGCCAGAGGTTGCTGATACCGGACGCGTTTTTACTATCGGTTTTGGTAGTGGCATGAGTACAAATGGTAAAAAGTTATTAGAAAAAACCGCTTTATTGGGCGGCGGCGAGTACTTACATGCAGATACATCAACTGAACTTTCTGAAGCGCTTAATAATACAATATCGAAAATACGCGAAGTTAACGATAGTTTTTCATCACCTACGGTAGCAAGTAATAATGTTGACCAAACACGTAGCCGAGAGTCAATTTACTTTGCGATGTTTTACCCAGAAACAGGCGCACGTTGGAGCGGGAATTTAAAAAAGCTAAAAGTGTCAGGCGCAAATATAGTCGATTCAACTGATCAAATAGCCCTTGATGAAAATGGGTTAATTGATGAGAAAGCGCGAACATTTTGGCTGCCAACTAATAAGCCTGCAGATGGGAATTTAGTAGCCCAGGGTGGCGTAAATTTACTTTTATCAACTTTAGACCCTGATAGCCGTAAAATCTACATAGATAAAACGGGCAGTATTATTGATTTTACTTTTGATAAAGTACAAACCATTTTAAATTTAGCGACAGGTACAGTTACCGATCTTGCCCCTGATTTGATTCCTAATATCGGGCTAACTTTACAGGAGAGTGATATTAGCTGGGCACGAGGGGTTGATGTTGACAATGAAGATGGTGATAACTCATCAGTAGATCAGCGAATCAATATTTTTGGCGACCCTTTGCATTCAAAGCCGGTATCTATAGATTACGGCGATGGAAGTATTCACATACTTGTTGGTACTAATGCCGGCTTTTTACATATGTTTGAAGACAAAGGCGATACTGTTGAAGAAAAGTGGGCTTTTACACCTGCAGCCTTATTAAAAAACATTCCTGCTTTGCGTAGTAATCTTGCAAATACAAAAGTGTATGGCATGGATGGGCCTATAAGTGTGTTCTTTAATAATAAAGGCTCAAATAGCGAAGGGTTAAACGATGGTGTTATTAGAGCAAGTGATGGTGATGAAGTGTGGGCATTTGCAGGTATGCGCAGAGGCGGTAAAAATTACTACGCGCTTGATATAAGTGATCCTAACGAACCTAAAAAATTATGGAATAAGCCTATTGTTGGTGGCTCAGAAGAATTTAAATATTTAGCGCAAACATGGTCTAAGCCTCAAATTGCATACATTAAAGCCTTTGGTGAGGATCCATTGCTAATATTTGGCGCAGGCTACGATACAAACAAAGATAATGCGATTAGAACAACAGATGAAACCGGACTAGGTATCTACATTGTTAATGCTAAAACTGGCGAAAAGGTATGGGCGCTGACTCCAGATGAACATGGTTTTACCGGAGAGCACAGTATTGCAGCGGATGTAACTACGCTTGATTCAGATTACGACGGGTATATCGACCGAATTTATGCAACAGATACTGGCGGTAATATTTGGCGAGTAGATATTCCTAGTGAAGATGAAGGTGATATTACCCATTTTAAACTTGCAGAGCTTGGCAGTACATTAGCGTCGCAAGACAGACGTTTTTTTTACAAACCATTAGTTGCTAGAACGCTGTTTAGTAAAGTTACTAAAACCAATTATGGTGGTGAAATGATCACCACCCGTTTAGATACCCCGTACGACGCAATAGTTATAGGTAGCGGAAATCGTTCAAACCCACTTGCTACTAATGAGCAAGATCAGTTGTATATGATCCGTGATGAAAACACCCTAACAAAAATATTTACTGAATTTCCAGCCCCAATAGTGCCAGATGATTTAATGAAAATGAATGAAGACCCATTTGGTAACGCACTTGATGACGTTGATAAATTTGTTAATCTTGAAGTTAAGTTAGCCGAATTTAAAGGGTGGCGATACGAATTAGGGACGGGTGAAAAGTCTCTTGCTGCAGCAACAGTCGTTGGTGGGGTTGCGTACTTTACTTCCTTTACGCCTGCATCTTCATCATCAACACAAAACCAATGTTCGTTAACGGGTGGCGGTGGTTCGCTTTATGCCTTTCATTTGCATTATGGAACGAAGGTTTATGACGATGTGAAATTTGCAACAAGTAATGATGTACCAGATACACCGAAACTATTTTTTGGGGAAGGCCCGTCGTGTGCAGATAATGATGCGGATGGTAAGTGCGATTGGGATGATGCAACGGATGTAACGCAAGTTAGTCAGTTTTATTTAATAGGCCCTGGGGTTAAAGGTTCTGATAAGCCGATAAAAGCTATTGAAATACTTGGGCCAAATTTAAATGTTGAAGGTGGAAAAGTTAAGCTAGTAAATGGCGCTGAACCAATTGGTTTTGGCTTTAAAACCCAACAAACATATATTTATAAACGCGAAGAAAACGATACTCAGGCACTTTAAAAAACACAATGCAATAAACATAAGCCACCTTAGTTAGGTGGCTTTTCAATTTTAAGAGCAAATCAAAAATGCTAATGGTTTGCTTATATAATTGGTTTAGAGTTTTCGAAGGGCTCTAAACCAACTCATGTATAATACACATTCATTTACAAAATACTGCCTATCACTCAAGCCCTTTAGATTGGGTGCCTGTAGTCCATATTGGTTAATAATAGCTGGCATTTGTTATATTTAATTAACAAATGTAAGAGCTAAATATAACATGCTGTGTCACTATATAGGTACAGGGCATGTTAACTTGTTGCCATCCCCCCATAAAAATTCAATAAATTTCTGTTGTTTAAATTTATACCAACCTGCATAAATCTTTGAGTAATTTAACAAATTAAATTGCACTATAACGTCGTTAAAATTTTATTTAGAACAACTAGATACAAAAATTTTTGCCTCGTTCTAGCGTAATTTCTTAACGTTAACTAGAACCCATATATAAGCAGATTGGCATTACTTATTTTGTATTAAAGTAACTTATTTAATTTATAACAATATGATTTTTAATAATAATTAAAGTGCAAAAAAGGAAGTCTTTGTATGTTTTTTAAAAAAAGTCAGTTAGCTATTTCATTAGCGTTTACGCTAGGCCTTGTTGGATGTGGTGGCGGTGATAAAGCGGCCGTTGTAGAGCCAGTTATAGCTAAGCCAGATCCTATAAAAGTAGACCCCGTAGAAGTTAACACTATCTCTCTTACAGGAAAGGTTATTGATGGTTATGTATCTGGTGCAATAGTATGGCTGGATATTGATGGCGATGGTACTTTTGATGAGCAATCAGAACCTTCTGTAGTCTCTGAAGAATCGGGTAATTATAGTTTTAATTTTACAGAAGAGCAGGCGCTGTGTGTGCCGTATTCAACTATGTATGTTGATGTACCAGTTGGCGCAATTGACGAGGATTTAGGGGAGGTAACACAAGCGTATCAAATGTCATTTCCACCCTCAATTGAGGCTTTAACTGATGAAGATATTCGAAATATATCACCTTTAACAACCGTTATTTGGGAGCAGTTGAGCCTGCAATTCCAAAAAAGTGGTAACAATAATTTAAGTTGTGATGCACTTAAAGAAAATACTGAGTTACTTGCAAACCTTCAAAGCGAAATAACAAACGTAATGCAAAACTTGGTTGCGCATTATAATTTGTCGACAGAGCAAATTTACTCAGATTTTATCGCTACTAACGACAGCGATGCTTACGACAGAGCACAAGCAATTGTTAAGGGACTAAAAGCGGCCTATAAATTCAAGCAAGAGCTAGATGCTCAGTATCCTGATGCAGAAGAAGTAAGAGCAGTGATTTACCAAGACACAGCAAAAGATGCAGAGTATGGGTTTGAAAATGCATGGTACCGCGACAAAGTTATTTTTGCAGGCGCTGAACTTATTTATGAGCAAGTAAAGCTTCAAAATACAGACGAACTCGACAAAATTGACGTTATTTTGTCTCGATTGGATTCAACAGATACGCCTTGGGGCGAAGAATCGTTAAATGGAAAATTAACAGTTAGAGACGATGTTTACATTAACGCCGATCGTACTTACCGATGCTCTAGCATTGAGAACGTTAGTTTTGAGCAAAGCAATGTGCTTTATGGCGTTGCTAATACTAGCCCATCGGTTAACTTCCCAACAGCAGATGAATGCGTTAGTGCTAATTTAGATACACCGTTCGAGCGAGGTTTTAGCATTAGCTATACTGAGTCAGGATCGTTTTACCAAACTGACTTTGCCTTTAGAGAGGAAAATGCCGACTTTCAAACATTATCTGATTGGGTAAATGTTAAAGACAAAGCTACTGACTTAGAAACTCAAGATTTAGTGACCGTACTCGCTGCTATGCCCTATGAGTTTGATGACGAAACATCTATTGATGCTAGCTTTTGGCGTAAATACAAAACCACAGACAACGTACGTATTATTAAAACAATTGAAGGGCAATGGTTTAGAGATACCCGCCGAGAAGATGGAACAATGCTGCATGAGTGCAGTGAAAATGGTGTTGACTGGGTGCAATGCGAATAATGTAAAAAGCACTTTAATAAATATTAGTTTAATGCCAGTCAGTTAATAACTGACTGGCATTTTTTTGTTTGAAAAAGCTTACTTTTATGTGCGGTTATAACTGTATACCTGATGAACTTTATTTTTAATCTGTTTTTTACTCGGGTTTACTGTAAAATTACTGGGTTAACATTTGTTAAGTGATGCTTACAATTGTTATTGCTCATTAAGTATTTAAACTAATTTAAGTAGAGCTTATGATTTTTTATATTATAGGGTTAAGTTTACTTGTTATTATTTTATGCGTTGCACTTTATGTAATTTACAGCAACGTACATAAAAGTCGGGTAAGAAAATCCAAGGAATACAACGTACTGTTTGATAAAGACACGATAGTTGATGAACTAATCACTCAACTAACAGAAAAAAATCAAACACAAGAAAACCAAGATAAAACAGCTAAAGGTAAAGAAGAAATCCTTGCAACATTTGTTGAGTTACATCGCTCTGGTAGCTTTTGCGCACATTTGAGTGAACAGGAAATTATTTACTTTGTTAAAAAGAAATTAAACATGGAGAGTAATAAAAATGGATAGCGAAAAAGCAGTCCCAGCAGTAAAAAGTGACTCATTTATGAGTCGATTTGGTCGTCGTAATGTAATTATAGTGTCATCAATTGTTGTTGTATTGGTAGTGATAGCAACCCTTACATCGCAAGTTGTTTCGTGGAATGAAGCAGATGAGCGTTTAGTACATCAATCGGCTTTTACAGGTAACTTAACCGTAATAAATCAAGCCGGCCCTTACTTAAAAGCGTTTGGTAGTACATCTGCTTATAAAAAAGTAATTTCGATTAACTTTACGGGCGATGCCGGTGCAACAGCAAGCGCAATTGTACCGCTAATACCAATTCGATTTTTAGATACCACAACAGGTGGCGCACGAGGTGTCTCTCGTTTTAGATTACCAGGCAATGTACCAGCAGCAGAGTCGGGTGCTCTACGTGGTTTACTTAAAATACACGAAGAGTTTGGTTCACAAGAAACATTAATATCTAATTTATTAATGCGTGCAACCACCGAAAATGTAAAAGCGTCGGCGCGAATGATGTCGGTAGAGCAACATTACTCTGGTGGTAATGGTCAATTAAGCCAAGATTTTGCAGATCAATTAACCAACGGTATTTTTGTTACTGAGCAAATTATTAGTACAGGTGAGCGCGATAAATCTGACGACTTAGGTAATTTAAGTAAACAGCAACGTGTCACTATTAATATTAAAATGGATGATGAGGGTAATACACTGCGTAACGCACCCATTTTAGGCGCTTACGGTATTACAGTAGTTGATGCCAGCATTATTGATATTGACTACGAAAGCAAAGTAAATGCTCGCCTTGAAGCCCAAAAGCAGGCTGCTGCTGATGAAGCGCTAGCGCGTCAAAACCTTAAAAAAGCAGAGCAACAAGCGCGTACTGAAGTGGCTTTAGGTGAACAAGCAATTGCTAAGCAACGTGCTGAATCTGAAAAGCTAAAAATAAAAGAGCAAATTGATGCTGAACGAATTAAGGCAAATGCCATTATTTCTGCGCAGCAACGAGTGGCTGTAAAAGCGGAGCTTGCGAAAGAGCAAGAAGAGATTCTAAAGCAACAACGTTTAGAAGCATTAGGTATGGACGTTTTAGCTGAGGCTCGTTTAAGAGCTAAGTCTGCTGCACTTGATCCAAAGTATGTATTTGATGAAACACTAAAAGCAGAAGTTAAAATTCAAACCGCTTTATTTACAAGCTTAGGTAATAGCCGTTTAGTGCCTGAAATTGTAATAGGCGCAGGCCAAGGCGAGCAAAGTAATGGCTCTGAATTTATGCGTTTATTAGCCGCCGATGCTGCATTAAGTCTTAAAAAGCGTTTAGAAAAAGAGAAAAAATAAACGATTAGTTAAGTATTGCACAAACAATAAAACGTTGGCTGATTCGCATTGGCCAGCGTTTTTTATTGCGTAAATTTTGTTATTGTATGGTGCGGCTTAGCTTGTGAAAACAAGCTTTTTAAATTATGAAATAAAAGAGTGAGCAGTACTTATGGACCCCAGTAATCAGTTTATTTTAGATTTAGGACAAGAGCATATTACCATCCAGCGACGATATGAAGCGCTGGGAGCGTTTAACGATTTTTTGATAGCTGTTTGGTTTTTAATTGGCAGTTTTTTCTTTTTAAATGACTCACTAATAGAAAGTGGCACATGGCTGTTTATAGCGGGCAGTGCTCAATTGCTTATAAAACCTATTTTGAAATTGATCAGCTTAGTACATGTTAGTCGGGTATTTCATTCAAATAAAACTTCATAAATAAAACACCATAAATACGACTCATGATGAGTTCAGTTATTATGGTGTTTTATTTACCAGTATAAGTTATTTAAATATCAAGGATAGAAAAAGTGAAAGTACTTAAGTGGATTGCAATTGGAATAGCTACTTTATTAATAGTAGGCTTACTAATTCCCGAAAAAATAATGATTCCGGTACAAGGTGCCACAAGTAAAGATTGGAACCATAACACGTTTTGGTACGAGCCTTGGGGTAGGTCGGGTGTGCACAAAGGAATTGATATTTTTGGCACAAAAAATACTCCCGTAGTTGCCTCAACAAGCGGTATTGTTATATTTGCAGGTGAGTTAACTCGTGGTGGTAAGGTGGTTGCGGTGCTTGGGCCTAAATGGCGCGTGCATTATTTTGCACATTTAAATAACTACTCGGTAAGTACAGGTGATGTAGTAAGCATAAACAGTCAAATCGGCTTACTGGGCGATACCGGAAATGCCGCAGGAAAACAGCCTCATGTGCATTATTCTATTTTATCGTTAGTGCCCATGCCGTGGCTTTTTACAACGCAAAACCAAGGGTGGAAAAAGATGTTTTTTTTGAGCCCACATAAAAAACTCACTGCTAAATAATAGTTTTAGCTGTTAAATCAAGATGTTTAACAGCTAGAATTAGTTAATAAGCAAGCGTGTATTTAAGCTAAAAATTAGCCTGCAACTGGGGTTTTACCCGCGCGAATATTTTTAATGCTTTTAATAAACATATAAATACAGGTAGTGATTAAACAGCCTGCTAAATAAAACACAATACCGTTGGGTGCATCAGATAAATTTGCAGCAAGCATAGGGCCAAATACCGACCCAATACTGTAACTCAAAAGCATTACCTCAGTTGCAGATACTATTTTTGCCATTGGTAATGAGTCGCACGCAAGTGTTATAGCAATCGGGTAAAGTGCAAAGCTGCATGCGCCTAGTATTAAGTAGCTTACTATTAATCCTGCTAAAGTGTTTGCTTGTAGTATACCCACAGCACCAGCTGCGCCTACTAAACAAAACATACCCATCAATAAGCTTTTTTCAAGCCGAGTAGATAAGTAACTCACAAGCGGCTGCACGACCATGCCGCCTAAGATAATAACCGCCATAAGTGTTCCTGTGTACTGAGCTTGATCAGCTTGTGCTGCAATATAGACCGGCATTAAGCCGTAAATAGGGCCCAGTAATAAGCCCGATGCTAAGCATCCGAGCATAGCTGGGTGGCTTAATGTTTTTATTTCTTTTAGTGGTAGTTTTTCAAGGTGCTGTTTTTCGGGCTGACCTTTGGTTATTAATAAAGGGGCTAAAATAGCTAAAAATAATAACGAGGCTACAAATAAATAAGGCGTTGAACCTTCGGTGCCAAGCGGCCCTATAGCAAGTTGACCTACGGCGCTGCCCCCATAAAGTGAGGTCATGTATAAACCCAAACGTTTAGCCCGCGACTTTGCTGTGTTGGTCATTAATAACCAAGACTCAACAACGACAAACACACCGGCAACAGCAACACCTGCTACAAATCGTGCAATTAACCAGTTAACGGTATTTGGCAGTGCAAGTTGTGCAAGCACGCTTGCTATTAATAGGCTTAAAAATAATATAAATGCGAAGCGATGACCCATTTTTACCACAATGCGCTCTATTGTGGTGGCGCCAATAAGTAAGCCAAAGTAAAAAATGCTCGCAAGCCAAGGCGCTAGGTTTTCATCAAGTTTAAATGCAGGTAACGACAGCGGAATAAGGCTCATTAAAAAGCCTGATGCAATAGCAAAAAATGACAGCCCGATAACGGGTGCTAAAGGGTTATTAGAGGTGCTTGTGGCGGCTGATTCGGCCATTTGTGTTTATCGACTCATCAAGGTAAATAACCACTGTTTTAAAGTTTGAGAGGTTACTTTAATAATAAAATTTGCGCGAATTTAGAGCCAAATTAAAAATAAGTAAAGTGATATTTTATTAAATAATATAAATAAATTTAAAACGATCTTTTTGGTAAATTATCGGATCTATTATGCTTTTTATTGTAGTGTTTTTATGTAGATATTGTTTTATATTTGTGAGCATTTATGTCTGAATAGAGTTTTTTGTAATGCAAGCAGATAGGCACATATCGCATGCTGCACGTCACTTTTTAAAGTTTGCGCAGCAGCACGTAGAGCAATATTTAGATACGCAGTGGGTACGTAATGAGTTACATAAATTAGATTTAAATTAGATTTAAATTAGGTTTAAAGTTAATTAATATCCGGTGTTGAGTCTCTTAAAATAAGCTTTGGCTGAAACACGTGTTTTACTGTTATGCCGCTTTTTTTATAAATGTCTTTAAGTACTAAGTTAGCCGCAGCTCGGCCCATTTCGGGAACTGGGTTATCTATAGTAGTCAGTGTTGGGTAGAGGTAATTGGTAAAAATTACGTTATCGAACCCAATAATGGCTAAATCTTTTGGTAGATTAAAACCGTGTTCGCGGGCGTATTTCATAGCACCCGATGCCATTTCGTCATTGGCACATACAAGGGCGGTTATTTGCGCTTTATTTTGAATAAAATGCCTTAAGCCGTCGCTGCCGCCGGTTTCTTTAAAGTCGCCTATGTAAAATAAGTTTTCGTCAAAGGTTAGGTTGTATTCTGCCAGAGCTTGTTTGTGACCTTTTAAACGATTTGACGCGTCTTCTTTAAACTGCGGGCCTGCTATGTACGCAATGTTTTTATGACCTTTGTTGATCATGGCTTTAGTGGCTAAGTAGCCGCCCATTACGTTGTCGAGGCTAATGCAGTTTTCTTCAATTTCTTTAACGTAGCGGCTCATCAAGTAAATAGGGGTTTTGCCTTTACTTAACTCAATTAGATACTCGTTTGATACCGCTTCTACGTGGGCAATAATAGCGTCGCAATTACGGCCTATTAAAAATTCAAAGCCGCTTTTTTCTTTTTTCTCGTCACTGTGCCCAGGCGTAATAATAACGTGTTTACCCGCAATACGAAGGTGCTCTTCAATGGCTGACATCATTTGACCAAAAAACGGACCATCCAACTCAGAAACTAGAATACCGACGCTGTTTGTAGTGCTAGACGCCAAAGAGCGAGCAATAGAACTTGGCTGATAGCCTAGCTCTTTCATTGCTTCTAATACCTTTTTTTTAGTTTTTTTGCTTACGTAGTCGTTGTCGTTAAGTACCCTTGAAACAGTTGATAAAGACACACCTGCCATTTCTGATACTTGATAAATTGTCGCCATTTATGTCCTAGCTTATATGTGTTTTTACTCGCGCTTTATAAAAATATAAAGCGCGAAGAGTCATTAAAACTTAATTTACACATTACTGCGTCTAATTGCTAAGTCTTCTGTTATTTTTTGCGTCATCGCTGAGGTTAGCGGATAAATAAGCATCAATGCGGCACCTAAAAAAGCAAATGCGGCAGGTATCCAGCTCATAAGTAACTGCATACCAGGTAGGGCTTGAGTAATTGTTAGCTCATCCATGCCGTTATAACCGTAGCCTGCAAGTACTACTAATACTAATGCACCTGCAAAACCACCACCGGTTTTTTGCACAAACGTACCCGCAGAATAAATAAGCCCTGTTGCGCGGCGTTTGTTTTTCCACTCGGAGTAGTCGGCTGAATCGCCAAGCATACTAAAGAACAATGTTGGCATCATGGCGGCAAAAAATTCAGCAGCACAACCAAAGGTAAATACTGCTACCAGGTTATCGCTAGGTACCCAGTAAAATGCAGTAGTGAGTAACCCGCTTAGCATTAATGATGCAATAAAGAGGTTTCGTTTACCCATTATTTCAGCCAGTTTACCTGTGGTAAGTGCGCCTAATATAGATACAATCAATAAGGCAATAAAGTATTGCCCAGCCATGAGTTCATTGGCTACGTGGTACTTAAAGTAGTACGCAATTACGCCGTATTTAATGCCATTAAACATCATGGTTAAAAAACCAATGCCGAGTAATACCAGCCAAGGTTTGTTGGTCAGAAGATCAACCATGTCGCGTTGTGAGCCCGTTAAGCTTTGCTTATCTTTATTGAGTAATTTTTTAATAACGAATGTCATTGCAGCCATAACAAGGGCAAAAAATACGCCGCAGTATAAATCGCGGTAATAAAAAAACAGGGTGGTAGCAAGCAAAGGTAGGATTATAAATGGCAGGCTTTTGGTTAAATCAAACAACTCTGATTTTAAATTCCCTTCATTTGAGGCGTGCGGTGTTACACGCTCTTTGGTAGTCGCAAACGTTATAATCATTAAAATAATAAGTAAGCTGGCAAATAAGTACATAGTAAGCTGATAGCCTTTGGCGTTGTCGCCGCCACCAAAAAATGCCACTAGCTCAGGTAAAAAACCCATAACCAATAAGCCACCCGTAAACGCACCTGCAAACCTAAAACCAGAGAGCTTTGTGCGCTCTGTGTCGTCGGGTGTCATAACGCCCATAAGTGCCGAGTAGGGTACGTTACTTACAGTGTAAGCAAGCGTTAAACCTATGTAGGTTACGTAGGCATAAATAAGTTTGTTGGTGGTGCTAAAGTCGGGGGTAGTAAAACACAACACCATAAACAAGCCCAAAAATGGTGCCGAGTAGAGTATCCATGGGCGAAACTTACCAAAGCGCGACTGCGTTCTGTCGGCAATCATACCCATAATAATATCGGTTACGCCATCAGATAGCCTTACCACTAAAAACAACATGGCAGCGGCAGCCGCCGATATGCCAAATGTATCGGTGTAAAACACCGCTAAATAAGCAAGCGCGCCGCGCCACACTAAGTTAGCGCCGGCATCGCCCATGGCGTAACCGACTTTTTCGTATAAAGGGAGTTTGTTCACTGTGTGTGTTCTTATTGTTATAAGCCGAAAAATTATCGGCTAGTTATTAGGTTACTGTACGCTTTACCGCTGGCTTTAACAGTTCGTTTTTGTGTGTTGTAGTCTACGTGTACTATTCCAAAGCGCTTTAAATATCCTTCTGCCCATTCAAAGTTATCCATTAGGCTCCACGCAAAGTAACCATCTACTTTTACGCCTTGCTCAGTTGCGTTATGTAGGGCATTTAAATGCTCGTGGTAATATTCAATACGGTCGTTGTCTCTCACTTCACCGTCTTTAAATTCGTCAGCCATGGCTGCGCCGTTTTCGGTAATATAAATAGGCGGTAGGGTGTATTTTTCGTTTAACGATACAAGTAATTCTGTCAGCGCTTTAGGATAAATTTCCCAGCCTATATCGGTCATTGGCGCTTTATGTGGCAGCTCATGGTAAAAGTCGGTTTCGCTTGCTTGATAATGCATGCGGGTATAAAAGTTAACCCCTAGGTAATCTAGCGGTTGAGCAATTATTTCCATGTCGCCATCTAAAATATCTGGGCGGTGGGCTTTAGGTAATTGCTTAATAATATCAGGGTATTTACCTTGCATTACAGGCTGCATGTACCATTGGTTTATATAGTCATCAGCAAATGCAGTGGCTTTTAAATCGTCTTCACTTTGGGTAACTGAGTAACAAGGCGTAAAGTTAAGTACAATACCGTTTAGTGTATTTGGGCTATTTTTAGCAAGTACTTGCATAGCCAAACCGTGACCCAGTAATAAGTGGTGCGCGGCTTTACGACCAAATTCGCGACCTACTATGCCAGGCGCATGTACGCCTATTTCGTAACCTAAGTAAGAGCTGCAAAAAGGCTCGTTTAAGGTGGCGTAAGAGTGCACACGTTCCCCAAAAGCTTTGGTAATTAAATCTGTGTAATGGGCAAATTCGTAAGCGGTGTTACGGTTTAGCCAACCGTCTTCATCTTCAATATGTTGTGGTAAATCCCAGTGGTACAGCGTTACAAAAGCTTTAATGTTACGACGGTTTAGCTCATCTAAAATGTCGGTATAAAACTTAACGCCTGTCGGGTTTAAGTGACCGCTTTTAGTCATTACGCGCGGCCACGAAATCGAAAGTCTGTAAGCGTCTACACCTAATGATTCAATTAAGTTTATATCGTCTTTCCAGCGAGTGTAGTGCTCGCAGGCTACATCGCCATTTGAATTGTCGACTATTTTGCCTTCTTTACTGCAAAAGGTATCCCAAATACATGGCAAGCGATCAGCTGCGCCGCCTTCAATTTGAAATGAGGCCGTAGCTACACCATAAGTAAAATTTTTGGCTAAAAGTGGTGAGCCACTAGGTAAAGATAATTGTTTCATTAAGAGAAAACCTCTGCTTCTTTTTTGGTAAAGTTTGCTTTGTATAGAGCGTATATTAAATTCATTATTGGAAGCGCTTCCATATTTAATTTGATTAATCACTAAGTATGGTATTTAATAACTTTAAGGAAGCGCTTCCATATTTAGGTTAGTGGCTATTGTTAAACAGGTCAATAGTTAAATTTAAATAACAAATAGGCACTCAAAAAATCACACTGACACAACACAGGGCTATAAATATGAAAAAAAGCTTAAACACTAACAGGTTACACATGCTCCCTATTTTAATAGGAGGATTGTGCGTTTTAAGTGGGTGTAACAAACAAGAGATTAACGCAAATAATAGGCAAAGCGCCGTAGTCAAAAAGGCTGAGCATGAGCAAGGTGATTTATCACTTTGGCCAACGCTTAAAAGCAAAGTAGTTAAAACGCCTGAAATTGAAAATACGATTGCACAGTACTTAAAAACAATGACGCTTGAGCAAAAAGTAGCGCAGATGATCCAACCTGAAATTCGCGATATTAGTGTTGAAGACATGCGTAAATATGGTTTTGGCTCGTATTTAAATGGCGGTGGCTCGTTCCCAAATGCTAATAAGCATGCAACGCCTGCAGATTGGATTACGCTTGCTGAGAGCATGTATAAAGCATCGGTTGATGACTCAATTGATGGCAGTAAAATTCCAACCATGTGGGGCACCGATGCCGTACATGGACATAATAATGTGATTGGTGCGACGTTATTTCCGCATAATATTGGTTTAGGTGCTGCTAATAACCCCGCATTAATTGAGCGAATTGCAGCAGCTACTGCAATAGAGGTAATGGCAACAGGCATAGATTGGGTGTTTGCACCGACTGTTGCGGTTGTGCGCGATGACCGATGGGGCAGAACGTACGAAGGCTACTCAGAAGACCCTGCAATTGTACGTGAGTATTCAGCCGCAATTGTAAACGGATTGCAAGGCAGAGCCGATGAAGACTTTTTAAGTGATAAACGCGTAATTAGTACCGTTAAGCACTTTTTAGGCGATGGCGGCACAGTAGATGGTGACGATCAAGGCGATAACATTGATAGCGAAGAGGTGTTATATAACATTCATGCGCAAGGTTATATAGGTGGCTTAGCCGCAGGTAGTCAGTCGGTTATGGCATCGTTTAATAGCTGGAATGGTAAAAAAAATCACGGCAATAAATACTTACTTACCGATGTATTAAAAACAAAAATGGGTTTTGATGGCTTTGTTGTAGGAGATTGGAACGGACACGGACAAGTTGCAGGCTGTACAAATGAAAGTTGCCCGCAGGCTGTTAATGCGGGGCTTGATATTTTTATGGTGCCAACGGGTGCTTGGAAACCACTTTATGAAAATACAATTAAACAAGTAAAAGCGGGCACAATAACAATGGCGCGAATAGATGACGCCGTAGCACGTATTTTACGCGTTAAATTACGTGCGGGTTTATTTGATAAGCCAAGCCCTGCAAATCGAAAATATTCAGGTAAATTAAAACTAATAGGTGCGCCAGCACATCGCGATATTGCCCGCCAAGCGGTACAAGAGTCGCTAGTACTGCTTAAAAACAACAACCATTTATTACCGCTTAACCCATCAAGCAACATACTTATAGCAGGCGATGCGGCCGATAACATAGGAAAGCAATCGGGCGGTTGGAGTATTACGTGGCAGGGAACTAATAATCAAAATGCAGATTTTCCTGGGGCAACGTCTATTTATGCAGGGCTAAAAACGCAAATAGATGCCGCTGGCGGTAACGCTATTTTAAGCCCAACGGGTGAGTTTAATACCAAACCCGATGTAGCCATTGTTGTATTTGGTGAAGAACCATACGCAGAGGGACATGGCGATAAAGACAACCTTGAGTTTGAACGTAACAATAAACGCTCTCTTAAAATATTAAAAACATTGAAGCAGCAAAATATACCGGTTGTTTCTGTGTTTATATCGGGCAGACCAATGTGGGTTAACAGCGAGCTAAACGCGTCAGATGCATTTGTAGCAGCATGGCTTCCTGGCACTGAAGGACAAGGCATTGCAGATGTTTTATTAGCGGATGCAAGTGGGCAGGTACGATACGACTTCAAAGGTAAATTGTCTTTCTCATGGCCTAAATCGCCACTACAAACCGCAGTAAATAAAGGCGATGCTGATTACTCACCATTATTACCCTATGGCTTTGGTTTAACGTATAAAGATGAAAGTACGCTTGCCAATAATCTAAATGAAGACTCAGGTGTTGATATTAGTAACCTTGCACCGTTATCTATATTTAATGGCAGTTTTAAAACACCGTGGCGTTTGTTTTTAAATTCAAACAGCGAGCAGCACCAAGTAGCAAGTAATAGTGTAAAGCTTGGCGGTATTACTTATCGCACTGAAGACAAAGCGATTCAAGAAGATGCGATGCAATTTAATTTTGATGGCACTGCACCCAGCTATATCGAAATTAATAGTAACTTTACCGAAGACAAAGTGGCCTACATTGAAGCAAATTCGGCCCTTAGCTTTAGCTATAAAGTAAACCAAATACCTAGCTCACAAACATACCTTGCAATGAAGTGCGAACAAGGCTGTGGCGGCGAGCTTGATATTACCCGTGATCTTGAAAATGCTGATTTAAATACATGGCAAACCATGAGCATAGATTTAACGTGTTTTGCTAAAAAGGGTGTTGATTTTGCCAGAGTAACCAGCCCTTTTATTATTAAAACGGCAGGCGAGCTTAACGTTTCAGTTGCAGATATTAGCTTTGAACCACAAGGTGCTGAAACAGCAAAAATAAAGTGTGAGTAGTAGAGTGCTTATAAGTTAAGTTTATTGTGTGTTGTCTCAAAGCCCTTAGTAATAAGGGCTTTTTTTAAAGAGGATATTTATGCTGGGCAATACTGCTTTAAAAACTCATGATGAGGCGGTAATTGGCTAACGCGCTGTTCTATTTGCTGTTTAATACCGTGTAAAAAACGGGTGAGTTCTTCATCACTCATCATGCTGGCTATTAAGTGATGTTGATTAGGCTCAATACCTTGACCAAGCATAACTTGCACCCACGAATCGACTCTAAAAATGTCGCCATCGTCTAAAAATACACGGCCGGTTTGCTTAAACAAATCAATTTTATGCTGAAGTGTTTTTGGCACCTCCATGGCGCTACAGTGTTGCCAAAACTCACTGTCATCGCGATTAGTTACTTTGTAGTGCAGCACAATAAAGTCGCGAATATTTTCAATTTCGCTTTTAAGCTGTTTGTTGTATTCGTCAATGGCGTGATTAGTTATGCCATTAAACGGAAATAAACGCATAAAGCGAATAATACCCGACATAATTAAGTGAATGCTGGTGGACTCAAGTGGCTCTACAAAACCGCTGGCAAGGCCAAGCGCTAGGCAGTTTTTGTTCCAACCTTTTAAGCGGCGCCCTGTTTTAAATTTAATAATACGTGGCTCTGTAAGCGCCTCGCCCTCAATGTTATTTAATAATAGCGCTTTGGCTTGTTCGTCATCCATATATTGGCTGCAATATACTAATCCGTTACCTACACGGTTTTGCAGCGGTATACGCCATTGCCAGCCGCTTTTGTGGGCAATAGATCGGGTAAGTGGTAATACGGTCTCGCTGGTTGATTTTGTTTGCACCGCAATGGCGCTATTACACGGTAGTAAATGCGACCAGTCTTCGTAGCCAGTATGCAATGCTTGCTCTATTAATAAGCCTCTAAAGCCAGTGCAATCAATAAAAAAATCGCCGTTAATGTGCTCGCCATTATTTAAAATCAATGATTCTATATGGCCCGTTTTAGGGTTTTTTACTACTTTTTGTATTTTACCTTCAACGCGTTTTACACCCAGTGGCTCTGAAAATTCACGTAAAAACTGCGCGTAACGCGTGGCATCCATATGGTAGGCATAGTTAATAGGGTTTTGCTGATTAAACGCAAACTTACCGGCTTTAGCCGCTTGCAGCTCGTAGCAGTAATCGCCAAATGGGTTGTTTATTCCAAGTGCTTTACCTTGCAGCCAAAAGTGATGAAATTCACCCGCCCAACATTCTTTGCCCGTTGCGCCAAATGAGTGAATATAATGCGTGTTTTCATCGCCCCAGTTTTCAAAGCTAATACCTAATTTAAAGCTTGCTTGAGTGGCTTTCATAAATGCTTGCTCGTTTATACCCAGCAATTTATGAAATGTACGAATAGGCGGAATTGTTGCTTCGCCAACACCTACAGTGCCAATATCGTCAGATTCAACAAGGGTTATGTTTATATTGTTACCAACTAGTTTAGCAAGTGCCGCTGCGGCCATCCAACCTGCAGTGCCGCCTCCAGCAATTACTACGTTTTTAACAGCGTTTGTTTTAGTCATTATGTGGCTGCCCATTATTTGATAAAAGATGATTTAAAAGCGCGCGATTACTTGGCAGTCCATTTAAGCACTGCGCTATTTTTTCGCGATTTTGCTGATAATAGTAATCCCCAGCGCGTGGGTCGTTAAATGTATTTTGTGCAGATACTGTTTGTGTATCAAAGCCCATGCCATATAAAACGTATTGGTAACTGCTTGATGAAAACACTTCTTCGTTTTCAATAAAATCAAAGCGGCTAGGGGGCTGAAATTGCCAAAGTTTAAGTAAGTTTTGCAGGCGCTCGGGCGCGGTATTTAAATTACCAATATCTTGCCAATAGGGAGTGTCGTCGCGCTCGCTTAGTACATAATGAAGTTTTAAAAATTCAATAACGCGCTGCCAACGAGTGCTAAAGCGGCTGTTAAAACGACTTGCAAGCTGGCTCATGTGGGTGCGGTTTTGCGGTAGTTGCTCGCTTATCATGCTAATTGAAAGTTCAACCATAGCAAGAGCTGACGCTTCAAGCGGCTCTAAAAAGCCAGCTGACATACCCACGGCAACACAGTTTTTAATCCAAAATTGTTCCCTGTAACCAGGGCTGAATTTTAATACACGGTAGGTAAGTTGCTCAGCTTGTTGCTCACTGGTGCTTTTGGCTATGTAGCTTTTTAGTGTATTTGTTGCGCTTTCATCACTTTGATATTTACTACTAAATACATAACCTGTACCACGGCGTGTTGGCAGGGCTATATCCCAAATCCAGCCGTTACTTTGCGCTGTAGATAGCGTAGCAGAGGCAATTGGTTGATTGATGTGTGCATTAGGTATTTGCGCCGCAACAGCGCTGTTATTAAATAAAATATGATCTTGCGCTATAAACTCACTATTAAAATTCTCACCAATTAAACGAGCACGAGAGCCTGAGCAATCTATAAATAAATCACCTGTTATATCGCCATTATTATTTGTTTTTAATGAAGCAATATAGCCATGTTCGTCGTTAATAACCTCGGTTACATCGTCAATAATATGTGTAACGTTTAGATTTTTAACACAGTGATTTTTTAAAAACTCAGCAAATTTACCCGCATCTAAATGATAGCCATAGTTGGTGACCGCTGCATATTCGGGTGTTTGTAATTGCTTTGGTGCAAGTGCTGCTTGGCATACAAAGCTTTGCATATTAACAACGTCGGCAAATTTTTGATCAGGTGCAATGCGTTGCCAACTGGCGTGTAAATTAGTGTGCTCGTAGCCTTGTGGATTCATAAAAGGGTGGTAGTAGTTTTCTCCCTCGCTGAGGTTGCGCCAATTTATAAATTTAGAACCTTGCTTAAATGATGCGTCGCACTGGGTTATAAAATCAATTTCTTTAATGCCAATGCGCTGCAGCGTGTTACGCATTGACGGCCATGTGCCTTCGCCCACACCCAATATAGGCACGTTTGCCGACTCCACTAACGTTACATTAAGGTGCGGGTGTTCGGCGGCTAATAAGCCTGCGCTTAGCCAGCCGGCAGTACCACCACCTAAAACGACTATTTTTGTTATTGGTTTGGTCATGAGTTAACACCCTAAAGTTGATAACAATTAAACTAGCATTAATACTGTTTTAAATACAAAAAAGCCGCTAGTAAAAACTAACGGCTTTACTTTGTATTACCTTTAGAAGTTGTAACGCATACCAATATTGTAACGTGCACCTAGCTGTTGTAGGTTCCACAATTGTGCTGACGTACGGCCATGTTCGCGGCTGTTTTGTTCAGTAATGTTAAGGCCTTCAACAAAAAACGATAGTTGTTCGCTGTAGTTGTACGCAACATTAAAGTCGATTTGATAATATTCTTCAGTAAAGCCTGGCTCGTTTACGTATCGAGCTGCGCTATTTAAAAACTTATCACGCCAGTTGTAAGCAATACGTGCTTGAAAATCATCGTTTTCGTACATTGCAATAAAGTTAGCTGTATCGCTTAAACCCACTAGTGCAAATTGTGTTGTAGTAGGGTCAGCGTTTACATCAAAGTCTATGTCGCCATTAACTGTGGTGTAGTTTGCTTGCACACCAAAACCGCTTTCACCAAAAAAGTGCTGAAAGGCAATTTCAAAACCATCAATGGTGGCATTTTTATTGTTGGTAGGTACTTGCGCTGTAAATTCTAGTAATGGGTCATCGCTGTTAGCAATTACATCGTAAGCGGCTTCAAACTCTTCGTAGGTCATAGAGTCAAAATCAACGCCATTTTCTGTTGCGGCAACCATTTGAAATAAGTTTGAATCGGTTAGAGCAAGTCCGCGAGATTCTAGCTCAGCAATGGCAGCTTGTGCGCGAGGACCCGCTGTTGCATCGCGTAATCCGTAGTAGTTTTGCGTCATTGGTGTTAAACCAATAAAGTTTTCGATGTCTTTAGTGTAATAACCTACCGACACATAACTTGTTTCTGCAAAGTACCACTCAGCCGATACATCAATATTATCTGATTCAAGCGGCACTAAACCAGGATTACCCGTTGACGCTGTAGCCGGTGAAGAACCCGCTAAAAGAGTAGGGGCACCTGGTACACCAACAGTCGCTGCTGAACTTAAGTTATCGTAAGTTGGGCGAGCAATTGTCGTGCTATAAGAAAAACGCGCTTTTACGTTTTCAATTACTTCTATGTCAAAGTCAAAGCTTGGTAAAAAGTGATCGTAGCTAGATTTAAGCGTGAAATCTTCTTTAGCTGAGCCAAAACGAACATTAAAGTCGTTATTACCTTCCCACGCTACTGCGTTAGGTAAATCGATATTAGCCGTTGAGGTAATGTCGGTAGACTCTTGGCGCGCGCCAATAACAATGTTGTATGGCATATCGCCAATGTAACCATTGTAAGTAAATTGCACAAACGCAGCGGTTATGTCTTCTTCAATGGTGCGGTTTGTTGCAAATGCGCCATCGGCTGCAAAGTTAAAACCGTATTCTTCACCTGCCCAGTAACCAATTTGAGATGCGCTGCCAGTATAACCTTGGTCGAACGAGCCCGATGTATCGTAGTCGTCAAACTCAGCTAAAAAGTTTGTTGGGTTTAAGTAGCCATCAGGTAGTTCGCCTGGGTTTTCTATACCCCAGTTACCCATTGTATTACGTGTAAGTGATTGCAGTGAATGGCTTTCCATAGAGCGAGACTCTATACCAAAGTCAATTGCGCCGTTTTCAATTTCGTATTTACCATGGATTCTAAATTCTGTGATTTCAGATTCTTGGCGAGCAAAGTTAGAATCTAAAATAGACGTACCCACATCAGAGGCATCTAACGTGTTATTACAATTTAGGTTATCTCGGCGGCAATCATCAAAATCGATACTCATTGATGGAAGCTCGCGGCTAAAATCAACTTCTTGTGCGTTAACTACGTTTGCGCCTAAGCCTGCGTTTACCCAGCTGCCGTAAGGTGCATCTGGTTTGCTAGTGGCTTTTGAATTGTGCGCATCAAACATAAAGCTCAATTCTGAATTGAAATAGTATTCAACGTTTAAACCAATAGAATCGTTTTGGTTAACTTGGTTTAGCTCTTGAAACGCTAAACCTAAATCGCGTGTTTGCTGATCGCGACGTTCTTCTCGGTAATAAATAGGGGTTTTTACCGTGTTGTCGTCAAATGTTAGCGCGCTTTTGTAGTTATCCATCCAAATTGATTGCTCAGCACGGGCTTCGAATAAATCTTGCTTAGAATATGTGTAATCAAGCGTGGCTGTTAAATCATCAATTGGGCTGTATTGCAGCGTTAATTGCGCGTTTGTACGAGTACGTTCTCTGTCGGCAATGGTGTAGCGCAAATCTGATGGCATTGAATAAAGCTGGCCAACGGCGGGTGCATTAGTTAAAACAATATCGTCTGCAGCTTGTGGGATTGTGCCGTCAAAAGCAGATGTGTTCCATTGATTTACAAACGCACCTGTTGATGAGCTATCGCGCTGTTGCATGCTTGCAGTTAACGAGGCACCAAATTTAGCTTCACTGTCGGTCCAGCTAATTAAGCCCGAAAGCTCAGGTGTTATGTCATCACCAACGCGGTTTGTTGAGTCGTGTAATGCTTTTACGCCAATGCTTGAAACAAAGCCTGGGTTATCAAGTGGGCGAGCCGTATTAATATTAATTGTTGCGCCAATACCACCTGATGCAATGCTAGCTTTACCCGTTTTATATACTTCAACCGATTTAACGCTATCAGACGCTAAGTTTGCAAAATCAAATGCACGAGAGCTGGGTGTACCACCGCCTGCAGGCAAAGATGCCGCCGGCATTGTACGCCCGTTTAGGGTTACCATATTGTAGTCGGGGCCAAAACCACGAACCGTTACTTTAGAGCCTTCACCATTTGAGCGATCAATCGACACACCCGTAATACGCTGTAGCGACTCGGCTAAGTTGGTATCGGGGAATTTACCAATATCTTCAGCTGATATAGCATCTACAACACCAGCGGCGTCGCGTTTTAAACGAGTCGACTCTTTAATACTGCTTTTAAAACCAGTAACTTGGATTACTTCAACATCTGTATTTGCTTCTTGTGCATATACAGGCAAAGAGATTGATGCACCTAAAATCAGAGATAGGCTGGTCGCTATCTTTGTTTTTCTTACAATATGGTTGGACATTCGGTTTCCCTCGCGCTTTTATCATTATTATTAACAGCTTGTATGGGGCTGTTATTGTGTAGTTATAAACATTGTCAAATGTGTGGAAGCGCTTCCAGAAAGGTCTGTTTAACTAGAATTTGTGGAAGCGCTTCCAGAAATGCTAGTTTATATTTTGAATAGGGTCAACTGTTGTTTTAATAAAATGAGACTAAATTGTTTTTAAAATGTATGTTTTTTGGATTTAATTTTATTTAAATTATAAATTACAATTGGTTATAAAAAGCCGTTTGAAATAGTGCTGTAACAACATTTTATTATAAGAAAACCAATTATTGATTAATTTAGTTATTTACATATTTTTATAAGGTGTTTAAATCAGCTTTAAATACTAGCTAAAATTAATAAATCGGCCGTTGGTCACTCAACAAAAAATAGGTACATTTGCTAACTTAGCGAAAATGCCGATGTAGTGATTATGTACAACGCAATTGATGAAAACGCATCAAGCGGCGGTTCTATCTCAGTTTATGAATCGGTCATTAAAAACCAGTAGTTGTTTAAAAAATCGTTAATTAAATCACTAAAAAGTAACGTAGTTTTTGCAGAAGATGGTTTAAAAATAAACTTATAAAGTATTGCGCATAAGGTGTTGCGAGTCGCTAGTTTTATCGCTATTTTAAAGGCTCTCTCATAGATGGATTTTATTATGCGCATTAAATTTTTAGCGAGCTTTTATTCTTTCTTCTTGTTTGCTCTGTTTGGTTGTGACGACCAAAGTATGGCAATTCAAGGTAGTCCTCAGCTAAATAATAATGTAAGTAACTCACCCTCTAATCTCAAAGTAAACACGCCTTCAGCAGCTCAAACACACGAACCCGCTTTAGTGGTCGGTATGCTAGCAACACATTGTAATAGTAATGAAGCAGCCTACATTAACGCAAAAATGCATAAAGTTGTGCGTAACCCAGATGAAAATACAGCCTACAAGTTAGAGCCTACCGATAAAGTGCTTTCTATTTGCGTTGCAAAAGATGACTCATCGCTTAGTTATCGATTTGGTAAAGTTAATGACATAGGGCTTGAAAAAGAAGCAACACCAGATGCACCATTTGGTAGTTACTACAGGCAAGTAGGGCGTATTGGCGAGAGTATTTTATTTTTTAGTAACGGCGAATATCACTACTATATTATTAACTCAGGCGGTATGGGCAGCGGTGTAACCGTTAATGTTTATAAAAACGATACATTAATAACTGAGTTGTTTTCGGGTAATGATCCTTACGATGATTTTGTTATAGCAACCGATTTAAATTTCCCTAAAAAATTGGTTATCGAAAAACAGCCATTTAATAAGCAAATGCAGTAAATAATGACTCCACAGCAGCAAAACGTAATAGAGCAAGGGCATTGGTTTAAAAACCGTAGCGCTTATTTAAAAAGCTTTTTACTAACGCAGGGCAAAACGCTCTCGCTAAAGGCTCAGCAGTCATTATTTTTGCGAGGTGATAAGCACGATGGAATTTATGCAGTGCTTAGCGGCGTGGTGCGTATTAGTGGCGTAAGTAACGAAGGCAAAGAAGCCGTATTGAGCTTTATTGATTCATCACTGTGGTTTGGCGAAGTTACCTTGTTTGATGGTGGCCTGCGCACTCACGATGTATATGCACAAACTGATGTTGTGCTTTTTTACGTGCCCCAACGCGCGCTTGAACAGCTATTAAACGAACAGCCACAATATTGGCAAGAGTTTGGTTTATTGCTGGCACAAAAGTTACGCCTAATGTTTACCTCAATGGAAGATCACGCATTACTAAGCGCTGAGCAAAAAGTATGCAATCGACTTTTAATGCTTAGCGAACATACAGAGCACTTAACACCGCTTGTTTTATCTCAGCAGCAACTTGCTGATATGACCTACCTAACGCGCCAAACTATTAATCAAATACTGCAACAGCTTGTTAGCTTACAAGCTATTAGTTTGGGGTATCAACGCATAACTGTTTTAGATAAACAAAAGTTACAGGCCCGTGCTACACAAGCTTAAATAGAAGCTGCTTTATTTAGTTGGAACCAAAATTGCTACATAATATGTAATGCAACAATGGATTTGAGCTAATGACTACAATAACCTTTAAAAATCAATATAGTAATTATAACTCTCCAACAGTAAATAAAGCGGCAGGTTCAAGCGAAGTTGCGGCAACTAATACCCTCCCTAATGAAAAACCAAATGGTGTTAAAGGCATAAGCTCAACGCCTAAAGATCAAACGTTTTTAGAAAGTGCCCAAGAAGCGCTGGTTTATCAGCGCTTAGGTGTAAACAAAGACAAAATAGACGAGCTAAAAGCGACAATAGAAGAGCTCATTAAAGAACAGCAAAGTGAGGGCGCAGACCCTAGCGCAATTGCTGATAAAATAGAGGAACTTCAAAAAATGCTTGAGCAAGAGTATCAAAAAGGGCGCGAGCGAACGGATATGCAAGGTGAGCATGAGCCGGGTAAAATAATTTCTGCATTTGTTTAATTTACAAAATGTCGGATACCTGACATTGTTGTTGTGTCTACTTTTGCTAAAGTAAGTTTTATATATAAAAATAAAGGCAAAACAATGAAAACACTTCAACAGCAGCTTGGTAAATATGGTTTATATCATCGTTCTAAGCGTAATGTACTAACGCACTTTATTGGTATTCCGCTCATTGTATTTGCGGCGTTGTGTTTACTAGCACGTATTCAAATCCCCCTTGGTAGTGTAGTAATTGATGGCGCACAACTTTTTGTATTAGCGTCGGTTGTTTATTATTTTATGCTAAGCTTTTCGCTTGGCTTTATTATGGCCGTGATATTTACTTTACTCCTTGTTGCTGCTCAGCCTATTGCGGCAATGGCGTTTTGGCCTTGGTTGAGTATTGGCGTAGGTGTGTTTGTATTTGGTTGGGTATTACAGTTTATTGGGCATTATTACGAAGGTAAAAAACCGGCGTTTGTAGATGATCTAATTGGTTTAATTATAGGCCCTTTGTACGTAACTGTTGAACTACTATTTTTAATGGGTTTTTACAAAACATTAGAAGATGAAGTAAACGCGATAGCAGGTCCTACAAAGGCGTAAAATACTTTACTAAGTACCTTTATAAAACCTAATAAATAACAATAAAAGGGCAGATAACGCATGCAATATAATAATAAAACCGTGTGGATCACCGGGGCATCGTCAGGTATTGGTAAAGAGCTTGCTATACAATTTGCCGAGCTTGGAGCGCGCGTTATTTTATCGGCGCGCAATGTAGATAAACTAAACGATTTAAAAGCAACGCTTAAAGGCGAAGGGCACTTAGTTATGCCGCTGGACTTAGCTCAGCCAGAGCATGTACTGAGTACAGTAACAGCAAAAATGAACGATCTTCCTGCAATAGATATTTTAATTAATAACGGCGGCGTATCGCAGCGCAGTTTATTTTTAGAAAACGATTTTAACGTGTATCGCCAATTAATGGAGGTTAATTACTTTGGCTTAATTGCACTTACTAAAGCTGTATTACCTACTATGGTGGCAAGGCGCAGTGGTTCAATTGTGTCTATTAGTAGTGTGGCGGGTAAAGTAGGTTCAAAATTTAGAACGGGTTATTCGGGTTCTAAATATGCGGTGGTTGGTTTTATGGATTGCCTACGTGCAGAAGTAGCACAACATAACATTCATTGTTTAACAATTTGCCCAGGCTCTATTAAAACAGCAATTGCGCATAATTCACTAAACGAGCAAGGCATAGCGCAAAATAAACCAGAAGAGTCGATAGAAAATGGGATGGATGTAAGCGTAGCGGCTTCAAAAATGATTCGTGCCATTAGCGATAAAAAAGACGAAGTGATTATTGGCAAAGGTTTAAGTGGTTGGGCGCCCACAATTAAGCGCTTTTTTCCTACTTTGTTTAATCGCATTACTGCAAAAACAAACTATAGGTAGCGTCGTTTATTTCAAAGGCGTAAAATGCCGTAAATTTGATCAATTTAGAAAAGGATTCTAAATGAAGTATTTATGGCTGAGCCTGTTTTTTATTGTATTAATTTGGTCTGGTATTAACCCAAAAGATCAATTTACATGGCTGCTTGAAGTTATCCCCGCAATTATTGGTTTAGTGCTGCTAGCAAGTACCTATAGTCACTTTAAACTTACTCCTATTTTATATACATTTATTTTAGCGCATTGCATTGTGCTGATGATTGGCGGGCATTACACCTACGCCGAAGTCCCTTTGTTCGATAACCTATTTGGTAGCGAGCGTAATAACTACGACAAAGTAGGGCACTTTTTTCAAGGGTTTGTACCTGCACTACTAGCACGCGAAATTTTACTGCGCAAAAAAGTAGTAAATGGTAGAGGCTGGTTAATCACCTTTGTTATTTCGGTATGTTTGGCATTTAGCGCCTTTTACGAATTAATAGAGTGGTTGGTTGCAGTGTTAAGCGGCGAAAACGCAGAAGCATTTTTAGGCACGCAAGGTTACGTGTGGGATACCCAATCAGATATGGGACTGGCGTTATTTGGGGCTATTTGCTCGTTGTTAATGCTTTCAAAAGTACACGACAAACAGCTTAAAAACGTTAAAGATTATCTATAGGCTATAGGAACGTTAAAGACTATATAGAAACGCTTATAAAATATTAATAAAAGACTATTAACTTATGACTGCAAACACTAGTGATTACTCAATCAGCACAGATAAAAGTAAACTTAACTTTAACGTTATTTATAACTTTATTGCTAATAGCTATTGGGCCAAAGGCATTCCTAAAAGCGTGATGCAATCGGCTATTGATAACTCAATGTGCTTTGGTGTTTACAGCGCTCATAACGAGCAAGTTGGATTTGCCCGAGTAGTTACCGATAAAGCAACCTTTGCCTATTTAGCCGATGTATTTATTGCCCCGCACTTGCAAGGTAATGGGCTGAGTAAGTTACTTATTAAAACAATAGTAGAGCACCCTGAGCTACAAGGGCTCAGGCGCTTTTTATTAGCAACTTCTGATGCACATGGTCTTTATGCACAATACGGGTTTAAACCGATAGACAACCCCGCACTACTAATGCAAATAAATCCTGAGAATGTGTATGGTGATAGTAAGTAGAGAGTACTTTCTAAAGTGGGGTTATTATTTTTATGATTCACTATATAGCTAATTAGTAAGCTGTTTTTTGATGTTATAAACTTTTTGGCGGTAGATATTAATACTCTTTTAAATACGATATTTTTTCTTCATTGATAGAGCATAAGAAAGTACAAATAGAGCCACCCACCAAGCAGCAAATACCCACAATCCAGGCTTAAGTTCACACCATTCTTTAATGTTAATAACACCATATATAAACAAACCTAGAGAGATGAGTGGTAAAATAAATAAGGAGTAAAAAAGATATTTAATAAAGTTTGATAGAAGTTTTTGATACAGTTTATGCTCATTATCAGAGCGAAACTCGATCATTAAAAAAATACATTGTGAAGATATAAGCAAAAGTATTACTTGTAATAAACACCAGCCTAAAGCCGCCAAAATTGCGATCCATTGCATTGTCATTTTCGTTTTCCTTACCTTTTTACTTTAACAGATTGCTATAAAGCTATTGGTATATTTTACCTTTGTGTTTTAACCAACCACCAACATGATATCCGTTGGGATCTTTATGAGTCCAGTGTACTACGGCCACTTTTTTATTCCACTCATACTCTCTATAAAATTGAACATTATCACTTTTCGAAATCAATTTAATTTTTGGGGCTAGGTCAATGTTATGTGCGATTAAAATAGTAATGCTGAACTTAATTTAAGAATAAACTTTTGATGACGCCAGCCTTTATTATCGACGTTTAATATAGGAATCTTTTCGTCAACGACTGAGCATTAACGGATGAATATCAAGCGTCTTAGCAACCTTCTTTATCAAGACATCGTCTCGTAAGCTTAGTTCGACTGCTTTGATTTTGAAATTAACTGGGTAAAACCGTGTCTTTCTAGCTTGAGTATATCTAGGCATTTTAGTCTCCTCATAGTGATGAGGAGGTGTCCACTAAAACGGGTGAGGAGCAGTCCTTGTTGATTTGCCTTGTTATATGTTTATTTGCTGGAGTAGTGCTCAATAGAGTTCCTAAGCATATCCTCATACATTTCAATATACTCTGTAATATTAGCTTCGAGGTTGTTTGGGGATGATTTATCAAGAATGTTTTGAGCATTGTAGCAAGCGGTAGCAAATAGCATTGAAGAGCTTGCTTGAGACATTGAAGTCTCAGTTTCAACTTCAATCGCTTTTTCTAAATACCGGCCGACTACTTCTTCAAATTTTTCATCCATACTCTGAACATTCCCTAAACATATAATAGCTTTATCAGAGGACACTTTCCTCTTTTTATGAGCAAAGTATGTCCTCTTAGTTATTTTTAATAGTAATAGCAAATCTTGTAACACATTGCCAGTTATAAACTTTCAGGCGGGTTGTTCTTTTAATGATATGCACAAATGAGGAAAACGTCCTCATTTTTTGACTTAGGAGGAAAAACGCCAGTACTGTACGTAAATGTAGCAATTACATATTTAAAATGAAAGCTAAAAGCCTTTTTAAATGATTTAACAGCCACTAAAAAACGGCGGCGATAATGCAAGTAACCGCTTTAAGTACACTTGTTTGTGTAAGCATATTATAAAAGGTGGTTTACTGGTGGTGGAAGTTGTAAAAACGAGGTCATTAATTATTTAGCTTTTTTTGCCTCTAGAGTTTCTATTTCACTCCAGATTTTTTCGGCTTCTGCACTTAACATGGCGAAGCTTTTAATGTCGCCTTTTCTTTGTGCCTGCATGCCTTGCTCTAGTTTTACGTCGTATTCTTTACGCAGTTTTTTTACGGGATCAGGCTTTAAAAATGAAAACATTAGTATTCTCTTAATTTATTAAATTATATGTATTTAGTGTACGCATTAATTGGCTTAATAGTTCTTTGTTTGGTGAAAATGTTTACTTTGCGCTTTAAAAGCGCAAAGTAAACGCAGTGTAATTTTGCGTGCCAGTGCTAGTGCTTACGTTTCTGGCTCTAGGCGTTTAATACCTTGGCCATCAATACCTAAATAAATAAAACCATCACTGCCTTGGGCTAAGCTGCGTACTCTGCCTATTCCATCGAGTATTTTATATTGCTTAACAACCTTACCCTTTGAGATTTCCAATGCGCTAATAAATGCAAATTTCATTGATGCTAATAATAGCTTACCTTTAAGCTTTGGGTATTTATCACTCGTTACATACAACATATCGGAAGGGGCAATTGAAGGGGTCCAGTGTAATACGGGCGATTGCATGCCGTCTTTTTCTTTAAGGTCTGTAAACTTGGTACCGCTGTAGTTAACGCCATAACTTACTAAAGGCCATCCGTAGTTAGCGCCTTTTTTTATTATATTAAGCTCATCGCCGCCGCGTGGCCCGTGTTCGTGAGACCATAAAATATTATTTTGATTATCAAACCACATGCCTTGTGGATTACGGTGTCCATAAGACCATACCGCATGTTTTGCATTTTTTTGTTTAACAAACGGATTATCACTTGGGATATTACCATTTTCGTGTAAGCGATAAATTTTACCGCCGTCCCGCGTGAGATCTTGCGGGTTTATGTCGCGCGAGCCGCGATCGCCAATTGAAAAATAAACATAACCTTCATTATCAAACACAATACGACTGCCATAGTGTTGGCCTTTAGTGCTGTTATGCTCGCCTTTGTATAGCAATTGTTGATCAGATAACTGCGTGTGATCGCTATTTAGCTTGGCGCGCATTAAGGCGGTGTTACTTCCGCTTCCTTTGCCCTCACTACTTGAGTAACTAAAGTACAGCCATTGGTTTTGCTTACTATCGGTGTGTAGTGATAAATCAAGTAATCCACCTTGGCCATTAGCGCCAATGTCGGGAAGCCCTGAAACCTTAGTTAATTTAGTGGTATTTTTAGGTAATAAAAATAAGGCTCCACTGCGCTCAGATATTAGTAAATCACCATTAGCTAAAGGCTCAATAGCCCAAGGTATAACTACACCTTCTGCCGCTGTTACTGCGTTAACGCTAAGCGATAAAGTATCGAGCTGCTTATAGTTTTTTACGTAATCGCTTTTTGCATGCGCGGGTGCGTTAGTAGCAAATATAGCAACGGCTAAGCCTGCACTTATTAGTTTAGGGAGTGTGTTTTGTGACATTAAATTTATCATTATGGCTTCCAAAATTAATCCAATCTTACATAACCTTAACATGGCATAAATAAATTTGTTAAGTGCTGAGTTGAATGAAAAATGCACACTTATATATTTTAAAATTACCTCTTCACAGGAAATTGTTTTAGCAAATTGCGCTAATAAAAATTGAATAATTACTCTATTGGGGTTGAAAACTTGAAATTTGAGCGTACACTTGTGCGCTGAAGTTTGGGCGTACACGTGTAAGTTCAAAGCAATTAAGATTTGATAGAGATTTAACCATGATGACTCAAGTATTAAACCAATTTTCAAAATGGTTTTTACACCATCAAAGTTTTGCAGGCTACATAGAGCCCGTAATGCAGGTGTTTAAACCTGCTTGGCGTGCAGGGCAGTTTAGAGCGCAAGTAGTTAGTACAGCTGTACTTGATGGCGGTTTTTTAAGTGTGCAACTTAAGCCAAGCAAACAATGGCAGGCGCATACGTCAGGGCAGCATATAAGTTTAACGGTTGAAATTAATGGGCGATTATTAACACGCGTTTTTACCGTGGCCTCAAGCGCTAAGCAATTTAAAAATACAGGTTTGGTGCGCTTACTAATCAAAACAAATGCGCAAGGGCGCTTTACAGGCTTACTAAGCAGTGCATTAAAAGCGGGGTTGTGGTGCAATATTTCTGCGCCAAGCGGCGACTTTGTATTTAAAAACACACACACGCCAGCCACTTTTATTGCAGGCGGATCGGGTATAACACCTATGCTGGCTATGCTTGATGATTACTTAAGCCAAACTACACAAAAAGTGTCGTTAGTGTATTACGCAAAAGCTACTGAGCATCAATGTGTTGATGAGCTAAGTGAGTTGGCGGCGCAGTTTGAGCATTTTTCGTTTTTATTATTAACGCGTGAGCAATCAAGCGATATAACCAGCAATATTAAGCCGTGGGAAAATCCAGACATTTACTGCTGTGGTCCTGCAGCATTTATGCAAACGGTGGGCGATTTTGCTAAAACGCATAAGCTAAATTACTACCAAGAGGCCTTTGGTTTGGCGCTGCCTACCTTAAACGACGACAGCCAATTTAATGTAAAAATTAACGCCAGTGCCCATGTTGTATCGGGCAACGATGTTTTACTACCCCAGTTTGAAGCAAAACAATTGCCGGTTAAACGCGGTTGCGGTATTGGTATTTGTCATCAATGCCAATGTATTAAAAAGTCAGGCGTGGTACGTAATTTAAAAACAGGTGAATTGAGTGACAACGGCGAGCAATTAATACAACTTTGCGTAAGCCAACCTGTTAGTGATTTGGAGTTACAATTATGAAAAACATTAACTATGACATGCTCGCAAGCGAGCTAGATGCCATTAAAATGGACACCCTTGGCAAAGTTGGCCAACAAGATGCTGACTATATTCGCTCTGTTGTGCGCAAACAGCGAGTGTGTGAATGGAGCGGGCGAATTTTGCTAATGCTTGGTTTTATTCAGCCATTATTGTGGGTTGCAGGTGTGTTGCTATTAGCGCTTGCTAAAATTTTAGACAATATGGAAATTGGCCACAATGTAATGCATGGTCAATACGATTGGATGAACGACAAGCAACTTAACTCACAACATTATGAGTGGGACATAGCGTGCGATGGACAAAGTTGGCATCGCGTTCATAACTTTGAACACCATACGTATACTAATATTATTGGTAAAGACAGAGACTTTGGTTATGGCTTGTTGCGTTTAAGCGATGATTTCAAGTGGCGTTTTAAAAATGTATGGCAGTTTTTTACGTATATTAATTTAAGTGTGTTATTTCAGTGGGGCGTGTCGTATCACGAGTTAGCTGCAGAGCGTGTTTTTATTGGTAAAAAGAAAGAAAACCGCGAAGGGCTTGTATCGCACTCTACATTAAAGCAGCGCTTTTTTAGTAAAGGCGCTCGCCAGTTAATTAAAGATTATGCGATATTTCCGTTACTTGCAGGCCCTTTATTTTTATGGGTATTGGCGGGTAATTTAGTGGCAAACTTAATCCGTAATTTATGGACATCAACCATAATATTTTGTGGTCACTTTACTGAAGAAACGCAAACCTTTAAACAAGAAGACTGCGTAAACGAAACACAGGGACAGTGGTATTACCGCCAAGTACTGGGCTCGTCTAATATTAAAGGGTCGCATTGGTTTCATGTTTTAACAGGGCATTTAAGCTGCCAAATAGAGCATCACTTATTTCCAGATATGCCGTCTTCGCGCTATCAAGAAGTTGCACCGCAAGTACAATCTGTTTTGCAAAAACACGGTATTGATTACCATACGGGTGGCTTTTTTAGGCAGTATACGTCGGTATTAAAACGTATTATTAAATACTCGTTTAAATAAATTATTTGTTTTAAAAAATCGATCTATGTAACAGCATAGGTCGATTTTTTTGTTTATAGCACCCAAAGCGGTTGATTAGTAAACAGCACTTGCAAAAAATTCTCATAGTTAATTAAAAAAGCCTTACTTTAGCTATGGTTAAATAGCGTGTGATTGTCATACAATGGAGGGAAATAGACCACACAAGAGAGATTAAAATGGCCGCATTTGGTACCGTGTTTATGCCGCAGATGATTCAAGCTCGTTTTTCTGATAATAAATGGAGCGAAAGCTCAATTGTCCCTTCCGATAAACTTGAACTTCATGCTGGTGCGCACGTTCTTCATTATTCAAGTACATGTTTTGAAGGCTTAAAAGCCTTTCGCCATGAAGATGGTTCTGTTTATCTTTTTAGAATGGATGCAAACATTGCACGCATGCAACAAAGCTCAGCGCTATTAAGCTTACCGAGTTTTGACAGCGATATGCTAAAAACGATGATTATCGATATTATGCGCGAATACGCAGATGAAACGCCATTACCGCCGGGCTCTATGTATATTCGCCCAACGCACATTGGTACTGAGGCGGCAATTGGTAAAGCAGCAGCGCCATCAATGAGCTCGCTTTTGTACACGCTACTATCGCCAGTAGGAGATTACTTTGCCGGTGGTGCAACTGCACTGCGCGTACTGCTTGAAGAAGATGGTATGCGCTGCGCTCCGCACATGGGTATGGTAAAAAGTGGTGGTAACTACGCCAGTGCTCTAGCACCTATTAGTGCTGCACGAACTAAGTATCAAGCTGATCAAATTTTATTTTGCCCAGGTGGCGACGTACAAGAAACCGGTGCTGCTAACTTTATACTTATTGATGGCAACGAAATTATTACTAAAGCGCTCGATAGCACGTTTTTACATGGTGTAACGCGTAATAGTATTTTAACCATAGCCAAAGATTTAGGTATGACGGTAAGCGAGCGTAACTTTAGCGTTACTGAGCTATTAGAGCGTGCTGCTAAACCAGGTACTGAAGCGGCGCTTTCGGGCACTGCAGCTGTACTAACTGCTGTGGGTACATTTATTCATAACGATAAAGAGTACAAAGTAGGTACTGGCGAGCCAGGCCCAACGACTGCACGCCTTCGCCAAGCATTGAACGATATTCAATGGGGTAAAAGTGAAGACAAGCACGGCTGGTTAACTAAAATCTAATTATAGATTTATCAGCAACTCGCATTAAAAAGCCACCTAATCGGTGGCTTTTGTGTGTTTGGTTACTTTAAGCTGCGCTTATTAAAACTTCATTTCTATTTTACCGTACACGTAGCGTCCGTTAAATCCATACGGCGAGAAGCTAGAGTAAGCAAATAAACGTGAGAAGGTGGTTACATCGTCAACATTTTCACGGGTTGCATCTGGGTAAACATCAAAAATGTTATTAGCCCCTAAGCTCAGCGATAAGTTTTCGCTAAGCGAGTAGGCGACATCTAAGTCGGTTATCCATTTAGGCTTAAGCACTTCGTTACGTTCTGGGATATCTGAAGGGTCTTGAGTTTCGCCGTAACGCGTTGTTCTAAGCGTGGTGCGTATGTCGTCGTTAGTCCATGTTGCGCTTAAGTTGTACTTATTACGCGGTGTGCTTACTTCAAAACGACGTAGCTCAGTGCCTGAGAACAAGTTGTCTTGATCAAACCCAGCACCTTGCAGCTCTGCTGGTGGGTCGATAATATTTGTTACTTCATTTTTACCGTAGTTGTAACCTAGGTTAAAGGCTAAATCGCCATAACCATCAGTTGCTACATTATAAGAGGCAACCACATCAACACCACGGGTTTTACTGTCAATTGCATTTAAGAAGAAACGACCTTGGTTAGCGCCTGTGCCTTGAAGTAAATCGGCAATAGCATCGCCCGATAAGTTGTTTGATAACACAATGCGGTCATCAATTAATATTTGGTAGTAATCAACCGATAAGCTGAAATTAAAGTCGGTAGACCATGTAAAACCAACGCCGTAGTTAGTAGCTTCTTCTGCATCAAGACCAGGTGAGCCCAGTGCTTTTGCTACATCGCTGCTTGGTGCGAACGTACCTGTTTCGGTTGGTTCGCCATCAACAAATACAGTGGCCACTGAGGTAAAGTATTGTTGCTGCAAAGAGGGTGCTCTAAAACCAGTTGATACAGAGGCGCGCAGCGCTAAGTCTTCAGTTAATGAATAACGAGTCGCAACTTTACCGTTAAGTGTATCGCCAAAGTCTGAGTAATCTTCATAACGGGCGGCAACCGCTAAATTCCAATCGTCGGTTAGGTAGGTTTCAAGGTCTATATACAAGCTCACGTTATGGCGGCTATTGTCGCCCTCTGATTCGGGTGTAAACCCCGGGAATACTTGTGCGCCCGCTGCGCCAAATGGGCCATCAACTGGGTCGGTTACTGCGCCTCCTGGGCCAAATGTGCCTTGTGCATATGAAGCTTCTTCGCCTGCATCTATTTGGTATCCTTCGCGGCGATACTCAGCACCTACAGCTACACTTACCGAGCTTTCTAAAAAGCTGACGTCTACTTCGCGACTAAAATCAACGTTTAAGGTAAGTTGATCGTAAGTAAGTGTTCCTGCATCAAAGCTTGTTTGGCTAGTCGGGCCGTATGAGGTATTTAAACTATTTATTACACCAAACTCAAATGCATCTTGACCATATACGGCAGATACATCGTAATTCCATTCACTTACAAAACCTTTAGCGCCAAGTGCCAGTGAAAAGTCATCTATGTCTGAGGTGATAACAGGTAAAAAGCCATCAGGGTATACTTCTTCTATATTACGGCTATCGCTTGCACGGCGATAAAAACCACCGCCTTCGCCTTCGCGTTTGCTGTAAGAGCCAAACGAATATAAATCGACCTCATTTGTTAACTGGTAACCTGCGTTATAAAACACTGAAAAGTCTTCTACATCGCCATTACCAAAGTTATGGTTATATCGATTTACGGTAAGTTCACGTGGGTCGAGAGAGCCATCATCTAATCGTGCGTAGTTTTCACGATTATCGTAGTCAGAGCGGTTAGTTGAATGGCGGTCGCGGTATTCTGTTGAAATGTTTAAAAAGCCATTATCGCCAAGTTCAAAACCCATATTACCTTGCAGCGTTAGTGTTTGGCCGTCTGTTAAAGAGCGATCGCCCCCTTCAGTAAAGGCTAAATTACCATCACTGCCTTCAGATACAGACTCAAGCTGTGGTACACCGTCCATTTCGGTTACGTTAGCACCATATATAGCCGCAACTGAACCACCGCTGCTGGCACTTTTAAGCACAATATTAATAACACCGGCTATAGCATCAGAGCCATATTGGGCTGCTGCACCATCACGTAATACTTCAATGCGGTCGATAGCATTTGCTGGAATAGCATTTAAATCAACTGATGATGAACCACGACCCGTTGAGCCATTTAAGTTAAGTAATGCATTACTGTGGCGGCGTTTACCATTAACAAGCACTAAAGTGTGATCAGGTGCTAAACCACGAAGTTGAGCAGGGCGTACATGGTCGCTACCATCAGTAAGTGATGCTTGCGGGAAGTTAAAGCTAGGTAATAAATTGCTAAGTAGGGCATTCGTTTCAGTAAAGCCTGAATTTTTAAGTGCATCTGCACCAATTATATCGATGGGTACTGCACTGTCTTCTACTGTACGGCCTAATCGGCGAGAGCCAATTACGCTTATTTGTTCGATGTTTTCTTCTGCTTTGGTTTCTTGCTCTGCAGCATTTACTGAGAGCGAACCAACTAGTGCAGCTGATGCACTCATGGCGAGTAATATTTGTGGTACCGACTGCTGTAATTTTAATAACGGTTTTCTATTCATGCTGTATTTCCCCATACCCATTGAATTATTTTAGTTTTTTACAAAAAGATAAAGATTAAACCTCTTTGTTACCTTGAACATATACTTAATTAACAAAGTCAGTCAATTGAATAACATTCAATTAATTTAAGGTTTTTTATAATTACATTTGGTTGTTTTTTATAATGACCATTGTTTTAGTTATATAGCGAAGGTGATTGCTAAGTAATTGATGGATAATGAATTATATTTAAAAATTAAATTTAACGTTTAATTAACTGGTAAGATGAGGTTGGTAGATTTAACTAATTATTTGTAGGAAGCCATTTTTATTGGGCTGGCAATAAACAACTGTTGAGCTATAAATATTTTTAAAAATATAAAATAAAAATACACCCATTAAATGTTAACTAAATTAACATTTAATGGGTGTATTATAAATTATGTACTACTTATTAGAACCTATACTTTAAAGCATGAAGTAATTTTGTTTTTATAAGTAATTGGTATAAAAAAGAGTGCTAGAAATAGTGTTAAAATTTAATTTTTCCAATAAGTATGTCTTTAAACATTACCCAATCTCCCCACAAACTGTAAAAAGGGTGTTTAAAAGTAGCAGGGCGGTTTTTTTCAAAAAAGAAATGCCCGACCCACGCAAACCCATATCCAATAACAGGTAATAGCCACAATAAACTGTAGTGTTGTTTTAATAATGCTATTGCGATTACAACAAGAACGAGGGTGCTTCCTATAAAATGTAAGCGGCGGCAAGTCACGTTGCGATGCTCTTTTAAATAATAAGGGTAGAAGGCTTTAAAGCTTTTAAACGTGGGGTTTGTACTTTGCATAGTGTGCTCTTTTATTGTTTTTTATTTTAATGAGGGTAATGCTATTAAAGCGTAAGTTTACATTTGTTTACAGCGATAAATGGCGCTTAACGCATCTATATAGACAAAAGGGCTAAAAGTTAATAGCTTAGGCGCACTATTAATAAATAAGAATGGAACTCGGGATGTTTAAACATACTCTAGCGTGTGCTGTAATTGTAGCGCTTAGCGGCTGTTCAGAGCCAACTAATACGGTAACTCAAGAAGAAGTAAAAGCACCTATGAAGCAAGTTAACGCAGTTATATACCCAGAAACAAAAAAAGGCGATGTAGTAGATACCTACTTTGAAGAAACCGTTAGTGACCCATATCGTTGGCTTGAAGATGATATGAGCAGCGAAACTGCCGATTGGGTTAAAACGCAAAACAATTTAACGTTTTCTTATTTAGAACAAATACCTTATCGCGATAAGTTAAAGCAGCGCCTTGAAAAACTAATGAACTACGAAAAAATAGGCCCTCCTTTTACTGAAGGCGATTACACCTATTTTTATAAAAACGATGGCCTGCAAAATCAATATGTTTTGTACCGTAGTAAAGATGGCGGCGACGTAGAAGTATTTTTAGACCCAAACAAGTTTAGTGAAGATGGTACGACGTCTATGTCGGGTTTATCGTTTTCAAAAGATGGTTCATTGCTCGCGTATCAAATATCTGAAGGTGGCAGCGACTGGCGTAAAATTATAGTTATTGATGCACATACTAAAGAGCAAGTTGAAGAAGCGCTTGTTGACGTTAAATTTAGTGGCATTGATTGGTTAGGTAACGAGGGCTTTTATTATTCAAGTTACGAAAAACCTAAAGGCAGTGAGCTGTCGGCTAAAACAGATCAGCATAAAGCGTATTACCATAAGCTAGGTACTGCACAATCTGCAGATAGTGTTGTATTTGGTGAAACTGATGAACAAAAGCATCGCTATGTAGGCGCTGATGTAACTCATGACGGCCGCTACTTACTTATTTCAGCTAGTACGTCTACTTCAGGCAATAAGCTGTTTATAAAGGACTTAACAAATAAAAACAGTGAGTTTGTAACGGTTGTAGGAAATACTGATTCAGATACATCAGTTATTGATAACGAAGGCAGCAAGCTGTTTTTAGTTACTAACCTTAATGCACCAAACAAAAAAGTAGTGACGGTTGATGCAAGTAACCCAAGCCCTGAAAATTGGGTTGATTTAATTCCTGAAACCAAAAACGTACTAAATCTTACAAAAGGCGGCGATACCTTTTTTGCCAACTACATGGTTGACGCGATTTCGCAGGTAAAACAGTACAACAAAAAAGGCGAGCTAATTCGCGAAATTACATTGCCAGGCGTGGGTACAGCACGTGGTTTTGGCGGTAAAAAAGATCAAACAACGCTTTATTATTCGTTCACTAACTACAAAACACCAGGTACTACTTATACGTTTGATGTAGCTACGGGTGAATCGGGTGTTTATCGTAAGTCGGCTATTGATTTTAATAGTGATGATTACACGTCTGAGCAAGTGTTTTACACATCAAAAGACGGCACTAAAATACCGATGGTAATTACCTATAAAACAGGCATTAAGCTTGATGGATCAAACCCTACAATTTTATACGGTTACGGTGGTTTTAATATTAGTTTAACGCCAAGCTTCAGCCCCGTTAATGCAGTATGGCTTGAGCAAGGTGGCGTATACGCCGTCGCTAATATTCGCGGTGGTGGTGAGTACGGTAAAGACTGGCACAATGCAGGCACTAAATTGCAAAAGCAAAATGTGTTTGACGATTTTATTGCCGCAGCTGAGTATTTAAAAGATAAAAAGTACACGTCTAAAAAGCGCTTAGCACTTCGCGGTGGCTCTAACGGTGGTTTGTTAGTTGGCGCAGTAATGACGCAGCGCCCAGACCTATTCCAAGTTGCTCTACCTGCAGTAGGTGTACTTGATATGCTGCGCTACCATACATTTACTGCCGGCGCTGGCTGGGCATACGACTACGGCACCAGTGAGCAAAGCAAAGAAATGTTTGAATACATTAAAGGTTACTCACCACTTCATAATGTAAAAGCAGGTGTTGAGTATCCAGCGACTATGATCACAACTGGCGATCATGATGACCGAGTTGTTCCTTCGCATTCGTTTAAGTTTGCCGCTGAGCTTCAAGCAAAGCAAACGGGTAATAATCCAATGCTTATTCGCATAGAAACCAATGCTGGGCATGGTGCAGGTACACCAACGAGTAAAACAATTGAGCAGTACGCTGATATATTTGGTTTTACGTTATACAACATGGGCGTAGAGTCGTTATAAAAGCGCTTTAACAAAATAGCTAACTTTAATAGCTGAGCAAAAAGGCCGAGTAAATTAAATTTACTCGGCCTTTTCAATGTTAGCAGTTAGCAGTTAGCTACTGCATAGGTGAAAACAATCGTTGGTATGTTTTATAGGCGTACTCGTCGGTCATTCCACTCAAATAATCGCAAATTATACGCATCCCTTGGTTTTGCTTTTGCGCTTCTATGTATTGTGCTTGTGTTGTTTCGGGCAATAAACGCAGCGGATCGCTAGCAAAAGCGGTAAATAACTCTATTAGCAAATTTTGACCTTTAAATTCTATTTGCTGCATTTCGGGGTCACGTATTAAACGTTGAAACACAAAATGCTTAAGTATTTGCAATACACTGTCGTATTGGGCATCTAATTTAGCGGTGTACTTTAAAATAGGGCATTCAAAGTTATCGTTTTGAATATCCAAATGTATATGAATAATAAAGGTATTAACCAGCTCACCTATGGCATCTTTTCGCTCATAATCATTTTTTGAAAACAAGCGCTGGGTCAGCGATTCAAGCATGGCGTTTAGCCAGTCAAAGTTTAGTGCTTTTAAATGGGGCAGAGCATGGGTTTGCCAATCGTCTAATGTGAGTACGTGGGTTGCAATGGCATCTTCTAAGTCATGTACCGCGTATGCTATATCGTCGGCATGTTCCATTATGGCGCTGTCGAGCGATTTATACGTTGTTTTAGCGCGGTACTTATCAATAGCGGCATGGTTACCTAGCAATGTTTTATCGTTTTGACTCAGTGGTTCTACTATCCAATTGAATATGGCTGCATCGTCGTTGTATAACCCTTTGGCAGGGCGCCAATCATCTGCTTTTATAAATGCACGACCGGTTGTGGCATCGGGAATGGTATGCCAAAGCGTATTAATAAACGCGGGGTATTTTATAAAACCTAATAAAGTACGACGAGTTAGGTTCATACCGTGCCCATTACTATAGGGCTCAAGTTTTGCAACTATGCGCAGTGTTTGTGCGTTACCTTCAAAACCACCGTGATCGCGCATCATGTAATTTAGCGCTATTTCACCACCATGACCAAAAGGCGGATGGCCAATATCGTGCGCCAAACACAGTGTTTCTAGCAGTCCAGTTGATGGAAAGTGCGTAAAGTCGCTATGTTGCGCTTTTAAATGGCGCAATATGCCGGTACCAATTTGCGATACTTCTAAAGAGTGGGTAAGGCGAGTGCGGTAAAAATCGTTTAGGCCAATACCCATAATTTGGGTTTTAGCTTGCAAACGCCTAAATGCTGCGGCATGAATAATACGCGAACGGTCGACCTGCCACGGCGAGCGGTTATCGTTAGGACGATGTTTATATTGCTCTATTATTCGGCTTTGCCATTGTTTATCCATACTGCTTACTCACACATAGTTAATATTATTAAACTTTGCTCAGTATACCCATGGACTTATAAATTGCGAATGAACAAATGCACTACATAGGCTCTGTTTTATCTAAAACCCAAATCCACTGCTGAAAATTCAACCGTAAAAGGTCATCAAACCCCAGTTATTCGCGTTTATAAAGTGGCTTAGGTATAATGCGCCTTCGTATGCTTGTGTATTAACCATGCATAGTTGTTGTTTCAAAGAGAGAATACATGTTAAAAACGATTTTTAAGCTTTTACTAACCGTGTTTTTTGTATGGGCGCTTGCATATCCGTTTATACAAAATGATGATGTTGAGCTAGATGAACAAACGTCAGAACAACCAAAAAAAGTGAAGAAAAAAGAAAAACCATTACATAATGTAAAACTGCCAAAGTTTTCAGAATTTAGTGATGTTAAAGAAAAAAAACATGCATTTTTTAGCTTTATTCGTCCGCACGTTGAAGCCGAAAACAAAAAAATATTACAGCAACGCGCTAAGCTTGAAATAGCACGCATGATGCTACAAAACGAATTACCTTTAGAAAAAAAGCAAAGCAAAGATATTGCAGCAATATTAAAGTCGTACGGTTTACCAACCACCATTGATACGCTAATACTTACGCAAGCACTACGCCGTGTTGATATAATTCCTAAAGAATTAGCGCTTATGCAAGCTGCGAATGAATCTGCGTGGGGCACATCGCGTTTTGCACGTATTGGCCTTAACTTTTTTGGTCAGTGGTGTTACACAAAAGGTTGCGGCATGGTACCAAAACGCCGTAATACTGGAGCTGCACACGAAGTTGCTGCGTTTAAATCGGTAAGAGCTGCTATAAACTCTTACTTTAAAAACATAAATACGCATCCTGCTTATAAAGATTTGCGCGCAATACGTGAAAACTTACGTCTTGAGCAAAAACCAATTTTAGCGACTGAACTTACACATGGTTTAATGTCTTACTCTGAGCGCGGTGAAGCGTATATAGAAGAGCTAAACACGATGATTAGCCAAAATAGAGCCTACTTTGATGAATAAATACATTTTTAATTGCACCAACGCCATTGCGTTAGTGCTGCTGGGCATGAGTGCATTTAATGTTAATGCAAGAGAATTTGTTATGTCGTATGACGGTTTTTATGACCGATTAAAAGTTGTTAACAAAGGCGACTTTCAATATGCGCGAGTTAATTTTTATATAAGTGATATAGCAACTAATGAAGCGTGTGCCATTAAAAGCGGCACTATTTTAACTGAAAGAAACGAGTACCCACTTAACTTCACCGATAAAGCACAGCTATTATTACCGTTCGATAAGCAACTTGATACAGATAAAGCCGTCATTGTGGTGCAGCCACAAAATCCAGATCATGATTGCCAATTAAAACTTCAAATAGAAGCAAACGAACTTGAAGATTTAACGTTTTCAAAGCAGTCGTTATATACCATTAACGAAGAACTTGATGAGCTGTTAACTGATTTATCGGGCTTTTTTGTAAGTAAATTAATGTGGTTTTTATTACCAGAGCAAAAGGGCGTAGCGGTTACATTTAAAAGCCCAATGCAATTTGATGATAAGAGCATAACGTGTGAAAAGTCAGTGTGTTATTTTGCAGTTAAAGATAGCTGGGAAGATGATAGCGCAGTGCTTGGCGATATATCGAACGTTATTAAAGTAACGCCTTGGATTGTTAAGTAGCTCACATACAAAAAGCGGCATTTAGCCGCTTTTTTTGTACCAAAATCAGTACTCTTTTTTAGTCTTTGGTTTTTATTTAATAAGTGGTGCTGATGAATCGCGCTGCATTAAAGTAGGTTCAAAAAAGCGATTTATAACGAGGTTTTTATTTTGATATACGTCTTTAAGCACTAATTTAGCTGCCATTTCGCCCATTTTCCCGACCGGATTATCTATGGTCGTGAGTGTAGGGTATAGGTAGTTTGCAAAAATAACGTTATCAAATCCAACAATCGATAAATCAATTGGTAAGTTATAACCGTGCTCTCGTGCATACTTCATGGCACCGGAGGCCATTTCGTCATTGGCGCATACCAGTGCAGTAAAGCTAAGTTTTTCATCAATAAAATGTTTTAAGCCTTTACTACCGCCGGTTTCGTTAAAGTCCCCAATGTAATAAAGCGCAGGATCAAATTTAATACCAGCCTCTGTGAGTGCTTGTTTATGACCCTCTAAGCGGTTAAAAGCATCGGCTTTAAACTGCGGACCTGCAATGTACGCTATTTGTGTATGGCCTTGATTTAATATCGATTTAGTGGCTAGGTAGCCACCTAATTGATTATCTAGGCTGATACAGTTGTCTTTTAATTGCTCTACGTAACGGCTCATTAAATAAACGGGCGTAGAGCCTTTACTTAGTTTTATTAGGTAGTCGTCTGATACGGCTTCAACGTGCAAAATAATAGCATCGCAGCGTCTGCTAATTAAAAACTCAATGCCTTCTTGTTCTTTGTCTTCTTCACTGTGCCCGGTGGTAATAATAACGTGTTTACCCGCAGCACGAAGCTCCGACTCAATACCTGCCATCATTTGGGCAAAGAAAGGACCATGTAACTCAGACACTAAAATACCGACACTGTTAGTACAGTTAGAGGCTAAAGATTGCGCTATTGAGTTAGGCTTGTAGCCAAGCTGCTCCATGGCATCAAGCACTTTTTGTTTGGTTTTATCGCTTACACGGGTATTTTTGTTCATCACGCGAGAAACGGTGGCTAACGATACGCCCGCAAGCTCTGAGACTTGATAAATTGTTGCCATGTTATTTGTTCACTCGCTTATCCTTAACTACTTCGGCTAAATAATACCTTAGAGTATATATCTTAACTAGCTGTTAGTTTAGATTGAATATTTTCAACAACCTGATTAGTCAGTGTATATTTTTTCATTATGTAGGCAACAAATAAAGATCCAAAAGCAGGTAACACAGTAAATGAAAGTAAAATACCGTGTTGAGTATCAAGTGTTTGTACTACATCGGCCTGATAACTGTAAAAAGATAACAACCAGCCTGCAATTGCGCCGCCTACCGCCACGCCCATTTTAATAAAAAATATGACGCCTGAATAAACTAAACCCGTAATGCGTACACCTGTTTTTTCATGCCCGTAATCTATGGTGTCGGCCATTTTTGCCCACAACAAAGGGGTTGCCATATCTAAAAAGAATTTCCATAAAATAAAGGCAGTAAATGCGAGTACTAATTGATCTTTACTAATAAAGTAACTAAAACCACAAATAGCGGCGGCAATAACTTGTAAGCTTATATAGGCTTTTATTTTACAAAAGCGCTTTGCAAGCGGTTGAGCTAAAGCACACCCTAGCATGCTTGCTGCAACGCCTAGTGTCATAAATAAGGTGATTAAATCGTCTCGACCTAAATAGTATTTTACGTAGTAAACAGCAAGCGTAAGCCTTAATACTTGACCGGTAAGTAAAAAAAACGCAGCTAAGCAAAGTGTTCGCCATTGATCGTTTTTAATTAATGCTTTAACACTTTGGGCAAAAGGAATGTTTTGCTCTTTTGGCTGTTGTATACGCTCTTTTGTGCCTAAAAAACAAAGTAAAAAAAGTACAAAGCCTAAAATGCTCATTGCAGTCATGGTGTATTGATAGCCCTTAGCTGCATCGCCTTGGCCAAAGTACTCAACCATTGGCATAGTACAACCCGCTACTATTACGCCGCCTAACATACCAAATACAAACCGGTAAGACTGAATAGTCACGCGCTCTTTTACATCTGCAGTAAGTACACCGCCCAATGCACAATAAGGAATATTGATAGCGGTGTAAGCCACCATAAGTAGTGTGTAAGTAGTAAAGGCGTAAATTATTTTATCGGTGCCTTCTAAATCAGGCGTAGTAAACGCTAAAATACTAATAATGGCAAAAGGAAGCGAAAGCCAAAGTAGGTAGGGGCGAAAGTGCCCCCAGCGCGTATGTGTTTTGTCAGCAAGGTTGCCCATTAATGGGTCGGTTACAGCATCAAAAATACGTACTGCTAAAAACATAGTACCGACAACAGCGGGTGATAAACCCACTACGTCTGTGTAGTACAGCATTAAAAACATCATAACTGTTTGAAAAATAATATTACTGGCGGTGTCGCCTAAGCCATACGCTATTTTTTCTTTTACACTGACCATGATTATTTATCCCGCTTTATACTTGTTTTTAGTTATGGGTATGCTCTTATCTTTTAGAGATGAGTTCTTTATAAGCTAAGCCACTTTTTTTAATAGTGCGTTGCTGGGTTTTATAATCTACATACACAATACCAAAACGTTTTAAATAGCCTTCAGCCCATTCAAAGTTATCCATTAGACTCCAAGCAAAGTAGCCATGTATAACAACACCTTGTTCAATTGCATTATGAACCGCGTTTAAATGAGTATTATAATAACTTAAACGGTCTAAGTCGTTAACTGCACCATTATTATACGTATCGGGCATTGCTGCACCATTTTCGGTTATATAAATAGGCGGTAAGGTGTATGTTTTATTAAGCGATACGAGCAGGTCGGTGAACGATTGCGGGTAAACTTCCCATCCCATATCAGTCAACGGACCTGTAGGTGCAATGGGTTCATAAATGTCAGTAGGATGCGCCTTATAAACTTGGCGGGTATAAAAGTTAATGCCTAAGTAATCAATTGGCTGAGAAATTAATTCCATATCACCTGGGTGTATTTCTGGTAAATGATCCTCAGGTAGTTGGTTAATTATATCAGGGTATTTACCGTCCATTATTGGTTTCATGTACCACTGATTTAAATAGTCATCAGCGTATTTTGCACTGTCTATGTCTTGTTGAGTATCTGTAAGCGGGTAGGCGGGTGTAAAGTTAAGCACAATGCCGTTTTGAGTATCAGGCGATGTTTTATTTAGCACGTTCATAGCCAGACCATGAGCGAGTAATAAGTGATGAGCTGCTTTTTTACCATACTGCTTGCCTACTAGACCTGGGGCATGTATGCCAATTTCGTAACCCAAAAATGCGCTGCAAAAGGGTTCGTTTAATGTAGCGTAAGAATACACTCGTGTTCCAAATGCGTTAGTAATTAGTTCTACGTACTGCTCAAATGCATAAGCTGTTTTTCTGTTAAGCCAGCCGCCTTCATCTTCAAGGTGTTGCGGTAAATCCCAGTGATACAAAGTAACAAAGGCTTTTATATTTTTTCGTTTTAGCTCATCTAAAATATCAGTATAAAACTTAACGCCTACAGGATTTAACTTTCCGTCTTGAGTCATAACGCGAGGCCATGAAATAGAAAGCCTGTAAGCATCAACACCTAGAGACTCTATTAAATCTATGTCTTGTTGCCAATTGTTGTAATGATCGCAGGCAATATGACCATGTGAATTATCAGCAATTTTACCTGCAGTACTACAAAAGGTATCCCAAATACACGGTAAGCGATGCTCATACCCGCCCTCTATCTGAAATGATGCTGTTGCTACACCATAAACAAAGTCTTTTGTTAATAGAGGTGAATTAAATGGTAATGATATTTTTGTCATTGGTTACAAACCTTTTTGAGAACTTAATTGCACGCTTAGCGCCTATTTTTACTGACTTTCAGCGGTTACAAAACATTATTAAAAATAAAAGTTGTTGAAATATGTAACATGTTCGTATTTAATTAGCCGTGAAAGCGCTTACATTTTTAGATTAATGTTAATTAATCTTCAGGTCAACTCTTTAATACTGCGCCTTAGCGGGGTTTGTATTAATTACTTACTGAAGATCAATTTATAATAATAAATTGCGGAGAGCACATGGCTAGTTCAGCACCACTGACATCACACACACAGTCGCAAAACCACCAAGATAAAAACTATGGTTTTGCACTTACATCTTTAACTTCACTATTTTTTATGTGGGGTTTTATTACCTGCTTAAATGATATTTTGATTCCGCATTTAAAAGCGGTTTTCGATTTAACTTATGTTCAAGCAATGCTTGTGCAGTTTTGCTTTTTTGGCGCTTACTTTTTAATGTCACTTCCAAGTGGTTATATAGTTAAAAAGGTGGGCTATAAAAAAGGCATCGTGATTGGATTATTAATTGCAGCAGTCGGGTGTATATTATTTTACCCAGCAGCGTCTTTACATAGTTACCCTGTATTTTTATTCGCTTTATTTGTACTTGCCAGTGGCATAACGTTATTACAAGTATCTGCAAATCCTTATGTAAGTTTGTTGGGCTCACCAAAAACTGCGTCATCTCGACTTACGCTTACCCAAGCTTTTAATGCATTAGGTACCACTGTTGCGCCATCATTTGGTGCTCTGTTAATTCTAGACTCAGCGTCAGAAGCCTTTTTAACACCGGCTCAAAATGCAGAGTCAGTTCAACTTCCTTACCTCCTTTTAGCTGCAATGCTTATTTTACTAGCCGGTATTTTTGCTTGGCTTAAATTACCAGACATTATGAGCGAGCAAAAAGCAGAAGCCGAAAAATCAGATGCAATTGAAGGCAGTGCTTGGCAGTATCGCCATCTTGTATTAGGTGCTGTGGGTATATTTACGTATGTAGGCGCCGAAGTGGCAATTGGTAGCTTTTTAGTAAGCTTTTTAGCACAAGAAAATATAGCAGGGCTAAAAGAGAATGTTGCAGCTCATTACATCACTTATTATTTTGGTGGTGCTATGGTTGGGCGTTTTATTGGTGCTGCTGTAATGCAAAAACTACCCGCAGGTAAAGTACTTGGCTTTAACGCAACCATGGCTATTATTTTAGTCATTATTGCCATGAGCACGTCGGGTCAATTAGCAATGTGGTCAATACTATTGGTTGGTTTATTTAATTCTATTATGTTCCCAACTATTTTTAGTTTAGCGTTAAATGGACTTGGTAAGCATACCGCTCAAGGCTCTGGTATTTTGTGTTTGGCGATTGTAGGTGGTGCAATAGTGCCACTTTTACAAGGTGCGCTTGCTGATAGTGTGGGTGTTCAACTTTCGTATGTTTTACCTATTTTATGTTACATATTTATCGTGTTCTATGGTTTAAGCGGTAGCAAACCAGTTCATGCGCAGGAGACTCTATAATGAAAACCCCTTTTACACTTAATAAAATAGCCTTAGCAACATTAATTGCATCAGTAGGTACTTTATCGGCTTGTTCAAACGACGCAGTGACATCGGTTGAAACTAATGAAACGTTATCTAAAACAGCGCAAATTTGGCCAAAACTTAATATTGCCGTTAAAAAAGATGCCGATATTGAAGCTAAAATAGTTAACTATTTAAAAGCCATGACACTTGAGCAAAAGGTTGCTCAAATGATTCAGCCAGAAATTCGTGATATTACCGTTGAAGACATGCGTAAATATGGCTTCGGTTCATACCTTAATGGCGGTGGCGCATTCCCTAATGGCGACAAACATGCAACACCTATGGACTGGGTAGCCTTAGCAGAGAGCTTTTATCAAGCTTCTGTCGACGACTCAGTTGATGGCAGTAGTATCCCAACTATGTGGGGCACCGATGCAGTACATGGCCATAATAATGTAATTGGTGCCACGTTATTTCCGCACAACATTGGTTTAGGCGCGGCGAATAATCCTGATTTAATCGAGCAAATAGCATCGATTACTGCAGTAGAGGTAATGGCTACGGGTATTGATTGGGTATTTGCACCCACAGTTGCCGTAGTGCGCGACGATCGCTGGGGAAGAACCTACGAAGGTTACTCAGAAGATCCAAAAATTGTACATGATTACTCAGCAGCCATAGTAAATGGCTTACAAGGTAAAGCCGATGGCGACTTTTTAAGTGACAAGCGTGTAATTAGTACCGTTAAGCACTTTATTGGCGATGGCGGCACCGTTGATGGAGATGATCAGGGAAATAATATAGACAGCGAGCAATCGCTATTTGATATTCATGCCCAAGGTTACGTAGGTGGTTTGTCGGCGGGTAGTCAATCTGTTATGGCATCTTTTAATAGCTGGAATGGCGTTAAAAATCACGGCAATAAATACTTACTTACAGATGTATTAAAAACACGTATGGGTTTTGATGGTTTTGTAGTGGGTGATTGGAACGGCCATGGGCAAATTGAAGGCTGTACTAACGAAAGCTGCCCAGAAGCGGTAAATGCTGGCCTTGATATTTTTATGGTACCAACAGGTGCGTGGAAGCCGCTATATGAAAATACAATTGCACAAGTAAAAGCAGGTAAAATAAGTATGAGCCGCATTGATGATGCGGTTGCACGTATTTTACGCGTTAAGTTACGCGCTGGGTTATTTGATAAACCAAGTCCGGCTAAGCGTCTTTACTCGGGTAAAACAGAGCTTATTGGCGCGCAAGCTCATCGCGAAGTAGCACGTCAAGCTGTGCGCGAATCGCTTGTATTACTTAAAAATAAAAATAACCTATTACCTATTGCAGCTAATCAACGCGTACTTGTTGCAGGTGATGGTGCCAATAACATAGGCAAACAGTCGGGTGGTTGGAGTATTACGTGGCAAGGGACTAATAATAAAAATGCAGACTTTCCTGGAGCAACGTCAATTTACAAAGGGCTTGAAGAGCAAATATCTGCAGCAGGTGGAAGTGTTACTTTAAGTGCTGATGGTACGTTTGAACAACGTCCTGATGTTGCCATTGTTGTATTTGGTGAAGAACCTTACGCAGAAGGGCACGGCGATAAAGATAATCTAGAGTTTGAGCGCGGAAATAAAAAGTCATTAGCACTTTTAAGCTCGCTAAAAGAGCAAGGCATTCCTGTTGTATCTGTGTTTATTTCTGGTCGCCCTATGTGGGTGAACAGCGAACTTAACGCATCTGATGCGTTTGTGGCTGCATGGCTACCTGGTACAGAAGGTGCGGGTATTGCTGATGTGTTATTAAAAGCGGCAGACGGCACCATCCAAAATAACTTTAAAGGTAAGCTATCGTTTTCTTGGCCTAAATCGGCGGTACAAACTGCGGTTAATAAAGGCGATGAAAATTACGATCCATTACTTCCTTATGGTTTTGGTTTAACGTATGGCGATAAAAATGTGCTAGCTGACGACCTTGATGAAGACTCTAAACTTGATAACTCAGGGCTTACGAGTATGGATATACTTGTTGGTGCACCTGTAGCGCCATGGCGCTTATTGTTAAAATCGGGCGATGAGCTTTTAGATGTATCGAGTAGTACGCATGAATTTGGTGCAATTAAATACCGTACTGAGGACAAAACAGTACAAGAAGACGCGCGCCAATTTAACTTCAGCGGTGCAGAAAAAGCCAGTGCTGAAATAGTAACGAGCTTTGCAGAAGATACCATTGCCTACGTTGAAGCAAACAGTGTGATTAGCTTTGATATTAAATTAAACGAAGCACTAACGAGCGATGTAGCCCTTGCTATGACTTGTTCTGGTGAGTGTGGTGCAAGCATTGATTTAGCAAACGTAGTTGATAAAACTATTGAAAATAAATGGCAGTCAGTATCAATCGATTTAGGTTGTTTTGCTGATAAGGGTGTTAATTTTGCAAGCCTAACAAGCCCATTTAGCTTACACAGCAATGGTAAAGCATCAATTTCTGTAGCTAATATTCAGTTTGTACCAAATAAAGCGGACGAGGCTACGCTGTCTTGTAAGTAGTTTATTAACTCTATTGTGTGTATACCAAAGCCCTTCTAATGAAGGGCTTTTTTTATGGATAGATGTTAGCTAGATAAAATATGGTAGTTTAAATATAGTTGTTTTTAATGCGCTTATAAGTCACTTAAAAGCAATTAACTTTTCGTGAGTAAGTTTTTTTCATCAAAGGTTACTACTTTGTCTCGGCCAGTTTCTTTAGCTAAGTAAAGGCGTTTATCGGCATAAGCGAGCAGTTCTTTTATAGTTGCATTCCCATTAATTGCATTACTTACCCCAGCGCTTACGGAAAGTTTTATATGCTGATTTTCATGATAAAAAGCTTGAGTGCTTATATTCTTTCTTAATAGCTCAGCATCACTTTTTGCTGCACCAAGGGTGTAATCAGGTAGTAAAATGGCAAATTCTTCTCCGCCAATTCTGGCACTAATACCTACATTTAAAAATTGCTTTTTAATAAAGTGAGATATCCACTTAATTGCGTGGTCGCCCGCTTCGTGACCAAACTGATCGTTTACACGTTTAAAAAAATCAATATCGAGCAAAATAACAGACACATTTTTGTCTATATTTTTAGGATCACTTAGTGCTTCTTTACTTTTTGTAAAAAAGCCACGGCGATTAAGTAATTGGCTTAAAGTATCGGTGTTAGCAAGGCTTGAAAGTGTATGCTCTGTATTAGAAGCCAGCAGGTATGGCAATATTAGTGCGCTACAAGTGGCCAAAATTAAATGACTACTTAAGATAAGTTGCAGTGGCTCTATGTAGTTTGGCGAATTAATACTAAAAATAGATATTGCCAATAGTGTTGTTTGTATGAGCATTAAAATGCTGTGAATTGAAAAACAAACTATCAGCGCTTTTTTTTGCAAAGTGGCTACAAAGTTCATCTGCTTAATAATATATGCGGAATATAGGTATAAAACCGAAATAATTAAGCTTGTCAGCATTTGCCCTGCAGGGTCTGAATATATGGGTAATAAAGCAACCCCCGTTAATCCAAGGAGACAATAAAGAGGTTTTAAGTTTAGTGCCTTACTGTGCTTATATTTATTTAACCCAATAATAATTAATAATGGACTTAGTAATATAAAAATATCAGCCAAATAGTGTGTAATAAAAGGCGTGTCTATTACTAACTTTAAACAGGCAAGTAACTCGGCAAATGCAAAGGTAATGCATGCTAGGCCAAATAATAAAAATGATGTTTGTTTTTTAAAGTTATGTACGGATAAAAAAAACAAGCCTATTAATACGTTAAGAATAAAAGAGAGACTGATCACAGTAGGCAGGTGTAGCATTTAAGATTCTCTTTTATTAAAGATAGGCGTGGTTGGTGTGGAAAACTTGCTGATTATTATGTATTAATGTTTAAAGGTCAATATGGGTAAAAAGTAGTAATTTACCCATATATCTAATTTGAAAGGGATTTTAACTGAACGAATATTAACGCCCGCTAAACCAAGCTCTCTAAAGCCGATTTTATATCAGGATGATGAAAACGATAATTGTTAACGAGTGCCTTTTTAGGGATTACAAATTGCCCCGTTGTTAGTAAGTCTGACATTTCACCCATTAATAGTTTAAGTACTGGGGTTGGCATAGTGATAAATGCAGGTCGAGAGAGCGCCTCGCCTAAGCTTTTACTAAATTGAGCATTGCTTACAGGGTTGGGTGCTGTTGCGTTAACAGGGCCTGATATTTCTGGGTGTTTAATAATAAAGAGTATTAGCTGAATCATATCGTCGATGTGTATCCACGACATGCCTTGCTCGCCATTACCAATCGGGCCACCCAGGCATAATTTAAAAGCAGGTAACATTTTTCCAAGTGCACCTCCTTTTTTAGCTAAAACAATACCCGTTCGCAAAAGGCATACTCTGGTTTGTTCTGATTGGGCGAGTAGTGCTGCATTTTCCCAGTCTTTACAAAGCTGGTGGCTAAATTCATCGTGTGGGCGTTCAAAAGTTTCATCAATAGGATTACTATTTTGTCGACCATAAAAACCAATTGCACTGCCAGATATAAAAGTATGCGGGGGTATACTACAGGCTTTAATCGCTTGACTAATTTGCTGTGTAATATCAATACGACTGTTTCGTATTATTTGCTTTTGTTTGTCGCTCCAGCGTTTATTTACAATCGGCTCGCCAGCGAGATTAATAACGATATCAACAGTGTTAAAGTCAACATCACTAATGTCACTTACGGCTTTAACTTTGTGGCCTAATAATACGTTTGCTTTAGTTGGATTGCGGCTAAGTACAGTAACAGTATTATGATGAAGTAAAAAAGGGCATAAGTGCTTACCAATTAATCCGGTCGCGCCAGTTATAAATATATGCATTATTCATCCTTACAATAAAATAGAAGCAAGTGATTAAAAAACATACTCGCTAGCAAACAGCTTTGCAAATTTATACGTAAAACAGGCTTTTATGATCACTTCGTAATTATTTCATTTAATTACCTTTTGCCTTACACTGGGACGATATAGTTAATAAAAGGATTAATAAATTGGCAAGTTTAACTGGAGTAAATAAAAGCTTAATAGTTTTTGCTTCCTTAGTAGTGGTCCTCGCTGGAATAAAAGCCGCGAGTGTAATTATTATTCCGTTTATTTTGGCGGCATTTATTGCCATTATTTGTAACCCGCTTATCAAGTTTTTTGCGCGCTACAAAATTCCTAAAGGCATTGCTGTTATGTTGGTCGTGCTGATTATAGTTGGCTTAGGGGTAAGCCTTGGCGGGCTTGTAGGGCAATCTATCAACGACTTTTCTCAGCAGCTTCCTGAGTATAAAACACAACTTAAAGAAGAGTTTGTGTGGCTGGTCGATTTAGCATCTCAATACAACATACTGATCAATAAAGATCAGTTAATTAATATGTTCGACCCTGGCAAAATGGTTGATGTGGCCACTAATATGCTCACTGGGTTAGGTGGCGTAATGGCAAACATGTTTTTAATTATTTTAACGGTTGTTTTTATGCTGTTTGAAGGGCCAATGCTGAGCAAGAAAATACATATGGCACTTGAAGACCCTGATAGTAAAATGAAGCAAATTGACCGCTTTTTAGAATCTATTAATTCATACTTGGCAATTAAAACGCTAGTAAGTTTAGGGACGGGTATTATTGCTGCGTTTTACTTATGGATTTTAGACGTTGACTACTTTGTGCTTTGGGGCGTGTTGGCATTTATGTTCAATTACATTCCAAATATAGGTTCAATTATTGCGGCTGTACCAGCTGTATTACTTGCCCTTATTACTCAAGGCCCATTAGTGGCAGGACTTGTTGCTGCAGGGTATTTAACAATAAATACGGTAATGGGTAATATTGTAGAGCCTAAGTTTTTGGGCAAAGGGCTGGGTCTTTCAACGTTAGTGGTGTTTTTATCATTAATATTTTGGGGCTGGTTATTAGGCACTGTGGGTATGCTTTTATCTGTACCATTAACAATGATTGTAAAAATAGCCCTAGAAGCCAGTGCAGAGGGCAAGTGGGTTGCCACTTTACTGGGCAGTGGTGAAGACGTTACTAAAAATAACTAGCATCTATAACCATCAAGGGCTGTAAAATTAAAACCCTTGATGGTTAAATTATCAATAAATACAGGGCTATTAATTAATAAACGATTTAATAGCGTCATCCACTGCGTTTATTGCGCCTTCTAAATATCCCGCTTCTTGTTTTGCAAACTCACTCGCTACAAAATGAATATTGAGGTTACTTAATTGCTCTTCCAAGTTTGAAAAATCAAATTCTGGGTGCTGTGAAGGCTGAGTTTGATCGTCTTTATTAGCTACAAATTTATCCTCTGCCCAGTCTTTAATAAAGTATCCGGTTGCCTTTTCAGCATCCTTACCATAAAAGTAGCTGAGCTGTTGGGCACAGGCTTGAATTAATTGCTCTTGAGTTACTTGGTTTCGTGATAAGTAGGGCACACCTATAAAGCCAAATAATGCGGCGTAATTACTATCCTCAGCACTGGCATCGTGAATCTCGACCATAGGGCCTACGCGGCTAAAGCTTTGCCCAGATAAGTTTTTATCACGCCAAAATGCATGTTTAAAAGTAGCTATAAACTTGGCTTGTCCTGCCATCCATGTAGGTACGCTGCTAAGGCGGTTTATGAGTGTTGGAGTCGCCCATAGTTCAGGTGTTAAATGCGTTGTAACCATACGAGGAGGAATTGCTGAAATTAATTTGCCAGTAGTAAAGTGCTTTATATTGCCTAAGTGATTAACCGTAATTAGCCAGTTATTATCACCTTTTTTAAGCTCAGTGACATTATGTTCTAATAATATTGAATCAGGATTAAGCTGCTCATATAAGGTAGTTATTAAGGTATTCATGCTGTGTTTGAGTCTAAATAGTTGCATATCTCCAGCACCTGCAATTTGTTGAGGTTGTTTGGAGTTAGGTGCTTGATATAACACATCACCTTTATTGTATTGCTCAAATATACTTAAGTTGAGTGACTTTATTAGCGCTTGAATTTTTGGTTGGTGGGGAAATATCCACGTAGGACCCAAATCAAAACTAACATCGTTTTTTATTGGTGATTGCGCGGCAAAAATTCGGCCACCCAATTGCGATTTAGCCTCTAATAATAAGTACTCAATATTAAGTAGTTGTAATTTATACGCACTGTATAAACCAGCAAGTCCGCCACCGATAATAATTACTGGTTTAGTCATCTGTTTATCCATTAGTTTTTAGCAATCTACTAGTAGGTAGTTTGTTTTGATATGAATAAATTGTCAAGTAAGCTAAAGGGAGTGAGTAAAGAAACGTAACTAGTTTAGTGTGCTTAAGTTACGTCAAAATGGGTGTTTTAGTGATTCTGTAAATTGATTTATAAGCTCAATTTCACACAGTTTATAGCTAATGGCTGCGGTTGTCGCATTAGGAAGTTTTATTAAGTAACGCCATTGGCAGGCACTCTCAAGGTACTTTTCATTATTTTTAATGCTGCGCATAAATAACGGCAGCACTTGCGTATTGCCTGTGCTTTCTTGTGACTTAGTTAGCTCATATTTACGCTTTTGTATCCAACTGCCTTGTGCTTGTTTTGCTTTATCAATTTGGCTATCTAGGCATTGAATATATCGCTTAGCTTCATCGGTTGTTGCTTTGGCGGCTAAAGTACATGTCTCATCTGCAAAGCTGTATTGGCTTGAAGCTAATAACACAATGGCAGTTAGTTTTAATAAATAGTTACTTTTTGTCATTGTAATTAAACTCTAAAATAAATTGAGCGCCGCCTAAGTTATCAGCTTCTGTAATGGTAAGTGTACCGCGATAGGACTTAACCAAGTCAGATACAATTGCCATCCCTACGCCGTGTCCGCTTTCGTATGTATCCAGACGAGTACCCCGTGTAAGTAGAGATTCACGTTTGTCCTCTGGCACGCCAGGACCATCATCGCTAATTCCAATACATAAAGTTTTGCTTTGAATAACTTGTATTGCTACTTGTGAGCGACACGCTTTACAGGCGTTATCAATCAAGTTACCGAGTAATTCCATTAAATCTGTTTGATCGCCTAAAAAATAATCTTTTTCGGTTACAGTGCAGCTAAAAATAATATCTTTATCACGATATACTTTTGCCATAGCACTGAGTATTGAATCGAGTACTGGCTTAATAGGGGTTTGTTTTTTCCACGTGTCTGATGCACCGGTTGCAGCACGCTTTAATTGGTGCTCGATCATCACATTAATTCGGTCGAGTTGTTCTTGTGCATCGGCATCGTTTGCCAATGGACTTGATTTTAATACAGCAAGCGGCGTTTTGAGTGCATGAGCAAGATCGCTCAATGAGGCTCTATAGCGCTCTTTTTGGCGTTGTTGCGACTCAAGTAGCAAATTTAGGTCTGCTTTTATTGTTTGCAGTTCTACAGGGTAGAGGCCTTTAATTTCTTGAATATCACCCGATTCAATCGCTTTTATTTCTTTATCGAGTCGTTGGAGTGGGCGAGCGCTCCAAATGAAACCAATCGCCATCAGGCCTGCGATTGCAATCCCCATGATAAACATCCAATCTACAAGGGTTTGCTTAAAGCCATCCATTAAACGAAGTAGAGCGTCGTTACGTTTAACTAATATAAAGCGAGCTTGTTCTGATTGATCTATGTTGTTTAAAATTACAGTCAGGCTAAGTTGCCAATAAGCGGTATTATTATATTCTACACGCCTAAAGTCGGCAGCACCTGCTTTGGTCTCTATTTGCTGAGGTACATAGTTTAAATTTACAGCCGACTCTGAGTTCCAAACCGGGTCATCATCGCGGTAGATCATTGCGTAGGTATCAGAATTTAATCTGTTTAACTCAGGCGCTAAAATAGTGCTGGGCATAATAATACCATGCTCAGTAAAATCGACTTCAGATATTAGCGAGTAAAGCTGTGCTTCGAGGGTTTTTTCTGTCGCATCAACAAGTGAAGCGTAATACGCCTTACCAATTGAATAAAATAAGATAGGAAGTGCGACTAACAAAACAAAGACAAGGATAAATCCTTGCCTTATTTTTAACGATATTTGCGGTATTACCACTGGCTTTTAAGCCTGTAACCACGCCCACGTAGTGTTTCTACTGGGTTTAGTACGCCTTCAGGGTCAAGCTTTTTACGCAAACGTAGTACAAATACTTCAATTACGTTTGAATCAAGGTCGAAATCTTGGTCGTAAATGTGCTCAGTCAGTTCTGATTTAGAAATTACTTTTTGCGGATTTACCATTAAGTATTCAAGTACTTTATATTCGTAAGCTGTCAGGCTAAGTTCTTTGTCATCAACCCATACTTGTTGTGAACGTGTATGGATTTTAATTGGACCTGCAGTCATTTCTGGATTTGCTTTACCAGCACTGCGACGAATTAATGCATTACAACGGGCAATAAGCTCTTCAACATGAAATGGCTTAGTAAGGTAGTCATCGGCACCTGCATCTAAACCTTCTACTTTATCTTGCCAGCGATCGCGCGCGGTTAAGATTAAAATAGGGATTGTAATGCCTTGTGCTCGTGCTTTATTAATTAGCTCAATACCGTCTATTTTAGGTAAACCTAAATCAACTACGGCCATATCAAGCGGGTATTCTGTAATGTGGAAAAGACCTGCTTCACCATCGTGGCATAAATCCACGCTGTAACGTTCTTTTTCTAAGGCATTACGTAGGTTATCTGCTAAATGTAAATCGTCTTCTATAACTAAAATTCGCATTTTTAATCCTTTTTCACTTCGCCGGTTTTTTTATTAATATGTAAATCAACGACGTGGCCGTCAGATTTGAGTATTCGTACGGTATAAAAATCTGTTTTTTCGGTAATTTTTAAGGTCTTACCGCCAATTGTTTTCTTTGCGAGTATTACGGCTTTCTTTTTGTCCACCTCAGCATGAGATGCTTGGGTGGCGGTTGCTGCTTGACTAAAGTTAGCTAAGCTAACACAAGCAATAAAACCGAGGCTTAATAATACGCGCATAATGGAAAACTCCTAGACCAGACTCACTTAGTTTAATTAACTAAGTTACTAAAATTCAAGTAAAAACGGTAAATTCGTTTTTATCCTGATAATTTTAATTAAAAACCTGTGAACAAACCCTGAATTACAGTGCAACGCACGCTCTAGGGTTTAATACTTTTTAAGCAGGAAATACCTTTTTAAAGGGTTTAACAATTGTATTTTCATAGATGCCAGCGGCAACGTAAGGGTCTGCTGCTGCCCACTCTCGAGCTGCTTCAATTGACTCAAACTCAGCAACAACTAATGAACCGGTAAAACCTGCTTCTTTAGGATCTTCACTATCGACTGCCGGAAACGGACCTGCGGTAAGTAGACGGTTTTGTGAATCAAGCTCACTAAGGCGTGCTAAATGTGCCGGGCGTGCTGCTTTTCTAAGCTCTAAGCTGTTTTCAACGTCTGTTGAGTGAATCATGTACAACATAAGGAATCTCATAAAAATTGTTAAATTTGATTAACGCAATACTACCACAGCGTTGAAAATTGGTGAATTAAAAGCGTATTTACACAGGTTTACACTTCGATTTTATTTTTAAGCTGTAATTGCTTGAAAATCTCTGTGTAACACTGGTAGAGTCGCTGAAATATACAAAATAATAAAAAGGTTTTATGCATGAGCGAAAATAGAGAACGATTTAGTTCCCGCCTTGGATTCATAATGGCAGCGGCCGGTTCAGCTGTTGGTATTGGTAATTTAGTTGGTTTTCCGGTTTCTGCTACTAAAAATGGTGGTGGCGCATTCTTATTAATTTACGCTTTATTTGTCATATTCATTTGTTTACCAGTCATGATGGCTGAAATGGCAATGGGTCGTAACGCTCAAAAAGATCCACTTGGTTCGTACAAACTATTATCTAATAACGATAAAAAATGGAAGTTAGCTGGGTTTTTTGCGGTGCTTACACCATTTATGATTGCTGTATTTTATATGGTGATTACGGTTTGGATCTTTGGTTATTTAACGCAAACAGGCCTCGGTAATTTAGATTTACTTGCAGATCCTGGCCACTTTGGTGTTTTTATTAATAGTTACACTGTGTTTGGTTATATGGCTGTTGTGGTTATTATCGTTAACTTAATTTTGTTAGGTGGTGTTAAACAAGGCATAGAAAAAGCCGCCAAATTTTTAATGCCCGCTTTATTAGTTATGCTACTAGCTCTAGTTACTTATGTATTAACGCTTGATAACGCAATGGCCGGTGTTAAATACTACATTATTCCTGATTTTTCTAAGATGAGTGCAAGTGTACTTAATGGCGCATTAAGCCAAGCGTTTTTCTCGCTATCGCTGGGTATGGGTATATTAATGACTTACGCGTCGTACATTTCTAAAAAAGATGACATTGTAAGCAGTGCTAAAATGGTCGCTATTACTGACTCACTCGTTGCGTTTGTAGCGGGGCTAATGGTGTTGCCAGCGATATTTAGCTTTGACCCAAATACAGACCCATCAGCACTTTCTGATTCGTCCGTATCAATGATTTTTGTATACCTACCTAAAATATTATTAGCACTGCAAAATGATATTGGTTATGTAGGTGCGTCTATTGTTGCGTTCTCATTCTTCTTATTAGTATTTTTTGCAGCGATTACTTCACTTGTTTCAATAGTGGAAGTCCCGACTGCAACACTAAGTGATCGTAAAGGTATTAGCCGTAAAAAAGCACTGGGCATCCTTACACTTTCAACCGGTGTACTTACTATTTTATGTACAATGTCGTTTGGTATGATTGACAGCCTTACATCTTTCACCAGTTATGGCGGCGTTAGTAAGAGCTTTTTTGATATTATTGTTGATGTATTTTACGACACAATTTTACCGCTTAATGGCTTAATGGTGTGTTTGTTTGTAATGTACCGCTGGAAAAAAGCACGCTTAACACAAGAGCTAAGCTTAGGTTCGCCTAATTATGCGGGAAGCTTGATGGAAAAGTACGTTAACTTTTCACTTTCAACGTTTATTCCTGTCATTCTAGCTGTAATATTTATAAATACAGTGGCGACTAAGTTTTTTGATTTAAAAATATTTGGTTTTTAATAGGCCTCTTTAAAAGCTTATTGAATAATATAATGCCGCTCAGTTAAGCTTAGCGGCATTTTTTATAGGCGTTTTTTACAGGTATCTGGTCTAACTATTATACCAACCTGCATAAATCTTTGATCAATTTAACGAATTAAATTGCACTATAACGTCGTTAAAAATTTTTTATTTAGAACAACTAGATACAAAAATTTTTGCCTAGTTCTCGCGTAATTTTCTTAACGTTAAATAGACCCTATATATAAGCAGATTGGTACTAAAGGGATTTAAAATGAATAAAATTATTATTGGGTTTGCTTTTGCTATTTCATCATTTGGCGCATTTGCACAAAGTACTGATGATTGGCCAGAAGGCGGTGCAATGCACACGGGCAATACTTATAATTTAGAGGGCAATAGGTACAAAACTAAAATCAGTAAAATGATGGATGAGATCTACCCGCAACTAACTGATGATTACCAAGTAGATGCAGTTAAAGCTCAAATAAAAGCATGGGAGCAATATATAGACGCTACATGTAACGTAGTTGGCATAGCAACGGGTGCCGGAGGCTCTTGGCCCTCAACGTATAGTGTTAAATGCGAAAGAAGCCTAAGTTATGATAGATACTTTGCGACTAAAAATGCGCTGAAGTGTGTTAATAGGTTGAGCAAAGAAGAGTTTGTAGGACGTAGCGAAAAGTTAAACTGCTTAATCCAGACTCTAAACATAAAAATATTTTAAATTAGAGTAGCGCTACAGCTAAATTATACAGTTAGCTGTAGCATGTTAGGCTTTATAACACCTCAATACTTTATAGCAACTCAATACTTACTGTTGCGCCTTTTTCGATATTGCCGCTTTGTGCTGGCACTACAATTAAGCAGTTAGCTTTACTAAGCGACGAAAGTACACCCGAGCCCTGTTTATTAAACGGGGCAACCATCAAGTCACCTTGTTCGTTAATTGTTGCAGTACCGCGTTGAAAGTCAGCTCTGCCAGGGCGCTTTTTAATAACGGATGTAGTAACAGCGTTAAAGCGCATTTTAGGATTTACTTCACCAAGCCCCGACAGTTTTTGCAGTGCAGGCTCTACTAACTGATTAAATGTAACAGCAGCCGACACAGGGTTACCTGGCAAGCCAAAAAAGTAACTGTTACTTAGTTTACCAAAGGCAAAAGGTTTGCCTGGTTTCATGGCTATTTTCCAAAAGTGAATTTCGCCAATTTCGTTGAGCACTTCTTTAGTAAAGTCGGCTTCTCCAACCGATACGCCGCCTGAGCTTATTACGGCATCGGCGAGTTCATTCGCTTTTAAAAATGCATTGGTGATGAGTTCTTTGTCATCAGGGATTATTCCTAAATCGATCACGTCGATATTTTTTTGTTGCAGCGCACTAATAATAACAGCGCGGTTACTTTCAAAAATAGCGCCTTGCTTAAGAGGCTGACCAGGTTCAATTAGCTCATCGCCTGTAGAAAGCACGGCTATTTTTAAGGTTCTTACCACGTCTATATTGGCTATTCCTAAAGATGCAAGTAACCCCACATCAACGGCTTTTAATTTATCGCCTGCTTTTAAAATAACATCGTCTATTGCAATATCTTCGCCAGCAAAACGCACGTTTTCATTTAGCTCTGGTTGCGCGGTAAACGTAATTTTATCGCCATCTACCGAGGCGTTTTCTTGCATTACAACGCCGTTAGCGCCTGGTGCAATGGCAGCGCCGGTCATTATTCTTACGCATTGCCCTGGGGTAAGCGTTTTTTCAAAAACTTGCCCCGCAAACACGCTACCTACTTGTGTATAGGTTAAGCTTTTATCTGAAATACATAGCGCATAGCCATCCATTGCGGAGTTATCATGAGCTGGTACGTTTATAGTTGATTTAACATCGCTTGCTAAAACGCGATCAACGCTTTGCATTATAGTGATGGTTTCAACGTCTTTAACTGGCGTTATTGAGCCAAGTATATTTTGTATTGCAGTTTCAATTGGCAATAAACCGGGTGCATTGCAAACATCGTTCATATATATTGCTTACTTAAATCATTTTATTTTGAAACAATACTTATAATGTCAAAGCTTTACAATACATGGTTGGGTTATTTTTTGCTTATCGCATGCATGCTTTCGTGCGGCGTAAACGCAAAAGAAACGCTGCAAGTAGCCGTAGCGAGTAATTTTAAAACTGTATTGCAAACCCTACTAAAAAAATCCCCATTACCTAATGTTGACGTGAAAATATCAGCCGCTTCTAGCGGTGTTTTATATTCGCAAATAGTGCATGGCGCGCCATTTGATGTGTTTTTATCGGCTGACGATTTTCGACCGCAATCACTTATTAAAGAAGGTTATGCCGATCAAAGTAGTTTAATCACTTACGCGTTAGGCGAACTTGCTTTGTGGCAACCAAAAGCTGAAAAAGTAAATGATAAAGTAGCTATTGCTAATCCGCGTTTTTCACCATACGGGCGTGCCTCAGAGCACTACGCTAATAACCATTTTAAAAAGCCAGTAAATTATGTGTATGGTAATAATATTACGCATGCGTTTCAGTTTGTGCAAAGTGGTAATGTAGGAGTAGGGCTGGTGGCTGTTTCATCACTAAAGGCGGCTTACAGTAACACGCAAGATCAAAAATATTTAGATTATACCGTGCTGCCTACCAATCAATATCCCGATATAATTCAACAAGGCGTTATTATTAGCTCGACTAAAAAGCATGCTAGCGCTAAGCAACTTATGCAATTTTTAATGGCAGAAGCTACGCAGCAGCAGTTAATTGAATTAGGTTACAGAATAAAGGACAACAATGCTTCAAAGTGATTTAACCGCGCTGTGGTTAACTATAAAACTTGCCTTTATAACCGCAGTGCTCCTTCTTGTTTTTTGTATTCCGGTGGCTTACAAGCTCGCTGGCTATAACGGTAAATTTAAACCATTTTTAGAGGCATTAATTGCAATGCCTTTAGTGCTGCCGCCTACGTTATTAGGGTTTTACTTACTTGTTTTATTTTCGCCTGATCACGCTTTTGGGCAGTTTTGGTTTTGGCTAACGGGTACACAGCTTGCGTTTAGTTTTCAGGGTGTGGTTATTGGCTCGCTTTTTTATTCGCTGCCTTTTGTTATGCAGCCACTTGTGGCTGGGTTTAAGCATATTAATCAAACCTATAACGAAGCTGCCATTGCGCTTGGGTTAAGCCCGTTTAAACGCTTTGTGCATTTAATTATTCCGCTTTTAAAACCCAGTATTGGTAGCGCATTTGCTTTAGGCTTTGCGCATACATTGGGTGAGTTTGGTTTGGTATTAATGATTGGCGGTAATATTCAGGGGCAAACACAGGTGGTGTCTATTGCGCTTTATGACCATGTTGAATCGTTAAATTATACGGCAGCGCATCAGCTTTCACTTATTTTACTGGCTATTTCGTTTGCCTGTTTAGTGCTGTTATTTAAGTTTAATAAAAGCATTGTAGGGGTTAAGCAATAACATGATAAAGTTAAGCCTTTTTAAAGCACTCAATAATTTTGATTTAGATATAAACCTTGATCTTGAGTCGTTTAATGTACTCGGTGTTTACGGGCCTTCTGGCTCGGGTAAGTCAACATTACTGCGTTGTATTAGCGGTTTAGAGCCTGCAAAAAGTGTTCATATTAATAATCAGCCAGTGCATGAGTTGCCAAGTGATAAACGCGGTATAACGCTTCAGTTGCAATCGTGCCCGTTGTTTCCTCATTTAGATGTGGCAGGTAATTTAGCGTTTACACAAAAACACTGCGAAAATAAGCAAACCAGCTTAACGCTTCAATACGTTGTTAAAACACTTGAATTACAAGATTTACTAAATCGTGATGTACAAAGCTTATCGGGTGGCGAGCGCCAGCGTGTAGTATTTGCGCGCACTTTGCTTGCCGGTCAAAAATTTATAATGCTTGATGAGCCTTTTAGTGCGCTTGATTGGTCATTGCGCTTTAAAACACTTAATAAACTCAATGAGTTAGCCGTTAAGTTTAATATTAAATTTATAATAGTAAGTCACTCATTAAAAGAGCTGCTATTTTGCAGCGATACCCTTATTCAGCTTGATAAAGGTAAGGTGATAAACCAAGGTGCAAGTGCGCACGTTGCAAAAGCTATTTACGCAAACGACAGGCAAACACCGCTGAGCTTAATTAATTACGATGTGGTTAAATTTGATAAAGACTACGGGCTATATCAACTGCAATTACAGCAAAGTGAGCAACCGCTTTTTGTGCTTCCTGCACTTGTCGATAGCAGTAATAAGCTAATTATAGAAAGTGAGCAAATGTCGTTTAGTGCGTTAAAGCCTGAGCAAACAACGCACAGTAATGTTTTAAGGTCGGTATTAACTCAAGCTGAGCTTATTAATAATAAGTGGCAGTTAACGCTTAATGTAGACGGGCAAACTTTGTTTGGCTTGGCTTCAAGACGAGTGTGGGACAAAAACGACTTTAAAGTGGGCGATGTGCTTTATACAACAATCAGTAATCTAGAATAACTAAATGCTGCACACCGCACATTGACTATTTTTAGCAATTTTAAAACGATTAAATTCCATGCTTAAACCATCTACCAGCAATAAGTGTTCGCTTAAGCCGCTGGGTAAACCAGCAAGCATTTTTAGCGCTTCAGTTGCCTGAATACTGCCTATTAACCCCACAATAGGAGAAAGCACACCAGATTCAGAGCAGCTTTGTGTTTGTTCACTAAAAAATTGCGATAAACAACCATAACAATGACTATTTTCATCCATAGTAAAACACGCGACTTGTCCTTCCATACGTATTGCAGAGCCTGACACTAGCGGAACTTTAGCTTTAAAACAGGCGCTATTAAGTGCATTACGCGTTGCTAGGTTATCTGAGCAATCAATCACTATATCAATGTTATTAAATAGCTGTTCTGTAGAGGTATTTACATCAAAAAATGCCTCAATGGTGTTTATATCTATTTCACTATTAAGTGCGTTAAGCTGTTTTTTTGCAGCACTGCATTTTGAGCTACCAATATCACTTTCTTTATACAGTATTTGCCTTTGCAGGTTGGTCACGTCTATTTCATCGTTATCAATTAAGGCAAGTGTGCCAACGCCAGATGCCGCTAAATATTGACTTACCGCACATCCAAGCCCACCCACACCAACAATTAAAGCATGCGATTGCCATAGTTTCTCTTGTCCGTCTATATCAAGCTGCGGCAGCATAATATGCCGAGAATAGCGTAGTTGCTGTTGGTACGTTAACGGTGCTTTTTGCATTTTTAAATATCTCATACTTTTTTTGAACAATACCAATTTGTTAAATCCTAGAGCAAGTAGTAACGCTTTTTATTTGCACTGTAACAGCCCTTACCCCCTCACTCATATAGTGCAACTATAACGCATTAAAATAATAAATGCATATAACTAGCTGAAATATATGGTTTTTAATTAGTGGCTCAGTAATTGCTGTGTTTGGTTAACTAAAATTTAACAAAGTTTGAGCTACTACTCATATAAAAGAGTGGGGCATTTATAAAACAATAATACGTTTACGAGGAAATAAACATGCAACCGAGTTCTGGATTTAACTTAATATCCTTTAAAGGAAAAATGAAAGTATTACATCTGAGTTGGATGGTCTTTTTTGTGTCATTTTTTGTATGGTTTAACCATGCTCCTTTATTAGGTGCAATTGCGGGCTCGCTTGGTATTACCATGGCACAAGTTAAAACATTACTAATTTTAAATGTAGCGTTAACTATTCCTGCCCGTGTTGTGGTGGGTATGCTGACCGATAAATTTGGTCCCCGGATTGTTTATGCCGCGCTACTTATTACCTGTAGTATTCCGTGTTTTATGTTTGCTATGGCAACCACATTTGAACAAGCCGCTATAGCGCGTTTTGCGCTAGGCTTTATTGGTGCTGGCTTTGTTGTGGGCATTCGTATGGTGAGTGAATGGTTTCCTGCTAACGAGCTGGGCATTGCAGAAGGTATTTATGGCGGCTGGGGTAACTTTGGTTCAGCAGCAGCGGCTATGTTATTGCCAATTATTGCACTTATGTTTGGTGGCGAAGATGGTTGGCGTTACGCTGTAGGTTTAACGGGTGTATTAAGCGTTATATTTGGTATTATTTGGTACTTAAATGTAACCGATACACCAAAAGGCGGTACATACTTTAAGCCTAAAAAAGTAGGCGCAATGGAAGTAACCAGTAAAGGCGACTTTGTATTATTTCTTATTATGAAAATCCCTATGTATGGTGCACTAGCATTACTTACTTGGAAGCTTTCACCAACCGGTGCTAACCTAATTTCGGCTAACTTTGTACTTGCCGTGTATGCTTTTTTAGTTCTGCTTTATATTTACGAAGTGTATAAAACCTTTGACGTAAATGGTCATATTTTTAAAGAGCCTGTACCTGAGTCGCATCGTTATGAGTTTAAGCAAGTGGCTGTTTTAAATATTTTATATTTTACAACTTTTGGTTCTGAGCTTGCGGTTGTATCTATGTTACCGCTATTTTTTATGGATGTGTTTGCGCTTGATATGGTGTACGCGGGTATTTTAGCCTCAGCTTATGCATTTATGAATTTAGCATCTCGGCCAGGTGGCGGTTGGATTTCAGATAAATTAGGTCGTCGTATAACACTTATTGTACTTACGACAGGTCTTGCTGTTGGTTATTTTGTAATGGGCTTGGTTGATGCATCTTGGCCTTTATGGCTTGCAGTTGTTGCGGCTATGGCGTGTTCGTTCTTTGTGCAAGCTGGTGAAGGCGCTGTATTTGCCGCAGTACCGCTAATTAAGCGTCGTTTAACTGGGCAAATAGCTGGAATGACAGGTGCTTACGGTAATGTAGGTGCAGTAGTGTACTTAACGGCATTGTCACTTGTTGATTATCAAACTTTCTTTTTCATTATTGCGGGTAGTGCATTACTTGGTCTAGCTGCACTGTTTTTTATGAGAGAACCAGATGGCCATATTACCGAAGTAAATGAAGACGGCACCGTTGAACTTATTTCAGTGACTTAAGGCATTATTGACTATGTTTGATGAAACACTCCACGCTAAATCGCTAAAAAATGAACTCAACGTTTCATTTGGCGGGCACAGTGCTAAAGGGTTAAAAGCAGAAAACCAAGATGCGTTTGCAGCTCTCAATACCAAAGCGCAAGAAAAAGAGTCTAAAGGCGTTATTGCCTGCTTAGCCGATGGGTGTTCATCAGCAAAAAATGCTAAACAAGCGTCTCAACTTTCGGTTACTCATTTTATAAATGAGTATTTAAATACCCCCGAAAGTTGGGCGGTTAAAAAGTCAGTGTCGAAGGTGTTAGCAAGTTTAAATCAGTGGCTTTATTCGCAATCGGTTAATTACAATCACTTAGGTCAGCGTCAAGCCGATTGGATGACGACTTTTACAGCACTTATTTTAAAGTCGGCAACGGGTTATATATTCCACTTAGGTGATACGCGTATTACTCGCTTGCGAGGAAATAAAATAGAGGCAATAACACGGGATCACAAAGTAAACGATACGCTAACGCGTGCTCTTGGCGCGCAACTTCATCAAGAAATAGATGTATACGAGGTTGACCTAAAAGCAGACGATATTTATATATTAACCTGCGATGGCGTACACGATGTGCTCCCAAGTAGTGATATAGCTAAATTAATTAACGAGTACACTAATTTAGAAAATGCAGCTAAAGCAATTACCGAACTTGCATTAGCACGAGACAGTGACGACAACGTAAGTTGTTTACTGGTAAAAGTAGAAAATATTGCCGAGCAAAAGTTAGATGAACTTTACCATTCGCTAACACGACGAAAAATTCCACCTGCGCTTAATGTTGGGCAAAAAATTGATGATTACACGGTTATTCGTAAATTACATGCCAGTAGTCGCTCGCACATTTATTTAGTGCAACAAGCGCCCGATATACCGCCAGTGGTTTTAAAAGCACCTTCGGTTAATTTTGAAGACGATGTGCACTACCTTCAAGGCTTTATAAGAGAAGGCTGGGTAGGGCAACGCATAAACCATTTAAACGTGATGAAGGTGCTAAGTACGCAATCGCAGAGTCGTTTTTTGTATCATATTTGTGAGTACATGGACGGGCAAACACTCAGTGATTGGAAGCACGACGTGCCGCACCCAGAAATAACCCAAGTACGCAGTATTATTGAACAAATAGTACATGCACTAAGGGCGTTTCAGCGACTCGATATGGTACATCGTGATTTAAAACTCGATAATGTAATGATAGATGCGCACGGTAAAGTAACGCTAATAGATTACGGCACAGTAAGTGTTGCGGCTATGGACGAGTCGGTTAAACAAATTGCGGATGATTGCCCGCAAGGCACTGCCGACTACACCGCACCCGAAACACTTATTACTATGCACGCCGATTTTAAAAGTGATTTGTTTTCACTTGGCGTGATTGCATATGAGTTATTGTGCTCAAAATTGCCTTATAAACCACTGCCACTTAACCACGTAGCGCCAAAAGATTACAGCCATTGGCATTACACAAGTATTCGTAAATACAGAGCCGATATTCCGTTTTGGTTAGATCAAGCCCTTATGAAGGCGCTTGCCCCTAAACCTGAGCTCAGATACCAAGCTTTTTCTGAGTTTATAAACGATATCAACAAACCTAATCCTTATTTAGAAAGTACCGCTAATAAAAGTTCAATAATGAAACGCGATCCAGTTATGGTGTGGAAATGTATTTCGCTGTGTTTATTTATTGCTTTGGTATGTGTATTAATAATTAAAACTTAGAGAACCAAAATGCTTAATTACAAGAACAACTTACCTATTATTTTTATACTGGGTTGCGTCACTGCGCCTTTAATAAGCCAAGCTGCGCAAACTGATCTTGATTTTAGACTGCGTTTTGAAAGCGTTGATCAAGAAAATGCTCTAAAAGATGCAAGCGGCTTAACACTTAGAACCCGCTTAACGCATCAAACAGACGAGGTGAATGGTTTTTCAGCACTTATTGAAGTAGAAGACACTCGCAGCCTATTGGGCGTAGATGATTACAACAATACAGTGGGGAAAAACACTAATTATTCTGTTATTGCAGACCCAGAAAACACCGAGATAGACCAAGGTTTTGTTAAATATGCCCGCGATGGTCTATCGCTAAAAGTAGGGCGCCAAATAATAGCTCTTGATGGGCAGCGTTTTGTTGGGCACGTAGGTTGGCGCCAAGACAGACAAACCTTTGATGCCGCGACCATTAATTACGCATTTAATAACATAGATTTACAGTACAGTTATTTAAATAAGCGTAACCGCATATTTGCTGACGATAAAGACATTAAATCGTCCGATCATTTAATTAATGCAAGCTTTAAAACAGACTACGGTAAAGTGGTTTTATACAGTTACTTATTAAGTGACGATGCACTACAAGACGACAGTTTAGATACTTATGGCGTTTCTTTTAACGGTAATAAAACCCTAAACGACATAAAATTTTATTACAAAGCGGAGTATGCAACGCAGTCTGCTTCAACAAGCGTGAGTGATTTTGATGCCGATTACTATGCACTTGAAGGCGCTGTCGATTTAAATGGGTTGGGCATAAAAACAGTAACATTAAAAGTTGGCATAGAGTCACTTGGCTCTGATAATGGCGATTACGGGTTTGCAACACCGCTTGCCACGTTACATAAATTTAATGGTTGGACAGATACGTTTTTAAATACACCCACACAAGGTTTGGACGACACTTACATAAGCTTAAACGGTAAAGCGTTTGACGGAAAATGGCTGGTGGCTTATCACAGTTTTGATGCTAATGAGCAATCAAATGGGGTTGACGATTTAGGCAGTGAACTAAACGTACAATACGTTAAACCTATTAATAAACAATACGCAGTAGGTGTTAAGTATGCTGATTACTCAGCGGGCGATACTGCTGCTAATAAAGTCGATACTCAAAAATTGTGGGTATGGATGAGCGCTAAATTTTAACCCTCTCTATCTTCTAATATTCACTTGTAATTTATAGCGACACACGATGGTGCAATTGCACCATCTTGTGGGACTTTATGCTTTTCACCTCTGCACCAATGTAGGCAACTTGCTGATTTTAAATACTTATATATTTGGCTTACATATTGCTATAACAAACCTATAACAAATTATTCGATTTCAATTTTAGTCAATTACTAAAATAGGTATCACTTTAAGGTGGGTAAATGTTAAGCAAGCAGCGTGTTGTAGTGGTAGGAAACGGAATGGTCGGGCACCATTTTGTGCAACAGCTAGTTTCTCAAAATCAAGCTGATGAGCAATTTGAAATTACGGTACTTAGCGGTGAAGACCGTTTAGCGTATGACCGCGTACAACTATCCTCTTTTTTTAAAGGCAAAACCGCAGACGACCTCGCACTTACATGTAATAAAACCTATGACGATTGGCAAGTACGCTTTCATACTCATTCTAAAGTGGTTGATATAAATCGTGATACGCAAACTGTAACGACCGCTAAAGGGGAATTGTTTGAATACGACAAACTTGTGCTTGCTACAGGTTCATTCCCATTTGTACCGCCTATACCGGGTAAAGATCGCGAGCATTGCCTTGTTTATCGCACCATTAACGATTTACACGCAATAAAAAATTCAGCCCACGGCAGCAAAGTAGGCGTGGTAATTGGTGGCGGTTTACTGGGGCTTGAAGCTGCAAACGCATTAAAGCAATTGGGTTTACATACTCACGTAATAGAATTTGCACCGCAACTTATGGGTGTACAAGTTGATGCTGGTGGCGGTCGGTTACTAAAAAACAAAATTACGGATTTGGGCGTTACTGTACATACAGCGGTAGCAACTGAGGAAATAGTAGAAGGCGAAAGTTGCCGTTATAAAATGTGTTTTAAAGGTGGCAAAACCCTTGAAACCGACATGATTGTATTTTCGGCAGGTATTCGCCCTTATGATAATTTAGCCCGCGAGTTTAATTTAGAGATAGGTGAGCGCGGCGGTATTGTAATTAATAACCACTGCCAAACGAGTGATAAAAACATATACGCTATTGGTGAATGTGCACTGTGGAATAATTTTATTTTTGGCTTAGTGGCACCTGGTTACGCCATGGCTAAAATAGCAGTTGGTCATATTTTACAAGATACGCAGCAAGGTTCCTTGCAAAGTACTGGCTTAGACAATAAAGCCGATGAATTTAGCGGTGCCGATATGAGCACTAAGCTCAAATTAATGGGTGTTGAAGTAGGCTCTATTGGCGATGCACATGCAAGAAGCGAAGGTGCAATAAGCTATTATTTTGAAGATCAACCCAATGGTATTTATAAAAAAATAGTCACCAATTCACAAAGTAATAAGCTGATTGGCGCGGTACTTGTTGGCGATACCAGCGATTACGACAATTTGCTGCAATATCATTTAAACGACATTGAACTTACCACCGCTCCCGAAGCGCTCATTATGCCCCTTGCCGGCGACATAGCAGAGCTAAGCGCCGATGACTTGCCTGATGACGCCATTATTTGCGCTTGTCATAAAGTAACTAAACACACCATTGAACAAGCAGTCGCTAAAGGCTGCATAGATTTGGCAAGTGTGCAGCAAAGCACCAAAGCCAGTACAGGCTGTGGAGGGTGTGAAAAGCTCGTTCAAAATGTAATAAACAGCGCGCTCGCTAAGGCAAGTAACACTATTAACGTAGTTACCCTTAATGAGCCTGTAAAACAACCTGCATAAATTAAAGCACACTAAAAGAGAGCAGTATGACAACCGCAAACACATCACCAACTATAAATAAAACGAGTTTAAAACAAACAACATGTGCTTACTGTGGTGTAGGGTGCGGTGTTGATATTTCACTTTTTAATAATGTGCCAACCAAGCTTGAAGGCATGCGAGAGCACCCCGCAAACTTTGGTCGTTTATGTGTAAAAGGCACGCATTTGCTAGACACCACAGGCAGTGATAACCGCTTAACGTCGCCCCTCATTAATAATAAAGCAGCCACGTGGGATGAAGCAACCGACCACGTTGCCAATAAATTTAACGACGTAATACAAAAGCACGGACCCGATGCGGTGGCATTTTATGTGTCAGGGCAGTTACTTACTGAAGATTACTACATCGCGAATAAATTAATGAAAGGCTACATAGGCTCAGGCAATATTGATACAAATTCGCGCCTGTGTATGTCATCTGCTGTGGCAGGTTACAAACGCGCTTTTGGTGAAGACGTAGTGCCGTGTACCTACGAGGATTTAGAGCAAACTGAGCTGCTTATTTTAATTGGCTCAAATGCAGCGTGGACTCATCCGGTTTTGTATCAGCGAATGGAACGTGCAAAGCAGCTTAATCCAAATATGAAGGTGGTGGTTATTGATCCACGTAAAACTGACACAGCTGAGCTTGCCGACACATTTTTAAATATAAAACCAGGCAGTGACGCCGCACTTTATAACGGTTTGCTTAATTATTTAAATGAGCATAACCACCTCGATAAGCAATTTATTGCTCAGCACACAAACGGCTTTGAAAGCGCACTGCAAGAGGCAACAAAATGGAGCTGCGAGGCAGTTAGCGACTTTTGCGATATAGCAATTGAGCAAGTCACTGAGTTTTACGCGCTATTTGCTAACAGCCCAAGTGCGATTAGCTTTTATTCAATGGGTATAAATCAATCAAGCTCGGGTGTAGATAAATGCAACGCCATTATCAATGCTCATTTAGCCTCAGGTAAATTACTTAAGCCAGGCAGTGGTCCGTTTTCGATTACGGGGCAACCCAATGCGATGGGCGGCCGCGAAGTAGGTGGTTTGGCTAATCAGTTAGCGGCGCATTTAGATATTGAAAACGAAGCGCATCAATCACTTGTACAACGCTTTTGGCTCTCGCCAACTATTGCTAAAAAAGCAGGTAGTAATGCTATTGATATGTTTGATGAAATAGCCGCAGGCAAAATCAAAGCAGTGTGGATAATGGCAACAAACCCAATGGTGAGTTTGCCCAATAACGCCGCTATTAAAAAAGCATTAGAGACCTGCGAGCTGGTGGTTGTATCTGACTGTATTGCAAAAAGTGATACGTTAAAATTTGCCGATGTTGCTTTTCCATCAACCGGATGGGGCGAAAAAAACGGCACAGTAACTAACTCAGAGCGCAGAATATCAAGGCAGCGCCCGTTAGTAGCGCCTTATTCAGGAGCTAAAAACGATTGGCAAATTATGTGCGAAGTCGCTAAAAAAATGGGCTTTGAAGGGTTTGATTTTACAGATCCAAGTGGCATTTTTGAAGAATGGGCACAATTAACCGACTTTGGAAATAATGGCAGCCGATTATTAAACCTCTCTGGTTTAGTTGGGCTCACAAAAAGCCAGTACGATAACTTAAAACCCATAATGTGGCCTGTTGTTAAAAATCAGCCTTATAAAAACGGTCAGGTTTTTACAGATAACCAATTTAGCACCGCTGATAAAAAGGCGCGTTTTATACCTATAACGCCGCAATTACCTGTGCAACAAACATCAAGTGATTATCCGTTTGTAATGAACTCAGGACGTATACGTGACCAATGGCATACGATGAGCCGCACGGGTAAAAGCACTGCGCTTTCATCGCATATTACACGCCCGTACATTGAAATTAATCCGCTTGATGCCAGTAAATTAGCAATTAAACAAAACGATTTAATAAGCGCGATTGCCCAAACAGGGCAGGTTACCGCGCATGCAAAAGTAACCGATTCGGTGCGAAAAGGTGAATGCTTTATGCCTATTCATTGGAATAAGCAATTTGCATCATCCGCAACAGTAAGTGGGTTGTATCAATCGGTAGTTGACCCTCTATCTGGTCAGGCTGAGTGCAAACACGGTGCTGTTAATATAGTTAAAGCACCCTTTGTGCAATATATGCAGCTGTTTGCTAAAAACGAACTTGTTATAAACAGTGATTTTTGGCTCAAAGTTAATGCAAGCAATTGCTTTAATTACCAATTGGCGCTTAATGAACCACAAAGTGATTTACTGTATTACTGCCAAACCTTGACTGGTTTACAAGGGCAGTGGTCGGCTATGAATACAGCAAAAGCCATGCATGTGCAGTGTATTCAAAACGATCAATTAGCGTTCGTAGGTGTTATTTCTAATGAGCAAAAAGAAATATCACTTGAGTGGATAAACCATTTGTTTGCAGAGCCATTACTGACCTTTACACAGTTACAGTCTTTGCTTTATGCAACCCCAGATGAAGAATTTACTCAAGGCGTGCAAGTGTGTAGCTGCTTTAAAGTAAGAGAGCAGCCAATTATAAACGCCATTAAAAACGGTGCAAACACAGTCGAGCAATTGGGGTCTGAACTTAAATGTGGGACGAACTGTGGTTCGTGTAAAACGCAATTAAGCCAATTAATTAAGCAACATGCTACGCAAAAAGCGAACAGTATTAATGTTGCGGTTGAAATGTAAACAAACAAGGAAGCATATGCTTAATGATCAATTTGGTCGGCAGTTTAACTATTTGCGCCTCTCAATAACCGATGTATGTAATTTTAGTTGTAGTTATTGTTTACCAAACGGATATCAGTGCGATACGCCGCGTAATTTTTTAAATAAAAACGAAATTAGCACGCTAGTAAATGCGTTTGCAGAGCTAGGTACTAAAAAAGTACGCATTACAGGTGGCGAACCGTGCTTGCGAAACGACGTAACCGATATTATAAAACTCTGTAAAAACACGCGCGGCATAGAAAAAGTAGCCATTACTACCAACGGATTTAATTTATTAAAGAAAATTGATGAATTTGCAGAAGCAGGGCTTGATGCGCTTAATGTCAGTATTGATAGTTTAAATCCAAGTATGTTTAAACTCATAACAGGGCACGACAAACTTAACCTTATTTTAAAAGGAATAGAACGCGCGGTAGATCTGGGCATAAAAGATATAAAAATAAATGCAGTGCTTGCAAAGCAGTTTAATAAAAACCAATTAAAGGATTTTTTAGCGTGGGTAAAGCACCACAAAGTTACAGTTCGCTTTATAGAATTAATGGAAACCGGTGACGGCGCAACATTTTTTGAAGAAAACCACTTAAGTGGGCAAACGGTTAAAGCCCAATTACTCGACCAAGGTTGGTTACAAGTCGTTAGGGGGAAATTAAATGGACCCGCTGAGGAGTTTTGTCATCCTGATTACGAGGGTCGTATTGGTTTAATAATGCCGTACAGTAAAGACTTTTGTAAAAGTTGTAATCGCTTAAGGGTGTCGGCGCTGGGTAAATTACACTTATGTTTATTTGCAGAGCAAGGTATAGATTTACGCGAACTACTCAACGAGGACGATACTGCAGCGACCGTAAAGGCAATTCGAGCCGCTATGGGCAATAAAGAAATAAGCCATGAGCTGGATAAACGCTTAACAGGTGCGACAACTCACTTAGCCATGTTAGGCGGCTAATATGGAAGCTAATATAAAATCTAATATGAAAGTTAAGCGAGATTTTACAGGCGTTGTGCTTGCTGGTGGTAAGTCATCAAGAATGGGCACAGACAAAGCCGATTTAGTTTTAAAAAATAAAACGCTATTGCACAATGCGTGTGATTTATTAAAAGACGCAGGCGCTAAAAACATACTTATAAGTCGCAACGTTACAAATCCAGTCAAGTCATTGAACCATTATTCACCGAGCGATTATCCCTCAGAAAAGTACGTTAAAGATATATACCCAAATAGTGGACCCCTTGGCGGAATTTATTCCACATTAATAGCCACTGAGCACGACTTACTTATTACTGCGGTAGATATGCCTCTACTTACGAGTAGTTTGTTAAGCATAATTGTGCTGGCTTCTCAGTCAAATAACGTACAAAGTGTGAGCAATCAATTAAATCAGTCACAAATACATGCTTGGCACTTTGAAAATGAACCACTACCGCTGTATATTCGTAATACAAGCAGTGTAAAAAATCATTTAAAACACATACTCACAAACGCAAACAGTCATAAGTCAATAAAACAGTTTACCCAAAGTATTGGTGTGCAAACGCTTTTATGTAATAAAACGCATGCATTAATAAACACCAATACGCCGGCGCAATTTAAAGCTGTAAATGAGCATTTTGACCAAAGCATTAATCAATTAAGAAGAACATTATGAGTCACACAACTGAGTCACAAATTGTATTAAACATTGCCGTAATGACGGTAAGCGATACACGCGATGAAATTACTGACACCTCAGGTCATTACTTAATTAAAGCGCTAACTGAAGCTGGTCATCACTTAGCTGATAAAGACATAGTTAAAGATGACGTTTACCAAATGCGTGCAGTGGCATCGCAGTGGATAGCCGATGACACCATTCATGCTATTTTAGTGACTGGCGGTACAGGTTTTACTGAGCGCGATTCAACACCAGAGGCATTTGCGCCGCTGTTTGATAAAAGCGTAGACGGTTTTGGTGAGCTATTTAGGCACATATCGTACGGCGAAATTGGTAACTCAACTATTCAATCTCGTGCACTTGCAGGACTTGCTAACAACACCGTTATTTTTTGTATGCCAGGCTCTACAGGCGCATGTAAAACAGCGTGGACAGGCATTATAAAAGATCAACTTAACTCAATGCATAAACCATGTAACTTTGCACCGCACATTACTATTGGTAAAAAGTGTGAATCGCGTGAGCAATAGTATGTTAAGCCACGTTGACGAAAACGGCCAAGCGAATATGGTTGATGTATCGCTCAAGGACGTAACCCTGCGCGACGCCTCAGCTGAAGCATTTATTAGCATGAGTAAGCTTGCCTTTGAGCAAGTAATGCTTAATCAAAACAAAAAGGGCGATGTGTTAGGCGTGGCACGTATTGCGGGTATTCAAGGCGCTAAAAAGTGCGCCGATTTAATCCCGCTTTGTCATCCGCTTGCACTTAGTAAAGTCGCTGTTGATTTTGAACTTGATGAAGCAAACAGCCAAATTAAAATAACCAGCTACTGCAAACTTGCAGGTAAAACGGGGGTTGAAATGGAAGCGTTAACAGCGGTATCTGTGGCTAGCCTTACTTTGTTTGATATGTGTAAAGCAGCCGACCCACTAATGGAAATTAGCGGCATGCGCGTTACTCAAAAAGCAGGGGGCAAAAATGGTAGTTGGCAACGCGATTAATCCAAACGATGCAATATCTAGCGCCCAAAATGTAGAGATATTGTTTTTTGGGCAACTAAAAGAGCGGTTAAAGTGCAGTAAATTAAGTCTTGAGATTACGCAGCCGCTTACTATTTCAGAACTTAAATTAAGATTAGTTAGCCAATATCCGCATTGGCAACCGTGGCTGGAGGAGCGTGAGCTACTTGCAGCGCTTAACCAAACTATGTCATCAAGCGACGAAATAGTGAAAGCCGGGGATGAGCTTGCCTTTTTCCCGCCGGTTACAGGTGGCTAATGAGCATACATATTCAAGTACAAACCGATGATTTTAATGTAGGTGACGAGCACAATACGCTTTGTAGTAATAATAAAAGCGATGGCGCTGTTGTCACCTTCACAGGTTTGGTAAGAGAGTTCAGCAGTGGCGATAACGTTACTGCACTTGAGCTTGAGCACTACCCTGGTATGACCGAGCAACTTCTTCAATCTATTGCAGAGCAAGCACAAACTCGCTGGCAACTGGCGCGAATATGCATTATTCATCGCGTTGGTTATTTAGCCCTTGGTGATCAAATTGTGTTTGTTGGCGTAACGTCCCGCCATCGCCAAGCCGCGTTCGAAGGCGCACAATTTATAATGGATTACTTAAAAAACCACGCCACGTTTTGGAAAAAAGAGCACTTTAAAGACTCATCAAATTGGGTTGAGTTTAAACAAAGTGACAAACAAGCGCTGGATAAGTGGGAAAAGTGATGCAGATATTTCATTACTTGTGCTCTACAGAGGTTATATAGCTCTCAGTTTGCGTGTGAAGTCTGCGTTTTTCGTGTTATAAATCAGCAATATTAGATTGTTAGCTCGACCCAAGTATGGAAGACATATGCGCACATCAAAAATGTTATATTTTACAATATTATTACTTGTTCTACTTTCAGCTTTTCTTGCTGTATGGGTATATGATTTAAAAGAAGGTAAAGATTTACTAAGCTTCACCATATCAACAGTAAGCTTTTGTATAGCCGTATTAGCTTTATTTATTACTGTTAGAACATATACATCAATTGATAGTGTAAATAATATTAGCAAAATGGAAGGTAACATTTTAGATAATGAAAATTACGTAACCTCACTTCCAGAGTTAATTAATCAGTTTAAGTCCCAAAATGAAAATACACTAGAGAAAGAAATTTTTGACTCTATTGAGCATAAACTAAAAAAAGAGTCAGAAACCGCCGTTCTTTTTGCCGATACCCTGCAATATATAATCGACCTAATTGTTTTATTTCCAGCTGTTTTTAATGCATCAGAAACTAACAAAGTACTTTATAAAAAGCGTATGGATACAATTTTGTCAGAAGTTGATAGGCGCTGTGAAATATTGCACTCGGTGAGTAAAGGTAATTCAATTCAAATAACGGAAACGATAATGCTATTTAAAGCTGTTGTGTCTTACCAAAGTTTTGTAGCTGATGATAATTTTAATATTCATGCAGACTTACTTCATGTGAGAGGTCCAATTCTTCGTAATCCAGTTACAAAAACCATTTACCATAATTACCTAGGTTTGTATTACAACAAAAAAGGCATGCATTTATTACGAGAGTCGCTAAATATGAACTCTGTAGATATTTTGTCGATTGATGGTTTAGAGCTGGCTCAAAAAAATATTAATACCATAGAGCCATCAATACTTGAAGAAGTAAGTATGTATCTTAAATCTGCCGCTGAGCAGTTTGATAAAGCACTTAAAGTATCTAGCGAAGATGTTATGTGGCCTGGTTTTATTAATTACAATAAAGCACGTACGGTATATTTTTTAGCTTTACTATCAAATAGCGAACTTAATTGGTTAGATATTCTCGACGAAGCAATAGAGTCTCGCAGCAGGTTAAATCGACTAATTGACGAAATTTTAATGATAGACAGATCAAAATCAGCCAATATTGTTAGCACACATTTAAGAGAATTTTTTCTATATCAAGAAGAGTTAGCACGCACAGTAAAATTGAATATTTTACTGTCGAATAATCTAACCAGACAAAATAATGCACCTATTATATATAAAGGGATTAATATCTCTGATATATCAAACGAAAAACTAACTGACTTATTTGTTTCAATACAAAAGTTTTCTACAGTTAGTATTTACCAAGAAAAAATCATAAGTCGACTTAAGAATAACCTCGCTGTGACAAACTAACAAAGCTTCAGCGAGAAAGTAGGGGATATACTATTTTTACGGCTTTTTTCTCATCATAAAAAAGCCACCTACCGATGCATGAAAAGTCATAGCAAGAATAAATGGCTCTTTATTAAAATGTTTTTTGGACTGAGCTTATTTTATTACACTTTTCCTATGCTCAAATCAGGCATTAAATTGAGCCTGTTATGGATAGCATGATGGATGAAAGATAACTTAGTTCGCACCGCTTGAGTTAGTACAAATGGGTAGGCATCGGCAAGTCCCATGCTGCGATTTAGTGAATTTAGAATGATCGAAAATTCCATCCAAGTATCTAAAATAGCATCAATCGATGTTTGTGAATTAAAGTAATAAGCACTTTGTGGCAATCTAAGCTCGTCTGCTTCATCTAATTCAAACTCATTACCCGTTGTTGAGCCTGTAATTGAAAAGTTTTTGGCTGTTTCTAAAGTATCGATAATATGCATGTAATGCGCCCATGTTTCCGCCCAGTCTTCATAAGGGTGCATAGTAGCGTATTCACTGATAAAGGTTTCATGCCAGTTGGCTGGCGCGCCTTGCTTGTAATGAGTATCGAGCGCTTGCTGGTAATCTAATTCGTCATCACCAAAATATTGCTTACATAAAGCATGTTTTTTTGGTGAATTTGCGATTAGTTGATCAAAATAATAATGACCGAGTTCATGGCGAAAATGGCCAAGTAAAGTACGGTAACGCTCGCCCATTGCTATTTTAGCTTGAGAGCGTGCTACGTCGTCTGCCTCGGCTAGGTTTATAGTGATATGCCCGCAATCGTGTCCTGTAAATACAACGTCTTGACCTATAATAGGGCTTACAAAGTGATCGCTTACGTTACGGTCTGCTATAAAATCGAAGCTTAATCCGCTTTCAGGTTCTTGAATCGTTGTATTTAAAGGGAGTGATAATGATTTTAATGTATACAAAGCGCGACGTTTTGCTGTCTCCATTTTTTTCCATAATGGAATATGTTCAACAATACTTAAATCGGGCACCGTTTCATTAAAGCGGCACGAAAAACACAGCACTTCGTCTTTATCGGCAACAGGTATAAAGGTGTCTAAATTAACCATACCATTGCATACGTGATACTGAGCGTTGTTATCACATTTTTTATAAAAAACTTCAGGCGCTTCTGCTTTGTAAAATAACCCCGATTGCTCATCAATTTCATAGGGTTCAACTTGGTCGAACTCATCATCAATACCCACGGTTCTGCCGCAAGCCAAACAATGGCTGCTTTCAAAAAATAAAATAAGTTGATCTGTGCAATTACATTTAAATGTTTTCATATGTTACCGAATAAAAAAGAGACCGTATAAACCACTTTTACTTAGCGCTATGCTATTGGAGGATAGTGGTTAAATCCTTTTTAAAAGTTCAGACTTTTTAATATTAAATTCATCATCACTCAACGCATTAGAGTCGCGAAGTTGTGCTAACTTTTCAATAATTTGAAGTGTTTCGTCTACCGAGTATTGTCCCACAGTATTATTAGCCGGTGCTTCAACTTGGTTTGGTGTTGACGATGCAAAATTCGGCTGCGTTCCTTGCTGCGTAAAATCTTTTTGTGGTTCTGGAGGCGTTGGCGTTTGCCCTGAAATTAATGGCAGGGTATTTACATTAATTGTCCCCCACTGACTGTTAAATGTAAGAGAAGTATTATTGCCTTGCTGTTGGCTTACACCACCAATATTATGATCTAACGTGTCGTATACGCTCACTTGTCCATTTAATTCAACGGCTAAGCGATTAGGGAATATAGCGTAGCGAATATTATTTTGCGCACCACTGCTAAATGGGCTGCCTAGATTACCTGGCCACCACTGATTGCTGCCAGGCGATCCTGCAGGAATAACCGGAAATATTTGGTTATTGCTCAATATATTAGCAAGTTCGTTGCACAAGTTATCAACGGTTGATTTTAAACCGTTGTTAAACATGTCGCCAACCATTGTCATTCCGCCACGCATCCATTGACCAGAACCACCAAGTTCTGGGCAATTAAACTGTGCCATTGAGCAACCGCCATTATTAACGCTAACTAACATGTGAATTACTGCATCGTGACTGAGGTTATAACGAGATGCTATACCATTAACTAAGTTTTCACCGACATCTGTTAGCTTTTGCATAAGAGAATATCCTATTAGGTAGATTGGGTTGATTTAAAAAATCTTAAATACGCTAGGGCGTGTTGATTTTTGGGATTGAAATTTGTTCAATCTAGGGGCGATTTAATCGCGGCGCGAGGTTTGTACCCTAGTGGGCTAAGTAAAAACCGAGCAACAAAGAGTCAATCGTCCCTAGAAAGAACCCAGGGGCAGCGCATGTTTGGCATTTATGCTGCGTTATCGCCTATGTATGGGGAACAACCACACATCATAGACTCTGCCTTGCTTAAATACCAAACACACTGCTGCAAATTCAACCACCAAAGAACAACACGCCCTAGTGCTGCATTACCTTTAGCTTTGATGATAATGAAAAATTAACAGGTTAGTGAGGTGTGCTGGTTTTTCAAATTGGACGTGTTCTGTTTTGTTTGAAATTAAAACACACCACTGCAAAACTAATCTTTAAAGTAAGCATCTATGTATTAAAGTTGCTTGTTTTATCTCATCGAGATCGTTAGTTTTACTGTAACGTAAGCGGTTAAAAATCGATCTAGTATAGCACCGTTACTTACTTTAACAGCAGCTTTATTGTGAACTATTTCTTACTATTTAATGATTGTTTTTAATGATTTTTAAACTCTAAATAAATACTTTTAATTATAACCGTTTAGCGGTATAAATAACGGAGTAAGTATTTTTAAAAATTAACTTTATTTTTTTATTTCAATATTTTAAATTAATTAGCTTTAATTGTAAGTTATTTTAAAGCACTATTTTGGTGCGTTTTCTGCACCATTAAAAATCTAAAATTGATGGTTTAAATTACACTAAGTTTACTATTTATTGAATAGGTGTGTTTTTCCTATTAATTAGGTCAAAACCTTTATGCATAACGTTGCTTTGTGCAAGAGCCGCGAGTGGATGAACAGTACTACTTAAGCAAGTCTTTTGGTATAAAAATTGCAAAAGTGAATTAGTCCAAATAATATTTTCAGCGTTATATTGTGGCCATACATTATTAAAGGGGAATTAATAGATGACAATTACAGTTGGGATTTCGCACCATACTCAGTATAAATACGACCGGTCAGTTAATATGGGGCCGCATATATTCCGATTACGTCCAGCGCCACATAGCCGTACAAAAATTAAAAGCTATTCTTTAAAAATAGTACCAGAAGATCATTATATAAATTGGCAACAAGACCCTTTTGGTAATTACCAAGCAAGGGTGGTTTTTAACAAACCAACCACCGAATTTAGTTTTACAGTTGATTTGGTCGCCGAACTAACGGTTATTAATCCTTTTGATTTCTTTTTAGAAGATTACGCCGAAAACTTCCCGTTTGTTTACGATGCTATTTCAAAGTCAGAACTCTCTCCTTATTTAAAAAAACGCAAAGCCAGTCCAAAATTTAAAGAATTAATTGAATCTTTAAACCCTAAAGAGCCGCTTAGAAGCGTTGATTTTTTAGTGGCTGTTAATCAAGCTATTTATGAGTTAGTTGGTTATGGCATTCGTTTAGAACCTGGCGTACAAACACCGAACGAAACAATAAGTAAAAAAACAGGTTCGTGTCGTGATTCTGCTTGGTTATTAGTACAATTGTTTCGTCATTTAGGGTTGGCATCTCGATTTGTATCGGGTTACCTAGTACAGCTAACCTCAGATCAAAAATCACTAGATGGCCCAAGCGGTCCAGAAGAAGATTTTACCGATTTGCATGCATGGACCGAGGTGTATATTCCGGGTGCAGGTTGGATAGGGCTTGATCCTACCTCGGGTTTATTTGCTGGTGAAGGTCATATTCCATTGGCGTGTACGCCAGAGCCAAGCTCGGCAGCGCCGGTAACCGGCGGTATAGATGACTGTAAATCTGAGTTTAGCTTTTATAATAAAGTAACGCGTGTACACGAAGACCCACGTGTTACTAAGCCATATTCTGAGGCGCAGTGGGCGGCAATTAACCGTTTAGGTCAGCACGTTGACAATGTTTACAATGAAGAAAACATACATTTAACCATGGGCGGCGAACCTACGTTTATTTCTATTGACGATATGGAACATCCTCAGTGGAATACTGATGCCGATGGTAAAGAAAAAAGAATATTAGCTCAAAATTTATTTGTAGAAATGAATAAAGTATACACAAAAGGTGGCTTTACTCATTACGGACAAGGTAAATGGTATCCGGGTGAGCCATTACCACGTTGGCAATACGCATGTTATTGGCGCAAAGATGGTGAGCCTTTATGGCAAGATGCTGCACTATTAGCCGATCCTAATAAAGATTATAAATTTGATCATACCGATACTAAAAAGTTTGCTGATAAACTGTGTGACTCACTTGGTCTTGAAACCAAGGCACTTACTACGGCTTATGAAGATATTTTATATCACATGTGGCAAGAAGCCTCATTACCTACCGAAATAAAGCCAGATCAACCAGAACTTCTCCATGCAATGAGCCGAAAAGGCTTTTTAGCTAAAATGGATAAAGGCATAGAAAAGCCTGTTGGCTATGTTCTACCTTTAAAATGGAACGATAGCAAAAACTGCTGGCAGTCGTGTACGTGGGAGTTTAAACGAGGCAATTGTTTCTTATTACCTGGTGAATCCCCAATGGGGTATCGCCTACCTTTAGACAGCCTTGAGTGGAGCGGCAATATTATTGACCGCGACCCGTTTGATATTCCAGAAAATTTTACCAAAGCTAAAAAGCTTAAAAAGGGCTTTATTGGTAAAGAAATGGTTAAAACTGCGCTTGTAATGGAAGTGAGAGAGGGGCGTTTATATATATTTATGCCACCAACAAGTCATTTTGAACATTACATGGGTTTAATAAGTAGTATAGAGAGTGTGGCTAAAGAACTTAAAATGCCGCTTGTTATTGAAGGCTATAGCCCACCTAAAGATAGCCGCGTAGAAAAATACGCTGTAACGCCAGATCCAGGTGTTATTGAAGTAAATATTCATCCTTCAACATCGTGGGATCAATTAGTCAGTCGAACCACAACGCTATATGGTTTAGCAAAAGAATGCCGATTAGGTACCGATAAGTTTATGGCAGATGGTCGCCATACTGGTACTGGTGGTGGTAACCACGTAACGCTTGGTGGCGAAACACCTGATCAAAGCCCATTTTTACGCAGACCTGATATTTTAAGAAGTTTTATTACCTATTGGCAGCATCATCCTGGTTTGTCGTATTTGTTTTCGGGGCTTTTTATTGGTCCTACAAGCCAAGCACCGCGAGTGGATGAAGCCCGTGATGAAGTTTTATACGAGCTAGAAATTGCCTTTTCACATATGCCCGAAGGTGAGGTGCCTGAGCCTTGGTTAGTTGATAGGTTACTGCGTAATTTATTGGTGGATTTAACGGGTAATACACACAGAGCAGAATTTTGTATAGATAAGCTCTATTCACCCGATTCAGCCACAGGTCGTTTAGGGATTGTAGAATTTAGAGGCTTTGAAATGCCTCCACATTCACAAATGAGTTTAGTGCAAATGCTACTGTTGCGTACTTTACTTGCTTGGTTTTGGAAAAAACCTTACCACAAGCCATTAATACGTTGGGGTACAGAGTTACACGATAAGTTTTTATTACCACAATATGTAGAAAACGATTTAGCTGAAGTAAGCCGCGATTTACAACAAGCAGGTTTTCAATTTCAGTTAAGTTGGTTAAATCCATTTTTTGAATTTAGGTTTCCGGTATGTGGCACGCGAGAACTTGATAACGTTACACTTGAGCTTAGAACCGCAATCGAGCCATGGCATGTACTGGGCGAAGAGGCGAGTGCGTCGGGTACGGCGCGCTATGTAGATTCGTCATTAGAAAGAGTACAGATAAAAGTACAAGGAACAATGAGCGACCGCTATGTTGTAACGTGTAATGGTCGAAGAGTGCCGCTTAAACCGGTTAAAGGTAAAGCAAAAGATGAAATGGTCGCGGGTATACGATACCGAGCTTGGCAACCACCTACAGCGCTTCACCCAACTATTGGCGTACATGCACCATTAGTTTTTGATTTAATCGATACGTGGGAAGGACGTTCAGTTGGAGGCTTTGTATATCATGTGAGCCATGCTGGTGGGCGTAATCCTGAAACGCTACCGGTTAATGCATTTGAAGCCGAAGGGCGCAGGGTTGCAAGATTTTGGGAGCATGGGCATACACCATCTTTACTTGCATCAGCAGAACCAAGCTGGAGCCCATCGGCGGTTACGCATAGTTTTCAATCGGCGCAAAGCGCAAGTGAATACGTAGTGCCTGATGAAGAAAGTAGTAATCCTGATTATCCAAATACCTTGGATTTACGCAGGCAGCCTAACTTTAAATAATAATTGATAGTTGTGTCATTCCACTTTGAAATTATTTAAAGTGGAATGACTAAATATTTTTAAAGCATCATTATGAACACGGCTATTTACTATAAATTGGAGCGCTTTCAGCTTGTATATTAACAATAACGCGATGCCGGAATTGCCTGAGTGGTTGTCTTTATACCTTGATAAATCACATGGACATGATGAACTAGCAAACCACAGTGGTTTAAACCCAGACCATTGGGATACTTTATTTAAGCGTTTAGCTAGTCTAACAGCAGATGATGTTAGTAGCCGCGCTACAGAAATTAGCCAATTGCTACAAAATGGCAATATTAAAAATGAAAGCAATAAGCAGTGGCACTTCGACCCATTGCCATTTATGTTATCTAAAGCCGATTGGGCATTGCTCGAAGAGGGAATAAAACAAAGAACCCTTTTATTAAATAAAATTCAGCAAGATATTTACGGTGACCAAACATTATTAGTCGATGGTCATATTCCTGCAAAGCAGCTTTTTCAAGACCCTAATTACTTACGCGAAGGTTTTAGCTTACCTAGTAACGAATTAACACTATTTTTTACTGCATTAGATGTTTACCGCACGCCAACAGGCGAATTTAAAGTATTAAGCGATCATTGTCAGTGCCCGTTAGGCTTAGGGCTATTAATTAAAAGCCGTATTATTGCAAGGCGTGTAATGGCTGAAGAATTTGCAGAATGTAATGTTCAGCAAATTAAAGAATTTTTAAATTTATTCCAAGAGGGTATTAACGAATATACCCATTATATGGATGACCCACGAATTGTAATCCTTACCCAAGGAATTGATGACCCTAACTACAACGAGCATGCATTCCTATCTACCTACTTTGGCTATACATTAGTACAAAGCGCCGACTTAACCGTACGTGGTGGTGACGTTTGTTTAAAATCGTTACAAGGCTTGGGTAAAATTAATGTCATTTTACGCTGGGTTTCTGATCGTTGTATTGACTCTTTAGAGCAAACTGAATATTCACTTCATGGTATTCCGGGCTTATTACAATCGGTTCGACAAGGGTCGGTTAAGGTTTTAAACCCGTTTGGTAGCGGTGTGCTCTCGTCACCTTCAATAAAGTGCAACTTAGAAAAGTTATCGCAGCAAATTTTAAAACAACCCCTGTTGTTAGGTGAGCCAAATTATTTAAGTGTAAAAGAAGCGCAAGCCGTTGATTGGAATAACCTCGAACTACTATCTGCTATAGACCCTACACTCAAGTTAGATGGAGTGTTAGACGAGCAAGAAATAAAGCTACTTATTAGCAAAGAACCCGATAATTACTTTTTCCAAGAAAAACCTTCTTTTAGCAGTGCACCATTTTGGCATGACGGGCAATTAATCTCCAAGCCAGTGGTGTTTAGGTGTTATGCATTAACCACTGAAAATGGCGTAGAAGTACTTCCTTCAGCACTGTGTTTTTCGAACGAAAAAAGTAACAACCCAAGAGTATCTGGTTGGATCAAAGATACATGGATAAATACAGCCGATAGAGTTGATTTAGGCGAGCATAATCCACCGGTGCCAATTAGAAAAAGAATGGATGTAACGCTACTCGAAGGGGTTATTTCGAGCCGTACGGCTGAGCACCTTTTTTGGTTGGGCCGATACTTAGAACGCTGCGAAAACACCATACGTATATTGCGTATTTTTATAGACAAGTACACCGAATTTTCTGTTTACCCAGATTCAATACGAAAAAGTATAGTTGCACGGCTTTCTAATGCCATTAGGTCGCAATATATTGTTTATCCCTATATAGAACCTGATTTAAAACTAGATGGCATTGATGTAAATCTGTCTAAAGAAACTGCTTTTCAACTCCTTGCAGACGAGCAATGCGCTGGCAGTATTATTAATACATTAAAGTACATTGCTAATGCGTCGGTGCAAATTCAAGAATTACTATCTCATGATAGCCGCCGAATAATTGATGATATTAATGAGCAAATTAAAGTATTTAAAAATGTAAATATTAATATTCCAACGCGTGCAATGCAAAGCAGCCTAGATAGAGTTATAGGCTCAATTATGGCTTTTAATGGCTCGATTACAGATTGTATGCCAAATAGTAATGGCTGGTTTTTACTCGAAATGGGCAGAAGAGTAGAGCGTAGCTTACAAATAACATCATTAAGTGCGGCTTTATTAACCAAAGAGTTAGACGAGCCCGAAGAGCTTGGCTTACTTGAAGCAGTACTAAGTTGCCAAGTTAGTTTAGTTACGCATAAGCGCCGATACAGAATGTATCAAACCATTGGTACAGGACTTGAGCTATTACTTTTAGATGCTGAATACCCACGTTCTTTATTATTTCAGTTAGAGGAAATTAATAAGTTGTGTAAGCATTTACCCACAAAACGCAGACAAGGTGTAATTGCGGCACACGAAAAAGCAATTTTACTATCTAAAACAAGTTGTTATGTAACTGAGAAAGATTACCTACAAAAAAGTGAAAATAGACAACGTAACCAGTTAATCGAATTTAACCATAATACGCGTATGAACTTAGATACATTTTGTGATGTATTATTACTACAGTATTTTTCTCATACCCAAACGGCAAATAAATTGAACTGGACTAATATTGAGCAAGCTCAATCGTGAAATATAAAATAAAGCACTCGACTACATACAACTATTCAGACTTTGTTAGTTTGTGTCAAAACCAAGCGCGATTAACGCCAAAAACGAATCGCGGGCAAATATGCCACAGTAGTCGTATAGAAATTGAACCTACTCCGACTTACTTACAAACATTTACTGATTATTTTAATAATCAGGTAACAGCGTTTGAAATAGCAATACAGCATAAAAAACTTAAAGTAACGATGATCAGCGAGGTAGAACTGTTAGTCGGCGCTAATAGCAATTTAGAGAGTGTTGATATTACTTGGCGAAAAGTACGTGATTTATTGGTTAAACCAAATACGGCAGAATTATTAAAAACGTCTGAATTTGTACTACCTTCACAACTTATTCCAATAGATAAAGGAATTAAGGAATACGCATTAATTTCGTTTGATGCACACAAAAATATAATTTCTGCATGCAAAGATTTAATGGCACGGATTTTTCATGAATTTCATTATGATCCTGGTTTTACAACAATTAGTACGCCTTTGAGCACTGTTTTTGCACAAAAAAGGGGCGTTTGCCAAGACTTTGCACACTTTGCGCTTGCATGCTTACGTAGCGTAGGGTTAGCAGGTCGATACGTAAGTGGGTACATAGAAACCATGCCGCCAGAAGGCGAAGAAAAGCTAGAAGGTGCAGATGCAACTCATGCATGGTTTGCGGTATTTGTGCCAAACTTTGGCTGGGTTGATTTTGATCCAACAAATAATGTTTTACCACGCGATCAGCATATTACTCTAGCCGTAGGGCGAGACTTTTCTGACGTAACTCCTTTAAAAGGAGTGGTATTTGGTGGCGGTAGTCAATTGCTCGATGTAGCGGTTGATATGATTCGAATGGAATAGCAGTTTAACTACGTCATATATGATGATGGATAAGGTGAAAGAGTGTATGAAAATTGATTGGAAAGCGTACCAAACAAAAGGTTTCTTTGATGAATTAATTGATGCACAAGGAAACGTTAGATCGCATGGAACACAATTAGCACAATTTTTTGCTAATTTATCGGGCGAAGAATTAGTAAAAGCCAGAGCGGTTGCTGATTTAGCAATTAAAGAAATGGGTATTACTTTCACGGTTTACAACGAAGGTAATATGATTGATAGAGCCTGGCCGTTTGATATTATACCGCGTACCATTGGCAAAAAAGAATGGCAAAGCGTAGAGGTTGGTTTAAAGCAACGTGTTGAAGCGCTTAACCTTTTTATAGATGATTTATACCACGACCAAAAAATAATAAAAGATGGTGTTTTTCCAAAAGGGTTACTAGAAAAATCAGTTAACTTTCGCGAGCAATGCGTGGGAATAAACCCGCCAAATAAGATATGGGCGCATATTTGTGGCTCAGATTTAGTACGCGATGGTAGTGGTACAATGTATGTGCTTGAGGATAACCTGCGTGTTCCTTCTGGTGTATCTTATATGCTTGAAAATCGCTCTGTAATGAAGCGTGTATTCCCTGAATTATTTGAGCAAGTATCGATTTTACCTGTTGATGATTACCCTTCACAATTATTTGATATGCTAGCGGCAATGTCGCCTCGTCCACAAGATAAACCAGAAGTCGTGGTACTTACTCCTGGGGTATTTAACTCCGCTTATTTTGAGCATTGTTACCTTGCCCAAGAAATGGGTTGCGAACTGGTAGAAGGGCGCGATTTAGTTGTTGAAAAAGATGACTGTGTATACATGAGAACAATCACAGGGCTACAACGAGTTGATGTTATTTATCGTCGTATAGATGATTTATTTTTAGACCCAGAAGCCTTTTTACCAGAATCCCAACTTGGCGTTCCTGGATTAATGCGTGCTTGGTCTAAAGGTAATGTGGCTTTAGTTAATGCACCAGGCGCAGGTGTTGCTGATGACAAAGTAGTTTACGCCTATGTACCTGAGATGATTAAGTACTACTTAGGCGAGGAAGCTAAACTTGCTAATGTCCCAACGTTCAAATGTTTAGATCCGAAAGAATGCGACCATGTGATTAAAAATATCGATAAGCTTGTTGTTAAACCTGCAAATGAATCTGGCGGATATGGATTATTAATTGGTCCTAAATCGACTAAAAAAGAACAAGAAGCGTGTATTGCTCAAATTAAAGCGGACCCACGAAATTGGGTAGCTCAACCAACATTAGATTTATCAACAGTACCAACATTTGATGGTAATAAACCAGATGGTCGACATACCGATTTAAGACCGTTTATTTTATCATCAGGTAAAGATACGCAAGTTACCACTGGTGGATTAACGCGTGTTGCTATGGTTAAAGGCTCTTTGGTGGTTAATTCATCACAAGGTGGTGGCAGTAAAGATACTTGGATTGTTGACGAAGAGGCTAAATAATATGTTATCAAGAGTAGGCGAAACTTTATATTGGGTATCTCGATACATTGAGCGCGCGGAAAATGTGGCTCGTTTAATCAACGTTAACAATTTACTGATGATGGACTTACCCAAAGGCGTATGTACCGGCTGGGAGCCATTAATTGATATTATTGGTGTGCGTAAAGCGTATTCAGAAAACCATACTGATTTTACTGAACAAAAAGCATTAAGGTATTTACTTGTTGGTAGTGATAACAGCTCGTCAATTTTAAACTCTATTACTTCGGCACGAGAAAGCGCGCGTACAATTCGCGATGTAATACCGCGAGATGTATGGGAAGAAATTAACTCTCTTTATTATTATGTAAAAGATAATCAAAAAGAAGGGATAACAAAGCGCGGACGTTTTGATTATTTAAAAAAGATTATAGATTCAGCCCATCAAATATTTGGGGCGTTAGATGCCACAATTAATCATGATCAGGGCTATGTTTTTATCCGCTTTGGTTCGATTATAGAGCGCGCAGATATGACATCGCGAATTTTAGATATTCGCTCTGCTACGTTAATTACTAATGAAGAAGAAGTGAAGCCGTTTGATAATATTCAGTGGATCAGTTTATTGCGTTCGTTAAGTGCTTATCAAATGTATCGCCAAGAAATGGGCGTTAGAGTACAGCGTGCTGATGTAATAGAATTTGTGATGCACAGCAAAGTATTCCCACGATCTATTTTATTTTGTATGAATGAATTAAAAGCATTGGTTTTACCTTTGCCAAACTCAACAGAAATTATTAAATCAATTGATGATGCAATTGTTGAGTTAGAAAATAAAGACGTACGAGTACTTAAAAATGGTCTGTTGCATGACTTTATCGATGAAATACAAATAGACTTAGCTGGAATACATAACGGACTGGCCGAAACGTATTTTTTAAAACAAGCAGAATAATAAAAACTGTATATTGTGAGATGACTGCTTAGTCTTAAGCGGTCATTTTTTTGCTTAAATTTATTTATAATAATTTTAAAACCTGCATAATTAATCTTTACTTCCTCATCCGTTGGTATCGCAATGAAAATCATCTCGACTAATATCTCTAAAATTAAAACTCTTATTCATAATGGTAAAGAGGTGAAAACGGGAATATTCAAAACGCCAACTAACGAACCTGTTGTTATTGAAAAGCTAAATATTATAGGGGATGAGCAAGCTGATTTAGTTAATCACGGCGGGGTTGATAAAGCGGTTTACGCGTTTTCGCACAATCATTATGATTATTGGAAACAAACCCTCGAGAATGATGATTTGGCAGTAGGTGCCTTTGGCGAAAACTTCACGATTTCTGACCTTGATGAAGCGAATATACACATAGGTGACCATATTCGAATTGGTACTGCATTACTTGAAGTAAGCCAGCCTCGTGTGCCTTGTTTTAAATTAGCTATCGCCCTTAATAATAAAAACAGCCTTAAACTGTTTACGCAGCATTACTGCACTGGCGTGTATTTTAGGGTACTAGAGCAGGGCGTTGCAAAAACGGGTGATAGTGTTGTTATCGAGAAGAAAGCCTCGCACGACATATCAGTAAAAAAACTGTTCCAGGCTTTTTTTGATAAAAAATATCCAGATCATGAAAGTGTATTATTAGCAGCACTCGAATTGCCGGAGCTTGCTCTTGAGTGGCAAACTAAAATTAAAAAGAAGCTTTGTATTAAAAATGAACTAAGTTAAGCGTAAATTGTTATTTATAGAGGAGCTAGTAAAAAAGATAAAACCTGCTATACCTAATGTGATAAATACTATAATTATTATAGTGTTATTAAAAAACTGTTGGGTTAGTAGCTAAAATAGGTGTCGTATATGAATATCTCCAGAAAACTGATGCTTATTGTGATTTTAACAGCTGCAGAGGTAAGTATTACTGTTTACTCAGCTTTTGAAATAGCTAAAGGGGCCAAGTTTCACCAACTTAATTTTCTTCACTTAAAATATACTCATCAACTTACTAAGTCAGTTAAAAAAATAGAAAATGATCTCCCCATAGATATAAATACCATTGAGTCAGATATATTGTTAATTAGGCAGCAACCAATTGACTGTATTGAAGAAATAAATCCATTAAATTATGCTGTTATGAAATTTATTAACACAGAGCAAACTTTAACAATTTGTGAAAAAGATATAGAAATTGCGGATAAAACACTACTGTCAGTTACTCAGTATGAAAAAGGTGAACTCAGTAGAGCTGATTTTTTACTAAACCTTAATGTTGCACTTGTCAGCTTTAACAAACACTCTGAGATGTTTGAAGAACCAATCAGAAAAACAGTATCGTTTATACTAATGACGTTAATTCCACTTGTTATCGTCATATCTTTTTTTAATATTATTTTTATAAGTTACCTTTCTCGTACTATATCCAGCTCTATTCGAAATCTTACCCTGCTCTTATCAAGTAAACCCGAAAGCAATATTAACCTAGATGATGAGCTTGATATAAAAACGTCGGGTGAATTAAAAGCACTCGTTATCGCGGCCAGGCAGCGGATTAAAAATGATCTTTTAAATATTGAAAACAGTATTGAACTCAAAGAGATTATAAATAGCCAAACAGCCTCCCTGCAGCAAGCAAATGACGAACTTGCACAGTTTGCTTATCGAGCTTCTCATGACCTGAAATCACCGTTGTCAGGGGCTAAATCCCTAGCGCATTTTGTTATTGAAGATATAAAAGCAGGAGATACTGAAGAGGCAAGTCGAAATGCATTGGTTATCTATCAACAAATGGAAAAGTTAGAGACACTTGTTGTTGATATTTTACTATTAGCTAAAGCTGAAATTGGTAGTGAAGATAGAGATGTAATTGATTTTAATCAGTTGATTATTGATATGAAAGAGCGACTCACTTGGCTTATGAAAGACAACCCTTGTAAGCTCGAGACAACAATTAATCTATCAGTACCTATAAAGTCAGAAAAAGCGCGTTTTTCTCAAATTATTGAAAACTTAATTTCAAACGGGTTGAAGTATTACGATAGAAACAAAGACTCCCCTTATGTCCGCTGTGATATTTTCAATCAGCAAGAGACGTTTTTTATTACTGTTACAGATAACGGAATGGGAATACCACAAAAGCATCAAGGTGAAGTGTTTGATATGTTTAAGCGGTTTCATGCACAGACGAGTACGGGCTCTGGTTTAGGGATGGCGTTGGTTAAAAAACATATTGAGTACTTAAACGGTGAAATATCACTGCAAAGCTCTGATAAAGGCACAACATTTAAAATAGTCATACCATTGGATAAGCTAATATGACAAAAATTAAACCCCCTATATTAATTGTCGATGACAACGAAGTTGACCGGTATATTCTTAAAAGGCTAATAAAAGAAGCCAAGTTAGATCTTACAATTTTTGAAAAAAAAGATGGTCAAGAAGCATTAGAATTTTTAGAAAATTATGAATCTAATAGAATAAAGTACCCTGATGGATTTCCTCCAATTCTTATATTTTTAGACATTAATATGCCAAAAGTTAATGGCATTCAATTTTTAGAGAAGTTCTCTAAACTCAGAAAAATGATAGAGATAAGCTCGTGTGTAGTTATGATGTTTAGCTCATCTGAAAGAGAAGAAGAAAAAAAGATTATAATGTCACACGACTTTGTAAAAGGTTACCTTGTAAAAGGAAGTTTTCAGGCAGCAGAGTTAAAAGAAAAAGTCATGGCTGTTATTGGTCAGCATTTAGATAAATACAGCTGATGTGCATGTATTTTAAGTTTTAACCTATTAGGCTGTGCCAATTGAAGAGCCTTTAGTTTGAGTATGTGGCTCAAACCAAAGGTTTTTAGCTTAAAGTTATATAGGTGTCTGATTTAAGCTTCAATTTTACAGAGGCTCAAAATAACCTATTTATTTAAGGATGATTTTTTACAATAGCCATCGAGTATCAAGTTAATCTCGTTTGCAGGCATAGGTTTTGAAAATAGAAAACCTTGCAAGTAGTCTATGTTTAGTTTTTTACATAGCTGATGTTGGGCTTTCGTTTCGATTCCTTCAGCTACCACAAAAAAATCTAATTTTTTTAGCATTAAAGATAAACTCTCGATTATTTTTAATCGCTTATTATTTTCTCCATCCAACGACTGCATGCTTTTGTCTAATTTTACTATATCAATAGGGTAAGATATTAGATGAGATATGGATGAGTACCCCATACCAAAATCGTCCAAAGCAATCCTAAATCCCTTATTAGACAAAGAAGTTAATATCTCAATCACTTCTTTACTATTTTCCATAAAAGCTGTTTCTGTTATTTCAAGAATAATACTGTTGGTTTTTAAGTTGTATGTTTTGACTGTCTCTAATAAATAGCTCTCTAAAATCTCTTTTTGTAGCTGAATAGGTGAAATATTGATAGATAGTGTTAAGGGAGTTTCATAGCTTTGCTGCCATAAAGATAACTGCTCTAAAGCGCTCGTAATTATCCATTTTCCAAGAGGGGCTATTAATCGGCACTCTTCAGCAATAGGAATAAATTCATCAGGAGTATAATGAATGGTTGTACCTGGCCAACGGATAAGGGCTTCGACACCTGTCATTATTTGTGTTTTTGAACAATAAACAGGTTGATAAAATAGCCTAAAGTTTTTTTCCTCTATATGCTCTTTTATACTATTTTGAATATCTACTCGGCGACTAAATTCGTACTGATATTGCTCTTTGTAAAAGCTAATTCTACTTTTACCACTTTGCTTTGAGCGATACATTGCAATGTCAGCACATTTTAGCAGTTCATGAGATTCAGTAGCATCATTTGGGTATATGGCACTTCCAATGCTAACACTGCAATTTAAAGTTCTGCCTTCATGCAAAAAGGGTTTAGAAACTTCTGCTAAAATTCTATTTGCTATCATACCTATTTGATTAATATTGCAAATTCCACCTATTATAACTGCAAATTCATCGCCTCCTAAGCGTGCAAATCCTTCATTTTGCCTCAGGCAACTATGAATCCTTTCTACTGTTTGTATTAAAATTTCGTCGCCGACACTATGGCCAAGCGTATCATTAATATTTTTGAAGTTATCTAAATCTAAAGCTAGTAACGCCACGCAGTTTTTAGCACGTTTATTGTTAGCTATCATTACTTTTAGTATTTCTTCAAAATGATATCGATTAGACAAACCAGTAAGCTGATCCCGTTCTGCCATATGCTTTACAGCAAGATAACTGTTGTGCATACGTTGTTCTGCCTCGAAGCGTTTTTTGGCATATATAAGCGCTTTATTTAAACTATCCCTCGTTATATCACCTTTTGGTAAAAAGTCTTGAGCGCCTGCTTCTATACACTCAATAGCCAAAGCTGAGTTCTCTGAGGAGCTAATCATGATAATTGCGGTGTTACCGAGTTTAGGCTTTGCACGCATTTCAATTAGCATTTCAATGCCATCTTCTTTAGGCATATTATAATCGAGTAGTATTATATCAAAGTGCGTGTCTTCAATGACTTTCAAGCCCTCGGATACGCACGTTACTTCGGTAATGTCATGATGATGAGAGCCATCAGAAATAAGCATTTTTTTAATTAATTTGCGATCAACTAAGTCATCATCAACAATTAAAATATTCATAAGTTCCTTCTAAGAGCAGCTAAACTATGCTCGTTTATAATTGATAATTTCATAGTTAAACTTTGGGCCAATAAATAGTAAATGTACTGCCAAGCTTTCCATCGGAGGCTACTTCAATTTTGCCCCCATAATTGATAATGAGCTTATTGGCAATACAGAGTCCGATGCCGCTCCCTTCAACGTCATCTCGAGATTGTAATGTCTGAAATAACTTAAATATGAGTGAAAAATATTTAGGGTTAATTCCTGGACCATTATCTTTTATTTCAATAATGTAATATTGATTAGAGGGGATAAGTGAAATGTCGATAACCGAGTGCTCTTTATTGTTATGTTTTATTGCATTACTAATAAGGTTTTGAAAAACAGCTTTAAAAGGGATCAGTGGTATATCGAGTACTTCGTTATTGGCGTGTATATCTACAGTGACAGTTTGTGGAACTTCTAAAATTTGTTCTATATCTTGATAAAGACTTTCTAAAGATATGTTTGCACGAGTTGAATCACAGCTATTTATTCTCGAGTAACTTAGTAAATCTTCTAGCAGTACTTGCATTCTATTAGCCCGGCTGAGCACAAGCTGAAAGTTTTCTAGGTGCTCCTGGGGGAGTAAATCTTTGCAATCATCATAAACCCATTCTAATAAACGTTTTATAGCATTTAATGGCGACTTGAGATCGTGTGAAGCAATACTGGTAAATTCATCAAGTTCATCGCTCATTTTTTGTAATTTTTTAATTAAGCGATCTTTTTCAGTTTCGTCTTTCTTGTTTTGCTCGCAAATTGTTGAGTTAAACTTAGCACTGTTTATTTTATCTAATAAGTTTTTACGTTGGACTAACTGATTTACAAAGTTTTTTTGTAAACTATTTAAAATCGATTTTTCTTTTTCTGTAAGTAGTGAATCACTTGCTCGCTCGAATATCAACCATCCAAACTTAAGACCTGAGGGCAAAATGATAGGCGATATAACTCTGAATATTTTAGGGTTAGACTCGATAATCGATTCACTAAAAACGTCATTAGGTAGTTGTTCTTTAGCTACTGTTATTTCTGAACCTGATTTATATAGCTCGACAGCACGTTGAGGCAGATTAGCAACAATAGAAAATGAGCTCGCATCAAAAATGTTTAAAATTAGCTCAGCAATGTTTTCTATGTTTGTTTGAATGTCATTATCAAGAGAAGTTGTTAATTGTTGCTCATCTATTAATGATACACCTTCTATATAACTTTCTACATTGGGCATTCAAACTCCTACAACAGTATTAAATATACCTCATTAAAATGAGGTGTAACAAATGATTAACTTATTGTAGTTGATTATTTTAAATGCGTTGAATAATTTGCATTATTAATAGACTTCAAATTAGGGTTTTACCTTATTATAGTCAGCAGGTTATGAATCAATTTCAAAATAAGGCAAAACTCAATCTGGGTGTGAAATTTGTAACTTAATAAATAACTATTATTTAGGGTAGTGGTATTACTAAAGATCAACATGCCCAAGTAAAAACAGCATATTTAATCGCTCATTTGTACAATTGTTTGCGCTACGCTAAATAAGGTTTTATGCGTATCCATTGCTTGTTTTTGTAGCTGTTTATGGGCTTGCTCTTCGGTGAGCTTTAACTGCTCAATAAGTATGTACTTGGCTTGGTGAATTACCTTTTGCTCACTAATAACTTTTTTAGCATCAAGTAACGCTTGGTTTATTTGTTTTATATGCTGGCTTTGCTCGATAATTAAATCATACATAGTTTTATTACTGTTGAGCTTATCGGCCGCTATATTTTGGTTTACTTCTGGCTCTGGTTGCTTAATGGCTAATTGGCCAAAAGTAGGGGCTATGTGTTGCTCTGCCATATTGTTAAGTACTTGCTTATTTGTATTTAAACTACGTTGAGCACAGGCTATTTGCATTGCTGCAGTATCAATTAATTGATCTGCTATATTTTGTTCAATTTTGTGCATTATATCTATGCGCGTAGTGGTTACTTCGTACCATACTTCGCTTAGTTGCGAGAGCGGTTGAGCATTCTCGTCATCGAGTTTTTGCAGTAAACTTCTAAGTTGCTCTACCTGATTATTAACCTGATGTGTTGTTAACGTGGCAAAGCATTTTAAAAGGTGCGCATCGGCGTACTCATTAAAAAAGTCAAAGCTGTGGTTTTGCTCTTGTTCAAAATGCGCGAGTTGTTGTTTTTGCTCAGTGGTAAATTTACTCGCTGCAAATGCTTGTGCACCACAGGCGCGCTCTTGTCCTGCGTACTCTTTACCTTGCATAAAATTGAAAAATGCGACTAACAAACGCGTTATTTTAGGATCGCTTGCGCCATCTGCTGCCTCTAAAATAATATTGAGTAAACTAGCAATTAACTGAGTGAATGACTGCGTAGCATGCACTGCACTAATGTTTTGTTGTGCTATTTGATTGCGTAGTTCGGGCAATGCGTCAAGTGTTTGCAGGCTATAGGTAATTAAATTAAATAACCGAGTATGACCAGTATCGGCGTTGTCGTTTATAAATGTTTGTTTAAGAGAATCATAAAATGCAGTTTGTGCGCTGCTGCTTAAAGGGATTTGTTCTTGTAATTGGGTTTTAAATCGCTCGCGATTTGAGGCCAAAAAGATATTACTCATTGCACGTTCTTTTTGTAACTGATGTACAAAATCGCCTAACTTAGTAAGCGAGGCACAACTGTTTTGTAATTGCTTTAGCGCGTGTATTTCTTGATACTTAGCCGCTAATAAAAACTGTTTTGTGAGAGGGTTGCTTGTCGCCATTGGTATTATTCCACACTTTTTTGTTTTTAAAGTGCAACCACTGTTCCAATCATTAATAAATTTCATCATTGAATTTAAAATCAAGCTAATACAATTGCTTAAAGTATTATTTTTATTTGTCACTGTGTTTCTATAATTTAACTTGCCATTACTTTTAACTTATTTGGTGCATTTAAGTATGTTATTGCACACAACTTGAACCCAAATTAAAAACAAAAAAAGCGCCTACTCCTGGGGAGGTAGTAAGCGCGAAAAGTGCATTATTCATTTTACGTCATGCGTTAACATTTACACTGTTTAGTAACTCAGGACTAATAGCCATTTTATGATTTATTACTTCACCAATCATAATTAGGGTAGGGCCTTGAAGGTTGTGTTTAGCATGCTCATTTACTATTTTCTCAAGCGTACTGGTAATTACTTTTTGCTTAGTAGTAGTGGCATTCTCTATTAGTGCGATGGGTGTATTACTTGGCCAGCCCACTGATTGCAAACCGCAGCTTAGCGTTTGTAAGCGCGAAAGCCCCATATAAACCACTAAAGTGGGGTTGTTGTTTGCAGGCATAAACGCGTAATTTTGCCAATGAGGTTGCTTGTTAGGATCGGCAAACTGCGCTGTTAAAAATGTAACACTACGCGCTACATCGCGTGCAGTGAGCGGAATACCCGTATAAGCGGACGTAGCACAAGCCGTTGTCACACCCGGAACAATCGCAAAATTAATATTATGCTTAGTTAGCGCATCGGCTTCTTCGTTAATACGTGCAAATATACTCGGATCGCCGCCTTTTAAACGCACTACGTTTAAGCCTTGTTGTGCGTATTTAACCAGTAATTCGCAAATGTTAGCTTGGGTCATCGAATGCTTACCAGCACGTTTACCTACAAATACTCGCTGTGCTTTTTTAGGAAGCGTTTTTAATAAATCATCGCTTACTAACCAATCGTATAAAACAACATCGGCGGTATTAATTAATCGCTGCGCTTTTACCGTAATTAGCTCTGCGTCTCCTGGACCCGCACCAATTATATAAACATTGCCGCTTTTAGCACTGCGACTATTTGAGCTCGTTAACTTAGCAACAAGCTTATTTAGCCACACGTTTTCAATACCCGAAAAATAAGACAGTACACTCATACTATTCCCTTAAGCCACTGCTGTTGTAACTTTTGGTTCAGCGCTTATAAATACACTGCCGTCTTCAATTTTTGCATTAAAAACAGGTAGGTGTATTGCTTCTGCTTCTAAACATTCGCCTGTTTCTAGGCAAAAGTGTTGCTTATATAAAGGCGATGCGACAACTAATTTATTGTCGACTGAGCCAATAATGCCACGCGACAATACATTGGCTTTGCCAATCGGGTCGTAGTTGCTAATGGCAAACACAGCCGTTGGATTTTGTGGAATGTAAAAAATAGCCACTTGCTGATTATTAACTAATGCGCATACGCCGCTATTAGCCACTAGGTTGTCGATTGTTCCAATATTATGCCAAGACATCAGCTTGCTCCTGTTCAACTTCCATTACTGGAATACGGTTTTGTGTATTACGTTGCTCACGTTTTTCGGCTTCTGTAGCAGGGCGAATTTGGTTACGCTCTTGCACAAACAAAATGTTGTCGTCGGTTTCGGGGCTATTAACAAACTGGCGGAATCGTTTGGCAGCATCTGGGCTTTCAATCGCTTTTTTCCATTCACACGCATAGGTTTGTGTAATTAATTCCATTTGCGCTTCTAGCTCGTCGCAAATGCCTAAGCTGTCGTCAATTACTACGCTTTTAAGGTAGTCTAAACCGCCTTCAAGGTTTTCCATCCATACCGACGTACGCTGCAATTTGTCAGCCGTTTTAATGTAAAACATAATTACGCGGTCAATGTATTTAATTAGTGTTGGCGTGTCTAAATCGGTCGCAAATAAATCAGCATGGCGAGGGCGCATACCGCCATTACCACACACGTATAAGTTCCAGCCATTTTCGGTGGCTATAATGCCAATATCTTTACTTTGTGCTTCGGCGCATTCGCGGGTACAACCCGATACCGCCATTTTAAATTTATGCGGTGCGCGTAACCCTTTGTAGCGGTTTTCAATTTCTATTGCGTGTCCAACGCTATCTTGCACACCATAACGACACCACGTACTACCCACACACGATTTAACAGTTCTAAGAGACTTACCATAGGCATGACCGGTCTCAAATCCGGCTTCTATAAGTCGCTCCCAAATAACAGGAAGCTCTTCTAAACGCGCACCAAATAAATCAATACGTTGACCACCAGTGACTTTGCAGTACAGGTTAAAGTCTTTGGCTACTTGTCCAATTACAATGAGTTTGTCGGGTGTTATTTCGCCGCCAGCAATACGCGGTACCACAGAGTACGAACCATCTTTTTGCATATTTGCTAGGTACGTATCGTTAGTGTCTTGCAAACCAACATGAGCGGGCTCTAAAATAAAGTCGTTCCATGTTGAGGCTAAAATAGAGCCAATGGCAGGTTTACATATTTCACAGCCATGACCGCTGCCGTGTTTAGTTAGTAAGTCATCAAACGTTTTAATGCTTTCTACTTTTACCATGTGCAGTAGTTCTTGGCGTGAATACGCAAAGTGCTCACATACATGGTTGTTAACTTCAACACCACGACTTGCTAATTCGTTATCAACAACTGATTTTAGTAACGCAGCACAACCGCCACAGCCGCTTGCTGCTTTAGTGCATGATTTTACCGAGGCTAAATCGCATGAGCCGCCATCAATTGCACCTACAATGTCGCCTTTACTCACATTGTGACACGAACAAATAGTGGCGGTGTCGGGTAGGGCACTGCCCGATAACGACGGCGCGCCGCCGCTGTCTGGTAAAATTAAACACTCAGGGTTTTCTGGTAAGTCCATGTCGTTAAGCATGTACTGCAATAAAGTATCGTAGTCGCTGGTATCGCCAACTAGTACAGCGCCCAGTAATTTATCGCCTTTTTCACTTAGTATGATTTTTTTATAACAGCCGCGAATAGCGTCTTGGTATATAAGCTCTTTACAGTCAGGCGCTTTTGCATGAGCGTCGCCAATTGAGCCTACTTCTACGCCTAACAACTTAAGTTTTGTGCTCATGTCAGCACCTAAAAACTCAAGCTCGCCACCACTTAATTGACTCGCTGCAACGCGCGCCATGTTGTAACCCGGTGCAACTAAACCAAATAATTTTTTGTCCCACAGGGCACATTCACCAATGGCTAAAATATCAGGATCTGACGTTTGGCATTGGTTATTAATAATAATACCGCCGCGTTCACCAAGCTCTAAATCAGCAATTTTGCCGAGTTGGTCATACGGGCGAATACCGGCAGAGAACAAAATTAGGTCTGTTTCTAAAAATGACTCATCCGAAAAATTTAATCTAAAGCGACTCGTTTCGCCTTTTACTATTTCGCTGGTCGCCTTTGATGTATGTACCGTTACGCCAAGTTTTTCTATTTTATTTTTTAGTAGCGTACCGCCTTGCCCATCGAGCTGAACAGCCATAAGTTGTGGCGCAAATTCAACTACGTGGGTATCAAGCCCCAGTTGCTTAATGGCGTTAGCGGCTTCAAGCCCCAATAAACCACCGCCAATAACTACACCACTTTTACTTACAGCTGCACTGGCTTTTATTTGTTCTAAATCTTCTAATGTGCGATACACCAAACAATGGGGTTGGTCGTTACCTTTTATAGGCGGCACAAATGGGAACGAACCTGTAGCGAGTATAAGTTTGTCGTACGGGTATTGCTCACCGGTTAATGTGGTCACTATTTTTGCTGATCTATCAATGTCTTCAACCCACTGGCTGGTATGCACATTAATATTTAGTTGTTTATAGTTGTCGTGAGTGGTAAGTGCTAAATCGGCGGCTGTTTTGCCATCAAATACACTTGATAAATACACGCGATCGTATGCAAGATTTGCTTCTCCGCAAAGTACGGTAATGTCTGCGTTGGCATCGCTTTGGCGCATTTGCTCAACAAAGTGGTGTCCGACCATACCATTACCAATAATGAGTATTTTTTGCGAGGTTTGCATATGGCATTCCTTAAAGTGACGGTTTAAATACAAATAACAAAAAAGCCCGCCACAAATACGCATTAAGCATAATTGTGTGCGGGCTTCTTTGCCGATGGTTGCTAATAGCTATAGTGCCAACAACCTAAATTTTTGCCGTAAATAAAACTGGCTTGTTAATAGAGTGTTTGCAAAAACATAGCCAGTTTTTTAAGTTGTTGTTTAAATAGTATTTAATGTTTTTTTAGAGTGAATGAAAAACCCGTTTTGACATATGTTGGTGCGCGCCTGGCACTAAGAGGGTGCAAGTATTGTCATTGTATTGTGCATTATCAGTCAATAAAACACCCATTATCATTCATTGTGTATTGAGTTAAATTTAGCCCATAAAATACGCACACGAATTACAAGCAAAATGATAAACACAAATTCAATAGATGATTCCCCTTTTCACGAAGGCGAGTTGGCAATACAAGACAAACTCGGTAAACGAAAAATAATGGCAACATTTAGCAAACGTGGCGTGCGCTCATTTATGCCAGAGCAGCATAGAAAGTTTGTGACTCAAAAGGTTACGTCGTTTATTCAGTTTTTATTTGAAAAGTTTGAAGCTAAGCCAAAAACCAAAAAGCCTAAAATCAGTTAAGTGATTTTAGGCTTTTTGGTGCAGGTTATTAAATTTATTTTAAAATAACCACAGGCACATCGCTGTTCTCGAGCATTTTAATGGTGTTACTGCCCACAAAAAACTGCCTTAGTTTAGAGTGCCCAAATGCACCCATTACAATTAGTTCTACATTATTTTGTTCTTTATATTGCATTAACGAGTCAAAAATATTGCCCTCTAAAAAGCTTGCCGACACTTCAAAGTCCATACTGATAAGCTTGTGCTGTGCGTTAACAAATTTTTCTTCAAGGTCTTTTTCGTTATTTTTAATACTCACTAAATGACAATGCAAACCATGTAACAAGCCGCCATCAATCACTTGTTGTAGCGCTTTGTCGGCTGTTTCGCGGCCGTCGTACGCAATCATAAATGATTTAGGTTGTTTAAATGTTTCAGGAATAAGCAAAATAGGTTGTGTTGCATTGCGCACTAAGGTTTCTATATGTGAGCCCAGCACCGCGAAGCTATTACTATGTCCAGCACCATTTTGGCCAATAACAATAAGGCGTGTATCGTCTTTTAAGTCTATAACGGTATCGAGCAAATCACCGTGGCGCTTAATTAGTTCAAAATTAGTAACACCTGCCGATTTAGCATGCTCACTTACTGAATTTAATAATTCGTCAGCCATTTTTAAACTTACTTTGCAGCGTTGTTCGTCAAGCTTAGTCATTTCATCAAGAAGTGTTGACTGTGCACCAAGCCCAATACTACCAGAGTAGTCGCCGATATTAGTTTGCTGCGTTTTTTCAATTGTATGCACAAAGCTAATTGGTTTATTTAGCTTTTTTGAAGCCCAAATAGCAGCATCGGTTACATTTTTAGTAATGGCTGATCCATCTACATAGGTAATTATTTTAGTCATTGCATTCTCCTTAATGTCCGCCAAGTAGTTTTTCGACTTCTTCAGGGTTGTTATGCACACCAAATTTATCAATTACAGTTTCGGTTGCGCTATTCATACCAATAATACTAACCGTTGCGCCTTCACGCCTAAATTTAATAACCACCTTGTCGAGTGACGATACACCAGTTATATCCCAAAAATGTGCATGGGTTAAATCAATTACCACGTTAGAAACCGCATTTTTAAAATCGAACGATGCAATAAATTGCTCAGCTGAGGCAAAAAATACTTGGCCAACGACTTCATAGGTTATTTTATCGTTGCTTTCATCATGCTTGGTTTTAACCACCATAAAGCGACCAATTTTATTGGCAAAAAACAACGTAGCTAACAACACACCAACTAAAACGCCAATGGCTAGGTTATGCGTTGCAACAACCACAATAACGGTGGAAATCATCACTACATTTGATGAAAGCGGGTTCTTTTTTAAATCCTTAACAGATGTCCACGAAAACGTACCAATCGATACCATAATCATTACCGCAACTAAGGCTGCCATAGGAATTAACTGCAGCCATTCATCTAAAAACACCACCATGATGATTAAAAATGAGCCTGCAATAAAGGTAGAAAGCCTGCCGCGACCACCCGATTTAACATTAATAATTGATTGCCCAATCATAGCGCAACCCGCCATACCACCAAATAAGCCTGCGCCAATATTAGCAATACCTTGGCCCTTACATTCTTTATTACGATCGCTCGTTGTATCAGTTAAGTCATCAACAATAGTGGCGGTCATCATTGACTCAAGTAAGCCCACAACAGCAAGACCAATTGAATACGGTAAAACAATTTGCAGTGTTTCGAGTGTTAGGGGGACATCGGGCCATAAGAATATAGGTAGAGTGTCTGGTAGTTCGCCCATGTCGCCAACGGTTCTTATATCAAGACCCAAAAATATTGAAACCAGTGTAATAACAACAATACACACTAAAGGAGAGGGAAGTATTTTGCCAATAGTTGGAATATACGGAAATAAGTAAATAATACCTAAGCCCGCTGCGGTCATCGCATAAACATGCCAAGTAACATTAGTCAGCTCAGGTAACTGCGCCATAAATATTAAAATCGCCAGCGCATTTACAAACCCTGTTACAACAGAGCGCGATACAAAGCGCATTAATTCACCGAGCTTTAAAAAGCCTGCAAATATTTGTAGTACACCAGTGAGTAAGGTAGCAACCAGTAAGTATTCCAAACCATGGTCTTTAACTAGCGTTACCATTAACAGTGCCATTGCACCGGTAGCCGCCGATATCATGCCAGGACGTCCGCCTACAAAGGCAATAATAACCGCAATACAAAATGAGGCGTATAAACCTACTTTTGGATCAACACCGGCAATAATAGAAAAGGCAATCGCTTCAGGTATTAGGGCAAGCGCCACAACAATACCAGCAAGCACATCGCCACGAACATTAGAGAGCCAATCTCTTTTTACGTGATCAAACATGTAATAAACCTAATTAGTTAGTTTCCCAAAGTATAGGGGAGTATTTTATTTAAATAACAGTGATTCTCGCGCAGATGGCGATTAAGGTTGCACGTAACGTGCTGATGAAAAAGAGGAGTGGTTGCCTAGGGCGGCGTAAGTTTCAAGAAAAAAGCTCCTTTTGATTAGTTTATATTAATAATGCGGACGAATTATAAACATCACATATATATTAGCAATATGTTATTTGGCCTTAAAGACCAAACATTAATTTAATTATGCATTTGCTTATTTAAAACTCAAATGTAAAACCAAACTCTCTTAGTTTTTCGTATAAGTTTATATCAAAACGGTACAAAGTAGCAGCTCGGTGAGCTACGTTGGTTTGTTTTTCTTTGCAGTTTATGAGTAAGTTTATTTTTTGGAACTTACGTCTAAAGTTAGGCTTATCGAGTGATTTATTTAAAATCGACTCGTAAATTCCTTGTAGCTCAAGCAAGGTAAACTTTTCAGGGAGCAGGCTAAAACCAATCGGCTCGTGCCTTACTTTATAGCGTAAGTAATCTAAGCCACTTTTTAAAATGTCGGCGTGGTCAAACATTAAAGGGAGAACGTTATTTACATCAAACCATTCACATTCTAAAGCATTGTCGCCGCTCACAAGATTGGTTTCTTCAAAGCGTACGAGCGAATAGTAAACAATGGTTATAATACGTCTAGCAGGGTAGCGGTCAACGTTACCAAACGCACCTAACTGATCTAAATAAAGGTTTTCAACACCGGTCGTACTTTTAACAACACGCAGAGCTGCTAACTAATGGTGACTTTGAAGCCGGTCTTGATTCATGGCAATCACGAGGCAGTGCTACTATTTCACTTGAAACAACCCAAGCTCACAGCGGGCAAAACCTATAATGTATCTGCGTGGGTTAAGTTATCTGACGATAACACAGCGGTATCGCCAGGAATTAAACTTACACTGCAAATTGAGCATGCGAGCACTGAATACCTCGAGCTAACCACTGTTACAAACGTAATTGCAGGCGATTGGGTAAAGCTTTCGGGCACTTATACCCATTCAATAACAACCGAGGAAAGTGCGGCTTTACTTTATGTGGAGTCAAACGAACTGACTGCTGATTTTCATGCAGACGACGTATCGGTCATTTTGGTAGAACAATAAACCAAACTAAAAGTAATTAACCCCACATTTGATAGTCTGTATTTTTATACAGACTATCAAATGTGGGGTTTCATAAAAAGAAGTGCACTATGCTTTTATATTAGTAATGAGTATCGCTTTAAAGCGACATATACCGTCATTATAAATACATTAGCACGATAACGCCGGTGCGTGAAAAGCTATATTAGTTTGACTCAAATGACGAAAGTTTCTTTTGAACGTTATTTCGCAATACATCGTCTATGTACTCATTAAATGCCTTATTACCGGTTATCACGGGGTTTCGTTGATCAGATTTACGATTTTTTAATGTATTAATTTGATTAATTAGATCATGTGAAAACGGGTGGTTTGAGATACTTCCATCAACATCGTTTTTGTTTGCAATTTTTTGAAAATAATTTAAAGAGTGCAAATAAGTTTGATTTGCTTCTTTAGTATCCGGTAAACCGGTACCTCCCCAAAGTGCAACTGTATGAGGTATGCCATTATCTGTAACAGGTATTATCAAAGACAACCCACCAGGCGTATGTCCTGGTGTAGCAAGTACAGTTAAATTAGTTTTACCTAAACTTATTTTTTCGCCATCGATAACTTGGGTGTAAGTGCTAGGTAATGGTATTTCGGTAGAAAAGTTACCGAAAGGATCAGTTAATACAGGTGCACTTGGATTATGGATGTAGTCCCACTCATTTTTTCTCATTAAAATTTTAGCGCCATAATGTGATTCAAAGTAGTGAGCGCCGCCATAATGGTCGCTGTGGCCGTGAGTAACTATTACGTATTTAATATCTTCAGGATTTAAGCCTAACTCTTTTAGTCCAGGAACAATCACATGTTTGGCATCGTGCGGAGTCCACATGGTATCGATTAAAATAATGCCCTCAGTTGTAGTGATAACAAAAGTGCCTACGCTGATATATCCTACAAAATAAAGGTTATCAAATAGCTGAGTGGGTTCAACAACAGTGGTATTGAACAAATCACTAGAGGTTAGCGAGGAAGGTAATTTATTTAATCTAGTACTTATTTTATCTTCACTCAATTTTGTAATATTACCGTTATTTGATGTTGTGCAGCCGCTCAGTAAGTAAGTTATTACTGTAATCGAGAAAATGCCTAAAAATGTTTTTTTCATATTTTACACCTTAGTTAATTAGGCATATTAAAAGCCCAAGTAATAAACTTTAGTACGTCGTATATTTAATTATTAAATACAGGGTATGAACTCAAAATTAAAATTTAATGAATAAAACAACTTTAGCCTTTGTTTGTTTAGAGATCGAGTTTGTTATCTTTAGGCTAAATGAGAGATGCGAAAGCATTAGTCATTTTGTAAAAGAGGGTTTGAATAACGATAGAAGCGAATATATCGTTATTCATTGTATTGAAAATAGCTCTAGGTTACTTACTATCTAAGGCGTTTATATCATTGAGTCGGTTAATTATGATATTAATTAATAAAGCACATAAAATAACGGCAGGTATTGCATTGGCAACACTGTCGTAAACTACATGAAAAAATGTTGCACCAGCCATAATAACTAACAAACCACTTGCAGCTAAAATGCTTAGTTTTTTGATCCAAATAGCAATAGCACCCGCAAGTTCACTTGCACCAATAAAATAGCCAAACCAAGCAGGTAAACCCATAAGAGCAAAAGATAAGTGCATTTGCTCAACTCCTGCTAGTTTTGCAGAGCCTGCAGCTATAAAGGCAAGTGTTGTTAATCCTAGTGATGTATACATAAAAATTCTTTTTACTTTTGTGCTCATGTTATTCCCAACTTTAATAAGAGTGGTTTAAGCAGATGCTTAGCTTTTGACGTTAGAATAATCACAGTTCTTATTAATTAATATTGAATGTTTTTTTATAAGATATAAACTTTAGCTTTACATGTTTGGCGTAAATTATGAAATTAGAACAGCTTAGTATGTTTGTTACTGTTGCTCAGGTTGGATCATTGAGTGAAGCAAGTGCTCTTTTACACAAAACTCAACCAGCTATAAGCCAAGGCATTAAGCAACTAGAAAATACCCTTAACTTTGCCTTATTTAGTCGTAATGGTTATCGGTTAGAGCTTACCAGTGCAGGAAAAACTATGTTTCATAAGGCTATGAAATTGCTAGATGATGCAGCACAACTTAAACAAGTTGCACACCACATAGCACAGGGGAACGAGGTAAGTATAACGATTGCAATTGAAGCATCATTTAATTTAAAGGGTATTTTACCATTACTAAAAAATATGCAAAATCAGTTCCCTGAAACTCAAATAATAATCAGGCAAGAGTACATAACAGGTGCAATTGAAGCCTTACTTGATGGCGGTGCCGATCTGTGTATAACACCAACAATGGAGTTTTCTGCACAAGAAGAGAAAATTGAAAAGCATTTGTTAAATAGCGGCTCATTAATCAATGTAGCTTCCCCTTTGTTGTTAAAGCGAAATCCAAACCTAAGGCAAGCCACTGATTTGTTGAACGAATACCAAATAATTGTGCAGGACTCAGGCACTGGTTCAAAAAACATAGAGTGGGGTGTTCAGCAAGGTCAGCGACGATGGTATGTAAATGACTTTCCAACTAAAAAAATGCTTATCGAAAGTGCAATGGGTTGGGGCAAATTACCAGGTTATTTAGCTGATGAAGGTATTGCAAATAATACTCTGAAAATGCTGTCACTTAGTGATGTGCAAAATATAACGCCTCTAAAATATTACATTATTAAGAAAAGGGGAGAAGTGTTGGGGCCTGTAGCAGAGGCTGTGTGGGAGCAATTTAAAAACTATCAGATATAACAATCTTATATATGTGAAAAACTTATTTAAGTGTTTATATTGAGGTAATTTTGCAGCTTGTAAAATTAACGAAGGATTGGTTGTTGCATCAACCGGTTGTAGGGCTTTGATTGACTCTACATCGCCACTGTCGGCAACGACCGTGGTTACTTTTTTGAGTTGTTCTAACAAGTTCATAATGATGTACGCCTCGGCTTTAAAACCGAGGAGATGTCCTTATACGTAGCGGTTAACAATATTCTCAAGCAGCTCTTGTCGGCCAGAAACTTGCTTAGGATAGATGTCGTTTTCGTGTACTAACGCAGCAAGGCTCTCAAGTGATTGTTCACCTTTTAAAATGCTTTGGCCTAGGTCTTCTTTCCAACCTGCGTAACGTTTTTCTACAAAGTCAGAAAGCTCGCCGCCTTCAATCATTGCTGCTGCATTGAGTAATGCTTTTGCCATCGTATCCATACCACCAATGTGACCGATGAATAAATCATCGCGTTCACACGATTGACGACGAAGTTTAGTATCAAAGTTAAAGCCACCGGTTGTAAAACCGCCATTCTTTAAAATTTCGTAAACGACAAGTGTTCACTCAGCTACATCGTTAGGGAATTGATCTGTATCCCATCCGTTTTGCATATCACCACGGTTAGCATCAATACTACCCATAATACCTTTAGCGCAAGCAACGGCAATTTCGTGGTGGAAGCTATGACCTGCAAGTGTTGCGTGGTTTGCTTCAATGTTTACTTTAATTTCGTCTTGTAAGCCGTGCTTGTGTAAAAAGCCTGCAACCGTTGCTGTATCGTAATCGTACTGGTGCTTAGTTGGCTCTTGTGGTTTTGGCTCAATTAATAATGTGCCTTTAAAACCAATTTTTTTCTTGTGTTCTACAACCATTTTCAAAAAGCGTGCGTACTGCTCGCTTTCTTGCGCAAGATCTGTATTTAGTAGTGTGTCGTAACCTTCACGACCACCCCAAAGTACGTAGTTTTCGCCGCCTAAACGATGCGTAATTTCCATTGCATGTTTAACTTGCGCTGCTGCATATGCATACGTATTAGGATTAGGGTTTGTTGCACCACCGGCACAAAACGTTTGTTTGAGAACAAGTTAGCAGTACCCCACAGTGGCTTTACACCAGTGCGCTGCATTTCTTTTTAGATAATGTTAGTTATGTGCGTTACGTTATCGAGGCTTTCTTGTAGTGTTTTCCTTCAGGGGCAATATCAACATCATGAAAAATATTTGTATTTAAGTTTTTACATGAAACCAAAGGCAAAGAGCTTGAACAAATGAAAGGGTAAATATTACCCCTTTAATAAGCGCCAAAACTATTGTAATAGTTTGGCGCTTATTTTATTTATTTTCATATCTACAATGAAAAAGTGTGCTTATATTCATCTTTATTTTTCTATAAAAGACTCCTAATAGATAAAGTTATATTTAGGAGTCATTAATTTTCTAACTTGCACCGCAATAGTACCTTACATAAATTATGCTGGCTAAGTGGCCTTAATAATAGTTACCCTATTTGTATGGTTGTTTTAGCAAATTTAAGAGGTTGTAATTTAGGTTTTGCAAAACAATAAGCAAATGTCAGTGGACCTACTCTGCCAATCAGCATAAGTAAAATTATTATTAGCTGGCTTGGCATACTTAAATTACTAGTAAAATCACGAGATAGCCCTACAGTGCTCAATGCCGAAATTACTTCAAAAGTAATATCTAAAAGAGACGCTTGCTCGATTTTACTCATAATCATGATGCTTAAAAAAGCCGTAAATAAGTATAAAATTACAACACTCAATGCTTTTATCACAAGTTTGTCGCTTAGCTCTCTGTTAAATATGGTTACCTGGGGTTTTTGGCGTAAATAACTATACATAGCAAGTAGTAAAATAACAAAAGTTCCTATTTTAATGCCGCTTGCTGTACTTACCGAACCGCCACCTATTACCATTAATAACAATGTAAGCAATGTCGAGTCGGAACTGAGCTGGCTAATAGGTAAAGTATTAAAGCCTGCAGTACGTGGTGTAACTGCTTGAAACCAAGCAGCAATTACTTGCTCGTTAATAGGTAGGTTGGCAAGTGTGGCTGGATTTGAATATTCAAATAAAAAAATAAGCAAAAATGCACTGCAATTTATTACAGCACTTGCAATTAATACAATACGTGTATTAGTTGCTAATTTATGCCAGCGACGTTGTTGATATATATCTATTAAAACGGTAAACCCTAAGCCACCGATTATAAATAATGCACTGATAATAAGATTAACAGATACATCACTTTTAAAAGCCATTAAGCTATTACTGTCGAGTGCAAACCCGGCATTGTTAAAAGCCGAAATAGTATAAAATAGACTTTGATAGGCGCTACCCGCAATACCATAGTCATCTACCCAGCTAATAAAAAGTAAGCAAAATGCTATAGTCTGAATTATTAGCGAGTAAGTTATTACACATCTAGCTACATGGATCACTCCATTTAAATCGCTTGTATCGAATGCTTGGCTTGCAAGTAAACGTTGTTTTAATCCTAAGTTTTTACCAATACTTAAAAATGAAATAACGGCTACGGTCATAAAGCCGATTCCTCCAATTTGAATAAGTACCATAACAACACATTGCCCAAATGTGGTTAGCGCAGTACCTGTATCAATAACAACTAAGCCTGTAACTGTAACCGCAGAGGATGCAGTAAAAAAAGCTTGAATAAAGCTAAGCGATTCAACACTTGCAAAAGGTAATAGTAATAAGCAAGTGCCTAAAATAATGAGAGCAAAAAAACCAGCAGTTAAAATTAAAGGGGGGTTAACAGGCCTTTTGAAATTTTTTAAACGGCGATTAAATTGCTTTGGAAGTACGTGTGCTTGCCAGTTAATCATAAAGCTTTAAACCGTTTGGTGAGTTTTGTTAGGTAATGTTTAGAGCCCAGCAATACAAGGCTATCACCATGGCGTAACTCGGTGTCGAGTGTTAGGTCTGTATTGAAATTATCATCTCGGCGTAAGGTGAGCGGTTTTATATCTGAGTTACGCTCTTTTAGAAGCCAGCCAATATTGCGCCCTGATAAATGTAAATCTATGGCAAGCTCAACAATAAATGTAGATTGTGTAAGCGCAAAGTACTGGTTAACCATAGGGTAGTTAAGTGCATGTGCTACTCTGATCCCCATTTCTTCTTCGGGGTGAATAATACGAGATACGCCAAGTTTACTTAAAATTTGATGGTGACTTTTAGAGCACGCCTTAACCCATATTTGTTTAACACCAAGGTTTTTTAAATGCAGCACGCATAAAATACTCGCTTCTATGTTTTCACCAATTGCAACTAATACAGCTTGGCAGCTGGTTAAGTCGAGTCGAGCAAGCTGTGTTTCATCACTAGCATCTAAAATGACAGTGTAATTTAACTGATTAGCAAACGTGTTAATGGTGCTTTCGCTTATATCGGCTGCGCAAACGTGATGCCCCTGATTAGCAAGCTCAAGCGAGGCGGTAACACCAAAACTACCTAATCCAATTACTGCAAACTGTGCCATGTGCGTTCCTATTTAAAAAATACTACATAGCAAAGACTATGGAATTTTAAAAAAGAGTCACCCCATATCAATTAAGCTTTATAAACATTTAACACTACAGCCAAAAATCTTTATAAAAACTTTATACACAACGTATTAAAAAGCAGTAACCTATAAAAAGAGAATTTTATGGGAGTGCACAAATGGGTATTAATAAATGGCTTAAGCCGCTTTTATTAACAACAATTGCGCCTATTTTTATTGTGCTGGCTATTTTTCCAGTTCGAGAGTGGCTAACGACCACCGACATTGTGATGTTGCAATTACTTTGGGTAGCATGGGTTGCGGTGCGTCAAAATGCCGCCTTAGCGGGGATTACAACGTTAGTTAGTGTGGCATGTACCGACTGGTTTTTTGTACTGCCGTACTTTACATTTCATATCGAAAAAATTGAATACTTAGTCACTTTTACTGTCATGCTTATAGTTGGCTTGATGATAAGCAAATTGGCGGGCGAGCTAAGTAAAAACGTTCGTGATACCCAGTTACATGCCAGTAATATACGATGTTTATATGAGTTAGCTAAGGCGCTTAATGGGCTTGATGATATAAACGATCAGCGCCAAGTATTTACAACATCGATTAAAAACCATCTAGGTATTACACTTCGTTGGAACAATAATACAATGGATAATGGAGAGTACTTCAATATCGAACAAAACACACAATGGGGCGGCTTTATTTCAGATGCCGAACTTAGTCCTGAAAACCGTGCATTTATAGATACGGCACTGTCTTTGTTGTTTCAGGTCCACGAAAACTCAAATCTTAGAAACCAGTCGGCATCGATGAAAGTACAAGCAGAGTTAGAACGTGCTAAAAACGCATTGCTGCGTAGTTTATCTCATGATCTACGCACGCCTTTAGCTACTATTATGGGTTCATCAAGCATGTTAGCTGACGAAAATATTGAGCTAAGTAAGGCATCAATTACAGAACAAGCAAAAAATATTTATGAGCAAAGTGAAATCTTAAATCAGCATTTTAATAAAGTGATGGAGCTTAGCCGGGTAAATAAAATAGGAGAGCAGCTAGCGTGGCAAGCTATCAACGTACATACACTTGTTACTGAGGCTAAAGCACGCAGGCAGCGGCAATTAAGTGGTTTTAACTTAGCGTTAGTATTTGATAAAGCTACTTGTTGTATAGGTGATATAACACTTTTAGAAATCGCGCTTGCGAATATATTCGAAAACGCGGCACGTTACGGTGATGGAGCGGCGACAGTGGACTTTAATACTGAGCGAATTGCTAATATAACACACTATAAAATAGCCGTAAGCAATCTCATAGTTACTCATCCAAGCAGTTCGGATGAAGGAGTTGGGCTTGGTAGCGTAATTTGCGATGTAGTTGCTCAGTTTCATCAAGGCGAATTTGTATTAGCTATTGATGAGCTGACCCAAGTAGCCACAGCAATACTTAGCTGGAGTGCAAAGAATGATTAATGTATTGGTGCTAGAAGACTCACCTGCATTGCAAAGTTTTTTAAAAACATTACTAGGTGCCAGTGGCTATAACGTATCAATTAGTGCGAAAGGGCTTGATGGTTTTTCATTAATGAGTGAGCAAAGCTTTGACTTAGTGTTACTTGATTTGGGTTTGCTTGATATGGATGGACAGGCTTGGTTACTTGAAGTACGACAATGGAGCCAAATACCAATATTAGTGCTTTCGGCTCGCGATGGCGAGGTGGAAAAGGTTACAGCCCTTGATAATGGGGCAAACGATTATATAACCAAACCTTTTAGTGCAAACGAACTTCTGGCAAGAATGCGTGTGCTACTAAGAGTAAATACACAGCCCAGTTTGGCACTGCAATGCGGTAACATCATTATAGATCCGCATAAGCACACAGTTACGCTTAACAGCAGCGATGTAAAGCTCACTAATAAAGAATATAAAATTTTGCTTATGTTATTTCAAAATAAAGATAAAGTGCTTACTCATAATGCTATTTTAAGTCAGGTATGGGGGGAGCAATACATTAATAGACCTGAGTATATTCGTGTACATGTAGCGCAACTAAGACAAAAGCTTGAAGTAAACCCTGCAAGCCCTATTCATATCTTAACTGAGCCAGCGGTAGGTTATAGATTAGTTGGGTAGGCACTAAAAAATTATCGTCCTAAATTTAGCTATTTAGGACGATAAAGTTACACGTTTTCTAGTTTCGTTCCTTTGGTTTCTGTTACTAAGTAAATAACAAAAAGCACCGATATTAATGCGAAAAATGCATAGAGCGAATATGCGAGTACAAGCCCTCCAGCGGCTAGCAATATGGGAAAGGTAATAGTGACTAAAAAATTAGCCAGCCATTGAGCAAGCCCTGCAACTCCTAAGCCTAATCCTCTCATGCTATTTGGAAATATCTCGCCGAGCATTACCCACATTACGGGACTCCATTAAAGGTTAAAAAAGAATACATATAAGTTGGCCTTTACAAGAAAACCAAAGCAGCAAAATCTTGATTCCATACAAAAAATTAGTAATAACCGCTCATGGACATAGCCGAAGTTGATATAAAAGCTGAACATTCAGCTAACCCAATACAAAGCGAATTAAACCTGCTCTACAGAGTAGTGCTCTTTTTATTTCAGTGTGAGATACCCAAGTTAGTAATACTTATATAATGCGGCTTTTTCATGTGGCTGCATTAATCAATAAGCAATTGCTTAATAAGGCAACCTGCTTAATTTAGGAATTTAATATGAATACCTTAAAACGAATTCGCTTTATCATTGCAATGTTTATGAGCATAAGTATTTGTGCGAACGGGCAAGACTCAGCTGAACTTAATGAGCAAGCAAAAGCCACACATAATGTGATTGCAAAAACACAATTAGGGCTTGTTAAAGGGGGGTCTGTACTAGATACAAAAATGCCAGTTAATAAATTTTTGGGGATCCCTTATGCACAAGCACCTATTGCTAATTTACGCTGGCAGGGACCTAAAAGTGCGACTCAGTGGCGAGACGTGCTTGATGCAACTCAATATGCCCCTGACTGTATGCAAACCACATTTCCTGGTTATTCGGCGCCCCTAAAAGGCTCATTGAGTGAAGACTGCCTTTACTTAAATATATGGGCACCAGCACAAGATATCACTCAAAAGCGCCCAGTTATGGTGTGGATACACGGTGGAGGCTTTGTCAATGGCGGTTCGTCAGCGGCTATTTATAGTGGTCAGTCGTTTGCCGAATCGGGCGTTGTATTTGTTAGTTTTAACTACAGGTTAGGGCGTTTTGGTTTCTTTGCTCATCCTGGGTTGAGTGAACAAAGCAAAAATACACCGCTTGGAAATTACGGCTTAATGGATCAAATCGCGGCCCTAAAATGGGTTAAAAATAACATTACCCATTTTGGTGGAGACGCTGATAATGTAACACTTTTTGGTGAGTCAGCTGGTGGTCGCTCGGTGAATTTTCATATGTTATCGCCCCAATCTAAAGGGCTTTTTCACAAAGCGATTGTGCAATCAGGGGGTGGTAGAAGTGATTCGACAGAGACGGTCGTATACTTAAATAAAAAAGGCACTAAAGGTAACCCTTCAGCTGAGGATGCTGGCATTCAATTTGCTAGAAGTGTGGGAATTAATACCAATGATATAAAAGCACTCGCAAAACTACGTGCTTTACCTGCAGAAAAGGTATTGAGCGGTTTGAATATGATGAACGCAAATACGCCTACTTACAGCGGGCCTATGATTGACTCATCTATTGTATTAACAAGTGACGAGGAGGGGTTTGCTCAAGCTCTACAAACAAAAGTTCCACTTTTTATTGGCAGTACGGATTTTGAGTGGGGATTTTTAAAAGACTACAATCCGAAAGGTGCTATTGCAATAGCCACAGAAACGATCGAATCAGTGAACAATAAAGCTCAGTTTACTAAAGCGTATGCGCCATTTGTGCTAGCTAAAAATGGGGAGTTAAATTATCCACTGCTAGGCTCTATGATATTCGGTGATAAGCGTTTTGTAGAACCTGCGCGCTATATTGCAAGCAAAGCGAGTATGAGTGAAGAGCCTACATGGCTTTATCGTTTTAATTACGTCCCTAGCCACTTAAAAGGCAAAGTTGATGGCGCATACCATGCCACTGAAATACCTTTTGTATTTAATACTCTTGCGCAAAATCCGTTAACATCGCAAAACGATTTTAAAATTGCCAGTGCAATGCACGCTGCATGGGTAAGGTTTGCTAAATACAGCAACCCGTCACCTAAGCAAGGCATTGCTTGGCCTAATTACAATGCTAAAGATAATAGAATAATTGAATTTAACGAGAACGGAAGTGAGGTAAAACAAGACCCACTTGAGAATCGCTTAAATGAGATAACCAATCTAATTAGCCAATAAACATTTATAGAGCCCGTATATATACGGGCTTTTATTGGCATAAATATTAAATTTTCATAACTAAAATTTATATTTTTAGAGCGTGTTGATATGTGTTTATTAAAAAATTAAACAAAGCATGTTTAGTGCATTTTAAGCATGATATTAGATTTTAATGTATTAACCATTTGGTCCGTCTGTTAGGCTGATTCAGTATGCTAAAGCTGCATATGTGCCATTTAAATTAAACTCAAATACCACACAATAGCATTAAATCAAGGCGCAAACCCTGACCAAAGCGTTGCTGTTTACTTTTTAATTATTACGAAAAATTTCATTGATTCAGTAAAATTGTAGCTAGGTAAGCCGTATTTATTGGGTAGCAGACATGGCCTTAACGATTCAAATACATAGCTTATAGCTTAAAAGGAAAAGTTTAGGAGGCATATTATACAATTTGAATTCAATTGTTTTGATTCTGTGAAAGTTAAATTTCAGCAGCTAATCACCTCCAGATAAAATGTTGCCACTGAAATGTATGTTGTTTGGGTTAAATTTGTTACATATGGCAACCCATCACCTTATTTTACTCAAAATTTGCCACTACTTTCAGCGATAAAGAATGAAATTATTGAATTTAATCAGTTTTGGTAAGCTATCAAAAACGATCAGATAGTTAAGCTTTTAAACGATATAACTAAGTTAGTTAACTAATCGTATATATTAATAAATAAAGCCCATGTTACTAATATCATATGAGCTTATTATTTTAAGGGAACTTGTTTAAATTTTCTCGTATGGCATTCCCACATATTGGATTGCTATTACTTTTTTACCTTCTTCATAATTTAGATGAAAATCAAGGTCGGATGCCATGAATCGTTCAAGCGTTTTAGTCTCGTTTTCATTCATGTTGTCATCATCGTATTCATGCAGCATGTTTGACATCCACCATGAGAATCGCTCGGCGTGCCATACTCTTTTTAATGCTATTTCGGAGTATTTGGCTACCGCATCAGGTTCCTCACCATTGTATGTCTTATCTAGCAATTTGCTGAGGGTGGATACATCAGATGCTGCCAGATTAAGACCTTTAGCGCCTGTAGGTGGTACAATGTGAGCGGCATCGCCAACTAAAAATAAGCGTCCATCTTGCATTGGTTCACATACAAAGCTACGCAGAGGGGCAATACTTTTTTCAATGCTGGGGCCGGTAATCAGCATCTCAGCTACGTCTTCAGGTAAGCGTTTTTTAAGCTCAGTCCAAAATTCATCATCAGACCAATCTTCAATTTTATCAGTTAATGGCACCTGTAAATAATAACGTGAACGGGTTGAAGAGCGCATACTAGCTAAAGCAAAGCCTCGTTTAGTTTTACAGTAAATAAGCTCATCAGCAACGGGGGGAGTATCGCTAAGTAACCCAAGCCAGCCAAAAGGATAAATACGTTCAAATTCGTTACGTTTTTCTTTAGGGATAGATTGTCGAGAAACGCCATGAAAGCCATCGCATCCAGCAATATAATCACAGTCTAATTTATATTCAATACCATTTTGTGTAAACGTTACAAATGGGGAGTTTGAACTTTGCTCATGAATGGCAACATCACTAGACTCATAATAAGTCGTTGCCCCTATGTTTTGGCGCGCTTGCATTAAATCACGGGTAACTTCTGTTTGCCCGTAACACATAACGGTGCTGCCATTTGTAAGTGCCTTTATATCGATTCGATGACGTTGACCATAATGTGCTATTTCAAAGCCATCGTGAATGTGGCCTTCCTTTTTCATTCGCTCATCTACACCAGCTTCTGCTAGTAGACTCACTAATCCTTGTTCTAAAATACCTGCACGAATACGACCTAAAATATATTCGCCTGATGCGCGCTCTATAATTATGTTATCGATCCCCTTTTTAGCTAGAAGTTGACCGAGTAACAATCCAGAGGGCCCTGCGCCAATGATTGCTATTTTAGTTTTTAATGATTGCATTTTTATACTCGTTGAAAACATCGTGTTCTTTTATATTGCTCATTAGTTAATGTTTAAACCATTCACAATTGATGTCATCTGTTGTACTTTTGAGTCAAAGTTAATTTGAGTACACGTGCACATGAATAAAAAAATTCCATTTTATGACCTATACGGAGAGCCGTTTATTCGCCAAGAGCCAGGTGCTGTTCATGTTGAAGATATAGCTTATCGAAGCAGTGAGCTTAAATGGGAGATATCCCCACATCGTCATAATAAGTTAGTTCAAATTGTAATTGTTTTTAATAACTCTTGGGCTGCGAGGTTAGATGAAAGAGAGTATCAACTGAATGGGGATTGGGGGGTAATTATTCCGGCTGGTGTTGTACATGGCTTTCATTTTAAACCACGCACACAAGGCTTTGTGATTTCAATAGACGACAGTTTTTTAGTAAGCAATTATGGTGAGACTAGCCTGAATCAATTGTTATTAAAGCCATTAACGGTTGAGTTTGAAAATGCAGCACGTTTAGTGCATTTAAAGCACTACATAGAGCTGCTAATGTATGAAATTAATTATAATGAATTAGGTGCGCCTATTGCCGTTGAGCAATTGCTAAAATTGATATTGTTAAATATTTTTAGGCAAAAAAACACTACTCTTTTGGCAAGTAACGCCCGCAGTCGAGAAACAGAAATAGTCGTTAATTTTAGAAGCTTAATTGAGCTAAATTATACCTCACATATGACTATTCCTGACTACGCTGAGAAGCTACATATATCTACTTCAAAGTTAAACCGTATTTGTAAAAGTTTATTAAATGATTCTCCCAAAGCAATTGCTCATCAACGTCTGATCACTGAGGCAAAGCGACGTTTAATCTATACTACACAAACAATCGACGAAATAGCGCTTCATTTAGGATTTAAAGATAGCGCGTATTTTTGCCGTTTTTTTAAGTTAGCCACTAATACAACCCCAACATTATTCAAGCAACAGTCGAATATTAACTAGCTCGATTAAAGCATGCGCGTATTGTTTTTAATTATTGTTAAAAAACGCGATTGCATTTGGGTAGGCTGCCAGTCTTTTCGTATCGTCAGTCCTATACTACGGTCAGTATCGGGCAGTGTCATCGGGCAGATAGCTAATATTCCTGTTTGTACTTCTATTTCAACTTGCTTGGCTGGCAACAAGGCCGCTCGAGAACTGTTTAATAAAATACCGCGCGCAGCAACTTGCGAGCTGCACTCTATTACATGGCTTGGTGGTGGTAAACCTCGGCTAACAAATATGTTACTAAAAACCTGCCACGCGGGTGTGCTTTTGTTAGGTGCTACCCAATCAAGTTGCTGGAGCTCTTTTGTTGATATTGTTTGGCGGCTTGCCAAAGGGTGTTGAGCATTTACTACAACACAAAGTTGATCTTTAAATAATGGAATTTGTTCAATATCATTATGTTGAGCAGGGATGCGTAATGCACCGACAATGATGTCAATTTCACCATGAAGTAAGTTAGCTAGCTGCTCTTGGTATGGACCATCTATAATACTTAGCTGGGCATCAGGAAATTCATTATTTAAAGCAATAATACTCAATGGCACAATAGCTGAGCGTGCCAATGGTAAGCTACCTACTTTTAGAGCACCATCCATTTGTCCATTAAACTCCCTCATTTCATAAATACCTTGGCGTAATTCAGAGAAAAACAGCTTTGCAAAACGATTTAGCAAGTTTGCCGTCCAAGTAGGTTCAATACCCACGGGTGAACGTACCGCGAGGTCCTTTTTACATAGTTGCTCTAAATCTTTGATGCTGCGGTGTAAGGTGGGTTGCGACAAATTAAGTTTATTGGCTGCAGCGGTGTAGTTTTTCATTTGTACTAAGTGTATGAGTGCTACTAATTGCTTTGAAGTGACAGAGCGATTAAAGGCATCTTGCTTATGTTTATTATTAAAAATAACCCTCGAAAATTCATCCAAATACTCAAATGCACGTTCAACCCGATTTAGAAAAAATATACCGCTTGGCGTCGGTGTCATCCCCGAGTGGGTCCGAATAAATAGGACTTGATTAAGTTCGTTTTCAAGTTTTTTAATGCCTTGGGTGAGTGCCGACTGGGTTAAGTGAACAGTATTAGCTGCCTTGCTTAACGACATTAAGTTCCTTATATACAAGGCGCTTAACAAATGTCTATTGTTAAAATTCATTTTTATTTAACTCACACATTAATATTTGATTACTACCACTATAGAAAAAACTAATGTCCTTTGACAGCTTTTTAAAGTTCTTTATATAGCTGACTTCAATATACTCATTGCATCAATAGCGTTTAATTATAAATAAGGTAAATAGTATGGCTGTGTGTATTACAGATATAGCGCGCCCTAATAAAGAGATATTAGAAAAATACCAAAATGCTGAAGTTGCAACGGTACATGAGGCACAAGGTCGCGTTGGCTTATTAGCCAGCTATATGAAGCCTATTTATCGCTCTGCTCGTATTGCTGGCAGTGCAGTAACATGTGAAGTGGCTCCTGGCGACAACTGGATGATTCATGTAGCTGTAGAGCAATGTCAGCCAGGTGATGTACTTGTTGTTACACCTACGAGCGGGTGTATTGACGGTTTTTTTGGTGACTTGTTGGCAACTTCATTACAAGCGCGAGGCGTTAAAGGTTTAATTATTGATGGTGGCGTACGCGATATCGCAACACTGACTGAAATGGGCTTCCCGGTTTGGTCTAAAGATGTTTATGCGCAAGGTACAGTTAAAGAAACCATTGCAAATGTCAATGTGCCAGTTGTGTGCGCAGGGGCTTATATAAAACCTGGAGACATCATTGTTGCTGATGATGACGGCGTTGTTGTTGTTGAACAAAGTCGTGGTGAAGAGGTTCATGAAAAAGTCCTGAAACGTGTTGCTAACGAAGAAGACAAGCGAAAGCGTTTAGCTTCGGGTGAGTTAGGTTTGGATATATATGCTATGCGCGAGCGTTTAGCAGCTAAAGGCTTAACTTATATAAAGCAAAGTGAGGATAAGTAAATGCACGCGGCTATTCCTTGCTCAATTATGCGCGGTGGTACCTCTAAAGGGCTTTATTTTTTAGCCAGTGATCTTCCGAGTGATTCCTCAAAGCGCGATGAATTACTGTTACACATAATGGGGTCGCCTGACACAAGGCAAATTGATGGTTTAGGTGGTGCGCATCCTCTCACCAGTAAAGTGGCTATTGTTGAAAAATCAATGCGAGCAAATACTGATGTGGATTACCTTTTTTTACAAGTTGTAGTTGATAAAGCGGTGGTGAGTGATACACAAAATTGTGGCAATTTACTCGCCGGTGTTGCGCCATTTGCAATTGAGCAGGGCTTAGTGAATGCAAAAGAAAAAACAACCGATGTTCGAATTCATATGCTAAATACTGCAGCCTCAGCTGTTGCACGCGTTCAAACTCCTAATGGCAAAGTAAGCTATAAAGGGGATGCCGTAATCGACGGTGTACCAGGTTCAGCAGCGCCTATCACGCTCGACTTTCTAGATATAGCGGGTGCCAATTGTGGTGCACTTTTTCCTACGGGTAATGCCATAGATGAAATTAATGGGTATTCAATAACCTGTATTGATAACGGCATGCCGGTGGTTATTTTAGATGCTAGCGAGTTTGGTTTAGTGGGTGATGAGTCGCCTAATTCACTCGAAGATAATACCGATTTAAAGCAAAAGATTGAAGCTATTCGTTTAATCGCGGCTAAGATGATGAATTTAGGGGATGTAACTAATAAAACGATTCCAAAAATGTCTTTAGTAAGCCCTGCAAAAAATGGTGGGGTAATTAACACTCGAACATTTATACCCCACCGTGTTCATGAGGCTATTGGGGTGTTAGGCAGTGTGAGCGTAGCAAGTGCATGTGTTTTAAAAGGTACTGTAGCCTATAGGCATGCTAACCAAAACTTTATTGATGGGGAGTTTGATATCGTTGTTGAGCATCCAACGGGTCAGTTTACTGTTGAAATGCAGGTATCAGGTATCGCTCAACTGAGCACTTATAAAATACATCGTTCTGCGCTGTTAAGAACCGCGCGCTTATTAATGGTCGGCTCAGCAATGGCTTGATCGACTACTAAAAGATAGTTTCAATAATATTCTCAGCAGGAGACACACAATGATAATAGACTGCCACGGACATTACACAACAGCGCCAGAGTCATTACAGCTTTTTAGAGCAGCGCAAATTAAAGCATTTGAAGAGGGAAGAGCCCTTCCAGGCGTTCCCTATATTTCGGACGATGAAATTCGCGAAAGTATTGAAAAAAATCAGTTAAAATTACTTGATGAACGCGGCTTAGATATGACTATTTTTTCACCTCGTGCATCGGCTATGGCTCATCACGTAGGTAATGAGGAGGTATCAAAACAATGGACCTCAGCCTGTAACGATTTAATAGCGCGAGTTGTTGACTTATACCCTACGCGTTTTATAGGAGTGTGCCAATTACCACAATCGCCGGGAGTACCAATTGAAAATTCAGTTGCTGAGCTAGAGCGCTGTGTTAATGAATTAGGATTTGTTGGTTGTAATTTAAACCCTGACCCTTCTGGTGGTCATTGGACTTCAGCTCCGTTAACCGATCCGAGTTGGTTTCCACTTTATGAAAAAATGGTTGAGCTCGATGTTCCTGCAATGATCCATGTATCGGGCTCATGTAATCCAAATTTTCATGCGACGGGCGCGCATTATATGAATGCTGATACCACCGCATTCATGCAATTTTTACAAGGTGACTTGTTTAAAGAGTTTCCTGATTTACGGTTTATTATACCCCATGGTGGTGGAGCGGTGCCTTATCATTGGGGGCGTTATCGTGGATTGGCTGATATGATGAAGCAGCCACCTTTAAATGAGCACGTAATGAAAAATGTGTATTTTGATACCTGCGTTTATCACCAACCGGGGATTGATTTATTAGTAGACGTTATTGATACTAAAAACATTTTATTTGGCTCTGAAATGATTGGTGCCGTGCGCGGTATTGATCCGCAAACAGGACACTATTTTGATGATACTAAACGTTACATTGACACATTAGAAATATCGGCAGCGGACAAAAAAGCGATATTTGAAGAAAATGCGCGTCGCGTATACCCACGTTTAGACGCCAAACTAAAAGGGTTGGGTTTATGAGTCAATTTGTAATGGATGCCGATTGGCTTCATTGGCATCAATCGCCATCACAACCTAGCTTTGAGTTACCGAAAGGGGCTGTTGATGCGCATTGTCATGTATTCGGTCCTGGCAATGAGTTTGGTTTTGCACCCGAACGTAAATACACACCGTGCGATGCATCAAAACAGCAGCTCTGGGATTTACGCGATTACTTAGGATTTAGTCGAAATGTTATTGTGCAAGCAACCTGTCATGGAGCTGACAACAATGCGATGGTAGATGCGCTTTTAGCATCAAATGGTTTAGCACGTGGTATTGCAACTATTAAAGAAGATATTAGCGAAGCCGAGCTTGATAAATTACATGCTGCAGGTGTACGCGGTGTACGTTTTAATTTTGTAAAGCGCCTAGTTGATGCCTTGCCATTTGACTCGTTAAAACGTATAGCTGATCGTATTGTTAAACGTAATTGGCACATTGTTATCTATTTTGAAAGCCAAGATTTGCCCGAGCTTTATGATTTTTTCACTAGTTTGCCAACGACATTAGTCGTTGACCATATGGGGCGCCCAGATGTTACTAAACCTGTTGAAGGCGAAGACTTTGCGTTGTTTTTACAGTTTATGCGTGAGAATGAAAATGTGTGGTCTAAAGTAAGTTGCCCTGAACGGATCTCTGCTGATGGTCCTGATAAAGGCTACCAAGACGTTGTTCCTTTTGCGCGTAAAGTCGTGGAAAGTTTTCCTGATCGTGTTTTATGGGGCACTGATTGGCCGCACCCAAATATGAAAAGCCACATGCCCGACGATGGTAAATTAGTGGACATGATTCCACTTTTTGCACCTACTGCTGAATTACAGAAAAAGTTATTAATTGATAATCCAATGCGTTTGTATTGGTCGAAATAAGGAATACATATGGCTATTAATAAACCTTACAAAGAGGTGCCAGGTACCATTATATTTGACGCCGATATGGCGCGTTTAGGTTTTCACTTAAATCAATTTTGCATGTCGTTGATGAAAGCGCCAAATCGGAAGAAATTTAAAGCAGGTGAGAAAGTCTACCTTGATGAGTGGCCAATGAGCGAAGCACAAAAAGAAGCGGTTATAGCACGTGATTACAACAGAATGATGAGCCTAGGCGGCAATATTTATTTTCTTGCAAAAATATTTTCTAGCGACGGTATTAGTTTTCAAGCCGCAGCATCAACGATGACGGGGATGACACAAGATGAATACGCGCAAATGATGCTATCAGGGGGTCGTGCACCCGACAGCAGTAATACATTAAAGAAAGGAAGTTAATCATGGCCAAAATAAATGCAGGTGTTGCTACATCACATGTTCCGGCTATTGGGGCTGCTATTGATAATGGCATAACAGATAATGAGTATTGGAAACCATTATTTGAGGGTTATGATTACGCTAAAGAGTGGATAAAAAAGCAAAAACCAGACGTTGTATTATTAGTATATAACGATCATGCAACCGCGTTTGACTCTAATTTAGTTCCTACCTTTGCGATTGCAACGGGTGAAGAGTTTAAGCCAGCCGATGAAGGATGGGGGCCACGTCCTGTGCCAAATGTAAAAGGCTATCCTGAATTTGCTTCACATATTGCTCAATCTATTATTCAAGACGATTTTGACTTAACTGTCGTCAATACTTTAGATGTTGATCATGGCTTAACGGTCCCGTTATCACTGATGTTTGGTCAGCCTGAAAATTGGCCGTGTAAAGTTATTCCTATTGCAGTAAATGTAGTGCTTTATCCAACCCCATCTGGGCAGCGTTGTTACAATTTAGGTAAGGCCTTACGTAAAGCTGTAGAAAGTTTTGATGAAGACCTGAATGTACAAATTTGGGGGACGGGCGGCATGAGCCATCAATTACAGGGACCGCGTGCAGGTTTAATTAATAAAGAATTTGATAATGCTTTTTTAGATGACATTGTTGATGATGCTGAAAACTTAGCCCTAAAACCACATCTTGAATACATTAACCTAGCTGGCTCTGAAGGCATTGAGCTTATTATGTGGCTCGTAATGCGTGGTGCGCTCAATGATGAGGTTGAATTAAAGAAGCGTCATTATCATGTACCCGCATCTAATACTGCTGTTGGTCATCTTGTTTTAGAAAATAAATAACCTGGAGAAATTTTATGAAAGTAATTGTTGTTGGACCAGGCGCATTTGGAATTAAGCACCTTGACGGTATTAAAAATATCGAGGGTGTTGAAGTGGTAGCACTTGTTGGTCGTACGCTAGAAAAAACTCAAAAAGTGGCTGATGAGTATGGCATTCCACAGGTTTTTACAAGCTTAAATGATGCGCTTAAAATTGATGCCGATGCAGTGATTTTATGCACACCCACTCAGCAACACGCTGCGCAATCTATCCAATGTATGGAAGCGGGTAAGCATGTGCAAGTTGAAATCCCATTAGCAGATAGCTGGGAAGATTCATTAAAAGTAGTTGAGGTACAAAAGCGCACGGGGCTGACCTGTATGGTTGGGCATACTCGCCGCTTTAATCCATCACATCAATGGGTTAATAATAAAATTTCGGCTGATGAGTTTAGTATTCAGCAAATGGATGTACAAACGTACTTTTTCCGTCGTAAAAATATCAATGCTAAAGGCGAGGCCCGGTCGTGGACTGATCACCTTTTATGGCACCACGCTGCGCACACTGTTGATTTATTTGCTTATCAAGCAGGCGCTAAAGTGGTTAAAGCGAATGCTATTCAGGGACCAATTCACCCAGAGCTTGGTATTGCTTTAGATATGTCTATTCAATTACTAGCTGAAAATGGTGCAATTTGTACCTTATCATTATCGTTTAACAATGATGGGCCTTTAGGAACATTTTTCCGCTATATTGGTGACACAGGAACATACATAGCACGCTATGATGATTTAGTGGATGGCAAAGAAAATGCGATTGATGTCTCCGCTGTTGATGTATCAATGAATGGTATTGAGCTGCAAGATAGAGAGTTTTTTACTGCTATAAAAGAAGGTCGCGAGCCTAACTCAAGTGTGGAGCAGGTACTTGATTGTTATCGGGTGCTTCACGACTTAGAGCAGCAATTAAATAATCAATAATTAATCGCAAAGGAGGGCGTATGAATAAGCGTAAAATTAATGGTCATAGCGTTAATCCAATTGGGTTGGGCTGTATGAACTTGAGCCATGCCTATGGGAGTCCTCCCTCAGATGAAGCTGCAATTAATTTATTACACGCAGCGATTGATTTAGGTGTTGAGCATTTTGATACTGCCGCTTTGTATGGATTTGGTAAAAATGAAGCCCTACTAGGTAAAGCTTTAGCTCCACACCGAGATAAAATTTTTTTGGCGAGCAAATGTGGTATGGCGGGCGTTAATGGCAAGCGTGTTATTGATGGGCGTCCACAAACGCTTCGATCAACAATAGAGGCGTCTTTAACTAGTCTAAATACAGAAGTTCTAGATTTATATTACTTACATCGTATGGATAAATCTGTGCCGATTGAGGAGAGTGTTGGCGAGCTCTCGCGCTTAGTTGGTGAAGGAAAAATTAAAGCAATTGGCTTATCTGAGGTATCAGCCGACTCAATAAAGCGAGCAAATAATGTTCATTCTATTGCAGCGGTGCAATCAGAGTATTCGTTATGGACACGTAATCCTGAAATTGCAGTCCTCGAAACATGTAAGCATATAGGGGCTGCTTTTATTGCATTTTCACCATTAGCGAGAGGCTTCTTAACTGAGCAAGTTACCAGTCTAGAGGTACTAGTTGAAGGTGATATTAGACGTGGTATGCCACGCTTTAATGAACCTCATTTTAGCAAAAACAAGCAATTGTTAAGTGCATTAAAATCTATCGCACAAAGCACAAATTTAACACTGGCTCAATTGTGTTTAGCCTGGGTGCTTCATCAAGGTGAGCATGTTCATGTTATCCCTGGCACACAGAATAATACACATTTAGCCGATAATGTAAGTGCTGAAAAAATTGTACTGTCAGCAGAGCAGTTAACACAACTATCAGCTTTATTCTCACCGTTCTCAGTTAGTGGTCCGCGTTATCCTGAAGCAACTCAAGCGGAAATAGACACCGAAGAGTTTTAAATGTAGCAATTAAGGTTTTTCGTTTTGAGCTTATTACTAAATGATTTACTCACCCCGCTATATGCGGGGATTTTAATTGCATTCGCTTTTTTTGGATCATTTATTACCGCCACATTTGGCGCAGGAGGCGGCTTATTACTACTGCTTTCAATGGCCTCTATACTGCCTATGTCAATTGTTATTCCCGTTCATGGCCTTGTTCAGTTAGGCTCTAATGCGACTCGAGCAATAGCAACGTTTAGATACATTGACCTGAATATGTTGGCTTATTTTTCAGTAGGAGGGCTGTTTGGTGCTGTGCTATCGACTACTGTAGTAACACAAATAGCACTTGAGCCGATGAAAATTGTGTTGGCAATATTTATTTTTTATTTGTTGTGGGGCCCAAAGCCTAAATTTAGTGGCACATCACCAAGCGTGCGCTTTATTGCAGGGTTAAGTACTGCCTTTCTCTCTGTATTTGTTGGCGCTAGCGGCCCAATTGTAAGCAGTTACTTGTATACAAAAGAGTATGAAAAATTAAAATTTACGGCAACATTTTCAAGCTGTATGGCACTTCAGCATGTATTAAAAGCGGCGGTTTTTAGCGTTGTTGGATTTGCATTTTTTAATTGGCTGCCTTTAATTTTTTGCATGGTTATTAGTGGTGTGTTCGGAACGTTTGTAGGTTTACATGTATTAAATAAAACTCATGGAGCTAACTTTAGAAAGGTATTACGACTTATCTTGAGCTTTTTATCCCTGCATTTGATATGGCAAGGCGTCCGTTATTTTTATAATTAGTTGGGATAATATAAATAATACCCCCTCGCTGTCACTCATTTTCAGCGAAGGGGTATTAACAACCTAGTTAACCTAAAATCGGGTCAGTTATATTGCTTTAGCTAAAGCAATATGGGAGTCGCGCATAATTGCAGAGTGCTCAGCTTTGTCGCCTCCTTCTATTTCAATTTGAGCAAGTCGACCTGAGTTTTCAACAACAAGCTTACAACGCTCCCAACGGCGCTCTTTAAAAGCGGTTAGTGCGTGTTCTAACTGAGCATGCTTAGTTAGTTCATCAGCCAGTACAATAGCGTCTTCAATACCTATACATGCACCCGACGCTAAATGAGGTGTCGTTGCATGTACTGCATCGCCAATAAGTACGATTCGGTTTTTATGCCATGCTTCTTTAACTAATAGCCCTTCAAGTGGTCGGTAATCAATTTTAGAGTTTTCATTTAGGTGAGCATGTATTTCTTGTACTACCGGTGCTGGAAATTTGGCTACAAGTGCTTTTAATAAAGGTAAAAAGTCTTTTGGTTCAATATAATTATTTTCAATTTTATCCTCTGTAACAAACATATACATTTCGTTTTTCGACATAGGGTTAACCCCTACTTTAATATGTTCGCCTACCCACATTACCGTGTTATCAATGCCTTCAAGGCGAGGCAGTACGGCTCGCCATACACCTTGGCCTACAAATTTAGGCTTTTCAGCTTCAGGGAATGTGACTTGTCGTACTTTTGAGTACAAGCCATCAGCACCAATAATTAGGTCATATGTTTTTGTTGTGCCATCGGTAAAGGTTACTGTTGCCCCATTTTCGTCTTGTTCAATAGATGAAAATGTACAGCCAAGCCTAACATTGGCATTGGTTTGTTTCGTTTTATTTGCCAAAATTTGTGCAAGTGCTGGTCGCATTATAGCGCCCGCTTTTGGAATATTAGCATTAGCCATTAATGGCGTTGGTATATGGGCCAGGTGCAAACCATGTGGGGCATATATATCTAACCCTTCATGGGCACTGCCTTTTGCTAAAAACTCTTCTAAAATTCCAAGTTGTTGAAAAGCTCGAATTGTAGCTCCACCTAAACTGATCCCAGCCCCTTCTGCTCGCCAGTTAGGATCAATTTCTACCAAATCGACAGCAATATTTTTTTTCTCAAGTTCGATGGCTGCCGACATACCAGAGAAGCCACCACCAATTATTAATACATTAGAAATACACGGGTTCATTTTAGAACTCCTTTATTGTTGTTATATCCACCCAAATTTCATTGTGTTGGTGAATATCTAATTCAATGTTTGTTAAGGCCTGATTTTTACATGGCCCTTGTGTGCAAATACCAGTGCTAATTTCGAATAAAGCGCCGTGAGCAGCACAGACTATTTGATCACTTTTTGAATCTAAGTATTTATCTTTTTTCCAAGGTAATGTGGTATCACCGTAGTGAGGACAGATATCTTTATAGCCATAATACTCCCCATTTTTATGAACTATAAAGAGGCTGTCGCGCCCTTGATTAAGAGGGTCAAAGCCTTTAGCTTGACCCTCTGTAATATCGCTTTTATAGGCGATAAATACTTTACTCATGATTACTCTGGTTTACCGGGAGGTGGGCCCATTGGTGCCCACTTTTCGCGGTACTGAAGCAAGAAAGCTTGTGAATTATCAGCACCCGGCATTGCTTCTCGTGCAGTCCATTCATCATCGTGTAAATCCATATCAGCATCATATTCAATGTTGCAGCCAAACGGACTTTTGAAGTACCAAAACCAGTTTGATCCGAATATATGACGACCTGGCCCCCAAAAGCTTTGATAGCCTTTATTAACTAAGGCAGTACCTGCCTGAGAAACTTCTGTTGGTCCGCTCATATGAAAAGTGAAATGCTCAATACCTTGCATGTGTGGCGGGGTATTTATAAAAAATAATGTGTGGTGATCGTTGGTACCGGCAGGGCGCATAAAAGGACCTACATGGGTAAAACGATCCGTTGTAATAAAGCCTAAACGCTGTGCGTAAAAAGCTTCAGCTTTAACGGCATCCGGTACAAAATACACAACATGAGAAAGGCTACGAGGCTTTGCCTTGAAGTCTGTATTAATACCAATATTGTTTACAGCACGGTTGTTTTCACACCCTGGCGCGTTGACTTTTTCTGCTGGTAGATTCTCAAGCGATTGCCGTATGGTCACTTGAAAACCAATAACAAACCCTAAATCGTCAACAGATTCGATACTGCCATCGTCTAAAGTTGTTACTGTTCGGTCTTTTTCAAGCTCTGTTTTTAAAGCATCTATTGTATGCTGATCTTTTACACCGTAAATTGTTTTACGCAGCATTGAACCAGTAGCAAGAGGATTCGGTAATGAGCTGTCATCTGCTTTTTTAATCTCAATACCTGTGCCATCAAGAGCAACAAATCGTGTTTCAGTTTTTTGTGTTAAGCCATAATCTAGTGCGAACTGCTTACAACTCTCGGTGTCTTCAACACCAAAAACAAGCGTATCGGGGCCAATAATATTCATGGTGTGATCCTTATTGTTTTTTTAATTCGTTAAATGTTTCAGCTACCCAATCAGCTATGTACTGACCCGCGTTTGAACTGTTGTCGAAGCTAGAGTGCTGTACACCACCTTCTCGTTCTGTAAAGATTTTTAGCTCACGCTTAGGGCTATTGACTAGTTGCTCAAAGGTGCGCTCGGCCCATTTAAGTGGAATTTGCGAATCTTTAGCGCCGTGAGTGACTAAAAATGGCACTTTAATTTTTTCAATTTGACCATCAAGGTGGACGTTTTCAGCAATTTCCATGAAATCATCCATATTTTTTGCACCCCAAACCCATTGCACATGTGCCCAGTAATGAGGTACGGGGAAGTCACCTTCTTTTTCTAAGCGACGTTTTTGAACGTCACGCCAATCGTGGTTTGCACCCCATACACAGCCTAGGGCAAGTCTCGGTTCATTCGCTACCGCACGAGGGCAGTAATAGCCACCTAAAGAGACACCTTCCATGCCAATTAGCTTGCTATCTACTTCATCATGTTGTTCTAACCAATCAACAACAACACTTGCCCAATGCTCAGTGTCAAAACGAGCATGGAAGTCTTGTAGCTTTAACGCTTCACCTGTACCTGGTTGATCTAAAACAAGTGATGAAACGCCACGTTCTGCTAACCATTGTGGTAAACCAACGCGATATTTCATTTCCTTTGATGAATCTAGGCCGTTTATTTGTATAAGAATAGGGGCAGGGCCTTTAACGCCTTTGGCTTTGACATAAAGAGCACTAAGGTGTTTGCCTTCATAAGGAATTTCCACGCGTTCACAGTTTTCGTGACCCAGTTCGATTGATTTTTGAAAAAGCGAAAGTGAACGTTTATACAGCTCTGTTCTTCCCGAGGCGCCATGTGCTTGAATGCGTTCACAGGTTATAAGGTAGGTTGCAGCGCGATTATATTTGTACCCTGCAGAAAGTAGTCTGCCACGTTCTAGATCTTCTTCAGCAAGACCACATAGTTTATCGGCCATTTTAGCCCACGTGTCTCTAAATGCTTGAACGCCTTCTTTATCTGGTGATTTTGCAGCCTCTTGTAAAGGGCCACACATTTCTTCGATTTCGCCAATGCGAGCGCCCATTTCGATAGCTAAATTTACTGATAAATTCCATACATAATTCGTCGGGAAATACTTAAACATAATAACCTCTTAATAAATTAATGTGTTGTGCTCAACTACTTTTCTAGAAATGCGACAGCTCTGACAAAACCTGCTGAGGCATGTTTAATTTTGTAAGGAAAACATGAAACTAAAAAACCACTACTTGGTAGTGATGCTAAGTTTGCTAGCTTTTCCATTTGCCCATAACCAATGTCGCGACCCGCTTTATGGCCTTCCCAAATGATTGATGGGTCGCCGCTTTCTTCGAAACGTTGTTTAGTGAATTTAAAAGGAGCATCCCAGCTCCAAGCGTCGGTACCCACAACTTTTATACCGCGCTCTAAAAGATACAAGGTGGCTTCGCGGCCCATACCAACACCAGCATCAAGGTAACCAGGCTTACCGTAAACAGAGCCTGCACGGGTATTGACTAAAACGATGTCTAACGGCGATAAGGTGTGATTAATTCGGGCTAGCTCTTTTTCAACGTCTAGGGCAGTAATTACATAACCATCAGGGAAATCTCTAAAATCTAATTTAACACCGCGTTGAAAACACCACTCCAAGGGCAACTCATCAATACCAAAGGCTGGTTTTCCACCATCTGTGGTAGAGGCATAGTGCCATGGTGCGTCCATGTGAGTGCCACTATGAGTGGTGATCTCTAAACGTTCAGCCGCCCACGATTCATTTCCTGGGAGTTGATCTTTTTTTAAACCAGGGAACATTGATGACATTTCTGGCCAACCTTGTTGGTGGTCGGTATACTCGATTTTTGGTAATAATGGCGGTGGATCGGTATAGGGGTTATTCTCAAGCGTTACCGATAAATCGATTAATGTGTATTGTGATGGATTAAACATGTGTATTCTCCATTATGGCTTCTTGTTTTATATCTCCAAATATTGACTTGCCCTGCGAATCTAGTACTCGCATATGAACTGTTTCGCCAGATTGTAAAAAGTCTGTTTGTGGTTTGCCTGTGGCAATCATTTCCTTAGCACGTAGCTCTGAGATACAGGCTTGTCCTTTACTAATATCTGCGTTAGAAACAGTACCTGAGCCAAACACGGTGCCCGCTTTAATAGGGCGAGTTTTAGCGACATGGGCAATTAATTCATGAAAACCAAAAAACATCTCTGTGCCATCAGGCGCACCAAACCATTTGTCGTTACGGTAAACTTCTAGTGGCAGTGAAATACGACCATTGCGCCAGTTTTCACCAAGCTCATCAGGGGTAATAGCAAATGGTGCGAAGCTGGTAGGGCCTTTAGCTTGTACAAAGCCAAAACCTGTTTTCATTTCTCTTGGCCCGAGTGCGCGATAGCTGATGTCGTTAAGCATGACTATTAGACGTATTTTCTCAAGTGCAAACTCTGGACTACTCCCCATTGGGATGTCACCGACCATCACGCCAAATTCGCCCTCAAAATCAAGACCAACTTCGTTACTTGGAGCTGCAATTTTATCATTAGCGCTAAGAAAGCTATCGCCAGCACCTTGATAAACAAGTGGATAAATATCAGCATCTTCGATTGGGTCCAGATGAAATGCTTGCTGCATCAACACGCCATGATTTAAAAAAAGTGAACCGTCTAACCATTGCCAACTACGTGGTAAAGGGGCCATTAGTTGAGTGTTACACACTTTATTAATGCCTGTTAGCTCAAGTGCGTTAAGTGCCTCGTAGCGAAGTAAAAGCTTATCTTGTATAGCAGGCCATAAATCTAGTGCCTCTTGGAGCGTGCCGGCTAGGTCGCTAATGTCTACGTAGTCAGTTAGATCCTTAGAGACTAATACAAGCTGACCATCTGGTTTTGAATTATTAATTGTTGCAAATTTCATTGTGTGTCCGCAGATGTTGTTAAACTTTGGTTTAAGTTATATTAATACTTCATTTGTAATTGATGAAATTGAATGTTTAGATAGGTTGTATCAATAATTTTAATACTTAAAAATAATCAAAATTTAAAAATCAGCAGTGGACCAATGTTATGAGATTTGAGCATTTAGATTTAAATTTACTGGTTGCATTAGATGTTTTACTAGAAGAAAAAAACATAACCAAAAGCGCTAAGAGACTGCATTTATCGCAGTCTGCTATGAGCAGTATTTTGGGTAGAGCACGTGCCTTTTTCGAGGATGACTTGTTGGTGCAAGTTGGTAAAACTATGCAACCGACCCCTTTTGCGCTTGAAGTTCAAGTACCAATTACTGAAGTACTGACAACCATTAGAGGCGGGATTATTGGTAAGCGATTTAATGATCCATTAAAAAGTGAACGTCATTTCAAAATTGTTGCATCGGATTATGTTATTCAAGTTCTGTTTTCTAGTATTTTAACCGAGCTTGCTACGTTAGCTCCATTATTGACGTTTGAGTTTTTATCGCCGTTTTCGCATGAAGTTAATATACTTACCAAAGGAGGAGCCGATTTATTTATAGCACCGGAATCGGTAATGCTTGATGGTTACCCTAGTTCATTACTTATGGTTGATGAACTTGCATGTGTAGTCGATATGGATAACAAGTTAGTTGCTGGTGATGTAATTTCAGCTGAACAAGTTGGCAGTATGGGGCATGTGTCGGTAGGTTTTGCACGAACAAGTCATTTAAGTATTGAAACATGGTTAACGGAGACGATGGGAGGAAGTCGAAAAGTTGATATTATTACAAATGACTTTTCTACTATGATTTATACTTTGAAGGGGACTCAACGCGTAGCTATTTTACCCAAAAAGTTTGCCAATATACACGCACAAAAGCATGGTTTAAAGGTCGTTTCATTTCCCTTTGATACACCCCTTTTAGTTGAATCAATGATGTGGCACCCTACACTTGATAACGACCCTATACACCGGTGGTTAAGAGAAAAAGTAATTTCTACTGCACAAAACTTATAAAAAAGTCGCCTTAATAGGCGACTTATAGTTTTATATAATTAGGTCAGTGCTTTAATTCATACCGATTCAAATCTTGAGCTATTGATATCGTCCCTTTGTATTCACCTTGCACTTGCTTGGTATAAAAGTCGATTTCCTCTGGAGTATCTAACCCTGGCGCCATATGAGTAATGACGAGTTTTTTTACGTCTGCTGCTTTAGCCAGCTCACCGACCTGCTGAGGAGATAAGTGATGCTTTGAAAGGTGCCTATGAATACCTTTAAATTTTTTCTCTGGCATACGAGGATTCGTTTTCTTAATTTGATTAACGGTATGATCAATATCCATCATCTCACTAACTAATAAATCAACGCCGTTTGCGAGTTTTTCTACGGCCTTACTAGGGCCCGTGTCACCAGTGTAAACAGCAGTATAACCATCATCCAGTGTAAACTTAAACGATAAAGCTTGAAACTTGTTCCACTCGTCACTGCCTTTTGGCCAGCTATAATGAGTGTTTCTAATTACATTTAGGGTAAAGTCATCAAATTTAATATCTGAGCCATCTTGAACCTCAATTACTTTAATATTGTTATTTGCAGGAGCTGGAACTTGACCAGGAACACCATAATGACCTAATGCACCGTAAGTCATGTATTTAAAAATACCATCAACGGTTTGCTGAGTACCTGGCGGGCCATATATAACAAGCTCATTATTAGCACTTGTTTGCCACCTTAAACTAATAATTGCAGGCAAACCACCTGTGTGATCAAAGTGAAGGTGACTTAAAAATATAGCATCCACATCCTTTATATTAAGTCCTGCTTTTGCTAATTGCCCTGCAGTTCCATCACCCGCATCTACTAAATAGGTATTACCATTAACAAGCATCGCATTAGCTGGTTGAGAGTGTTTTGCATTAGGAATAGGGCCTGCCATCGTACCTAGAGTTATCCACTCATTTTTTGTTTCGCTTGCGTTACCGTTAAACGTAAATGCTAAACAGCCTATAGATAGAAATAAATTAAATAAAATACTACTTTTTTTCATTGTGTGTGCTCTCTTAATAGAAGTCATATTTAAATGTAATGCCGTATGTTCTTGGTTTTTCATAGGTTGACACCATGGTGTTGCCACCATTTGCAAATAACTGTGATGTTGCTTTTATCTCTTCGTCAGTTATGTTTCTCACATATGCGAGAATTGACCACTTATCATTTGCTGAAAATAATTGCATAGAAGTGTCTAAGGTAATAACATCTTCAGCACGCTGTGATGGTAAGAAGTCAAAGCCAACCCAACGTTCGTCGCGGTAACGAGCATCAAAAGACACCGATGCCGAATAACCATTATTAAACTCTAAGTAATGGTTAATACTTGCAGTTAAAGAAAGTGATGGCGAGTTTCTGCCTTCCTTACCTGAACAGTTGACATTATATGTGGGCTCCCCATCAGTCATGCTTATTACCGTTGTGTCACAACCAGTCACAACATTTACAGCTTCGTCTGGCGTTTTTTGAAGGTAACTAAACTCTTCAATCTCATTTTTTAGGTATTGAATATTACCTTTGATTCGTGTTGCTTCAGTCAGTTGATAAAGAATATCAACTTCAACGCCTTTAATACTTGATTGACCTATATTTTCAGTAAAGAATGCAGAATTACCATTACCATCAATACCAAAGTGACTTGCCTGTTGATCTTCATAATCCCAAATAAATGCCTCAGCATTGATTTGTAAATAATTATCTAAAAATCTATTTTTAGAACCAAATGTCCATGCATTTATATACTCAGGTAAAAACTCTTCACGACCTGCTGTTGGACTAAACCCTCCTGAACGATAGCCTGTTTCGTAACTAGTGTAGAGTAAATTACTATCAGCAATATCGTATTCTATTGCTGCTCGATACGTTATTTCGTCATTTTCTTGAACACGGTCAATTTGTGTTTGGTTAATGAAAAGCAAGTTTGCACGCAGGTTATCTGGCGCACCAGGAAACAACGGAATTTGGCCATACGGAACAGGACCTCGATTAGCTATAGGAGCTCCTTCTGGCAAATCCGCTGGATCAATAGATGCAATTGTTTCTGCAACAGTTGCACCAACAGGAATAACTGGCGCACCGTCACAATTAGGGATTTCTGGTCCGCCAGGGTAGGCTGGTAAATCTCTAATACATAAATTTAGAAATACATCCGCTTGTCCCTTAAATTCTTTTTTATCTTTGGTCCAACGCACAGCACCAACGAGTCTAAGATCATCAGAGATGTGATATTTACCATGAACAAAAAACGCGGTTGACTTTGTACTGGAGTTTTCAATATCTTGCGTTGATTGCAAGCTGTATTGGTTAAATGAGGCTAGACCATCAACTTTTTCATCAAAGTAAAAGCCACCCATAATTAAATCAAGCGCCCCTACGGTTGTAGAGAAACGAGCTTCTAAACTAGATTGCTGGTGGTTTTCTTGATTAATAGCTGCTTGGAAAGCGGGATTATTAAATAAAACGTCAACCGTATTCTCTCTATAAGCCGGAATAATTGTTAGATCACCCAATGATGTTGCAACGTTTAACTCTGCCGACACCCCCATATACTCGTTGTCTATATAAGGGTCATATAGGGGAGTGATAGAAGTAAATGCTGGCGAGGTTATTTGGCCTGTGTAGTATTCAACTGCAGCTGGTGTACCTGGGCCTGTATGAGGAGCTGATACGTTATCTGGAGCAGGATTGAAGTTGTAACCTGGAATATTTTTTGGGTGGTTATTACTTCCTTGGAGTGGGAATCCGTAACTACCTTCAAATGAAGGTGAATTACCATTGCCTTTTGTTGTTGAGTAATCTGCAGTGACGGTAAGGTTTACATCTTCTGAAAACTCACCAAATAAACGTGCGCGGAATGCGGTATCATCTGTTGCCGCTGTACCATCATCGTTGTAGCCGTCATTTTTAGTTTTGCCAATCGCAAAACGAGCTGCCCAGTCATCGCTTATTGGTAAATTGACAGCACCAGAAGCTGTTATTGTTCCATAGTTAGCAGCACCAATAGAAATATTGCCAAATGTCTCACCAAGTTCAGGTTTTGTTGAAATAACATTGATCGCACCCGCTGTTGCATTTCGGCCATAAAGAGTGCCCTGAGGTCCCTTTAAAACCTCTATACGTTCTACATCTAAAAATGATGCCGTTGTGGCTGTTGGGCGCCCTAAAAATACACCGTCTACGTTAAATGCTAAAGCAGCATCTGTGTATGCATTTACAGCAAAGTTACCAACGCCTCTGACAAAAAATACAGTATTAGAGCCGCCACCAGAGACAACATTGAGTGCAGGTGATATTTTATTAAGCCCTGTTGCATCGGTAACACCGATGCGTGATAGTTCTTTACCTGTTGCGGCATCAATAGGTACAGCCACATCTTGTAAACTTTCTGTTTTTCTAAGTGCTGTAACCGTTATTAACTCAATACCACTATCTGCTTTAGGTTCTGTAGTTTTTTCGGCAGTTTGAGCCGAAATAGCTAAAGGTGCTAAACATGCAGTCAGAATACATGAACGTAAATACGATTTGTTCATAGTTCTATCCTTATAATTGTGTGTGTAAAAGCGTTTTACTAATAACTTGTTAATACAAGTGACGAGATTGCGATGTGTGTGCAACGCAAAAGTAAAGATAAAGTAAAAACTGCATATCAAGTTAATTGATTTTTATGATTGAAGTTACCTATTTCATAGATACATGAGAGAACTAGGCACTCTAGCGAGGAAAGGTGATAAAAAAGGTAATTGCAATTAACTATTTATTTACGTGATACATTCTATCTAAATATTAAATTCTACAATTGGAAACTTTCAACACATAGTGGAGCCTTCGGGTTTGTATTTAATGACCCGACAACACACTAAGCAAAACACACAATAATTAAAGGAAGTTTTTATGAATACTATCTCGCCCACTGTGGCTTCTACTAAACACGGTATTATTTTAATTTTAGCGGCTATTATGCCTGTTATGGCAGTCATCTCCCTTGTTCCTGTGCTGCCTATGTTACTTGAAGAGTTTAAGCATATTAGTGGTTATGAGGTTTTAGTGCCTATTGCTATGACTATTCCTGCACTCTGTGTTGCTGTATTCTCTCCAATTGCGGGTTCTCTTTCTGATAAGTTTGGCAGGAAGTCGCTCCTTATTTTTGCTCTGTTAATATACAGCGCTGTTGGGGTATTACCTTATTTCTTGGAAAGTTTATCTCATATAATAGTATCTCGTATTTTTTTAGGTATTACAGAAGCGGTTATTATGACAATTGCTACCGCATTAATTGCTGACTACTTCATAGGAAAAGAAAGACAAAAATGGATTTCTATACAAATAGCGTCAGTGAGCTTAAGTGCTATTTTTCTCATTGCACTTGGCGGTATGTTGGGTGAAGTATTGGGTTCAAGAGGCCCATTTGTTTTATACTTACTTGCCTTGCCTGTTGCTTTGCTGGTTGCTTTAAACTTATTTGAACCTAAAGTAAGAGCAAATGAGGACAAACAACTCACGGGATTCCCTGTAAAAAAAGTACTGCCTCTATTATTTATAACACTATTTGTTGGTATTATTTTTTATTCTATGATTGTAAAACTAGGTGAAGTACTGTCGATTAGTCAGGCAGTGACGCCCGCTATTATTGGCGGAATAGGAGCTTTAGCAAATATAGGTGTTGCATTAGGTGCATTTTGTTACGGAAAAATTAAGCATATCTCAGGGCCACTTTTATTATGTGTTGGTTTTGGTTTAAGTGCCTTTGGTTACTTTGCAACAGCAGTGTCTTCTTCAATTGTAATTTCATCAATAGCTATTTTTATTGGTTGCTTGGGTTTTGGCTCTTTATTACCAACGACTTTAACATGGGTATTAAAGCTACTCCCTGAAAATGTACGTGGTAAAGGAACTGGGATGTGGACGGGTATGTTCTTTTTAGGTCAGTTTACAGCACCTATTGTTGTAACTTTACTTCAAAAAACATTGGACTCTTTGAGTGCTGTGCTTGTGCTAATTGCTATTTGTTGTGCAATTGCATCGCTGGTCGCTGCACTAAAAAGTAAAGGTGCAAGAGATTTAAAGTGTGATGATACAAATAAGGCACCTGTTTGAACATTCAATGGGCCTAAATTCAATCTCTTAACTCCAATGAATAGAGCTTAATTGTTTCAAGCATTGATTTAGCCGCGATAGATAAAGACGTGATAGGTTTAGAAATAACGCCTACACGTCTTGCAATAATAGGGGAATTTATTTCTCTGCATATTACGCCTGCTTCTAATGCTTGCTCTTTGCAAAGTGCAGGTACAACAGCCACTCCTAAATTATTACTCACCATCCTTATAACAGTCGCTAACTGGTGCGCATCAAATGCAGGGTTGAGTGCAATGTTATGCTGCGAGAGAGTGTCTTCAATTAGCCCTCTGACAGAAGAGGGACTTTGCAGAGTAATTAACTCAAACTTTAGTAGCTCCGACCAACTAATACTATGGCACTTAGCAAGCGGATGAAATTTAGGTAAAACCACAATAAATTGATCGTTATACAGCGGATGAAATACTAAGTCACCATTATGTTTAGGCTCAAATGAAATACCGAGTTCCACCAAGTCAGCATTTACCAAGTCAATAACCGTATCAGATAACACATCGTCCACTGAGAGTTTTATGTTTGGGTACTTTGTATGAAAACGCTTAATTATTTTTGGCAAAATTGAACTGGCAAAAGAGGGCATGGCTGCGATAGATGTATGCCCAAGATCCAGTGCAAATCGCTTTTTCATCTCTCGTTCTGCTGCGTCTATTTGGTTTAATAAGTTTTTAGCGACAGGTAAAAATGCTTTACCTTCTTGGGTGAGTACTAATGTACGTGTTGTGCGAGTTAATAATTTACCGCCCAAGCTCTCTTCTAAATTTTTGATACTTAAACTAAGCGCGGGTTGCGATAAGTGTAATTTAGCTGCGGCTTCTACAAAACTTAGGCTGGAAGCCACCTGCGTAAATGCCTTCAATTGTTTTATATTCATTTATAAGAAAAACTAATTAATAAAACATAATTATAAAATTAACTATATCTTGCTTTGTTGTCAAACTAATAAACACATTCTTAATTTGGACTTAAACAATGGCTGGATTTAATAAAGTAGTAATTACGTATTCTCAAGCGCTTGAAGGACTTGAAGACGGTATGACCGTTTTAGCTGGTGGCTTTGGCTTATGCGGTATACCAGAGAATTTAATTAAGGAAATACAAAAAAAAGGTACTAAGGGGTTAACGCTTGTGTCGAATAACTGTGGTGTTGATGACTTTGGTTTAGGGTTGCTGCTAGCAAAACGACAAATCAAAAAGATCATTGCGTCTTATGTTGGTGAAAATGCAGAGTTTGAGCGACAAATGATGTCTGGTGAACTGGATGTTGAATTGACACCTCAAGGTACATTAGCCGAAAAAATGCGTGCCGGTGGTGCCGGTATTCCTGCCTTTTTCACCGCAACGGGTTATGGAACTCCAGTTGCACAAGGAAAAGAAGAACGTAACTTTAATGGTAAAACTTACATCTTAGAAGAGTCGATTAAAGGTGATTTTGCCATTGTTAAAGCTTGGAAAGCTGATACATATGGTAATTTAGTTTATCGAAAAACAGCACGTAATTTTAATCCTTTAGTTGCAACAGCTGGCACAGTTACGGTTGTTGAAGTTGAAGAAATTGTTGAAGCAGGGCAATTAGATCCCGATGAAATTCATACCCCTGGGATATATGTGGATCGGGTTATTAAAGGTTCATTTGAAAAACGTATAGAACAACGCACAACTCGTGCTTCACAAGTTTTAGGAGTGTAAAAATGGCTTTATCCCGAGAGCAATTAGCAATGCGTGTTGCGCAAGAACTACAAGATGGATATTACGTTAACTTAGGCATTGGTATTCCGACGCTTGTTGCTAACTATGTCCCTGAAGGTATTGAAGTAATGCTTCAATCTGAAAATGGCTTATTAGGCATGGGTCAATTTCCAACAGAGCAAGAAATTGATGCTGATTTAATTAATGCCGGCAAACAAACGGTGACTATGGCAACCGGCGCCTCTGTTTTTGATAGTGCAGAGTCGTTTGCCATGATCCGTGGCGGTCATGTTGATTTAACCGTATTAGGTGCCTTTGAAGTAGATGTGAATGGTAATATTGCGTCTTACATGATCCCCGGGAAGTTAATTAAAGGAATGGGAGGTGCTATGGACTTAGTGGCGGGTGCCGATAACATTATTGTCACTATGACCCATGCATCAAAGCATGGTGAATCAAAGTTATTAGCAAATTGTACACTGCCACTAACTGGTAAGGGCTGTATTAAAAAAGTATTAACTGATTTAGCTTTTATAGAAATTAAAGACGGTAAATTTCATTTGTTAGAAAGGGCGCCGAATGTCTCGGTAGAAGATATTCAACGGTTAACAGCAGGTGAGCTTGTTATTCCTGAGCATGTACCCGAAATGGACTTGCCCGAGGTGGTAGCATGAAGGCTGTTATTGTTGCTGCAAAAAGAACCGCAATTGGTGGTTTTGGACAAAGTTTATCAAGCCTATCAGCTATTGAAATAGGTAGTCAGTTACTTAAAACCGTTCTTGATGAAACACCGCAAGTAAAGCCACACATTGAGGAGGTGATTTTAGGGCAGGTGCTAACAGCTGGTTGTGGCCAAAATCCAGCAAGGCAGACAGCACTTAATGCCGGACTACCTATTAATGTGTCTGCTTTTACTATTAATCACGTATGTGGCTCAGGACTAAAAGCGGTGCAATTGGCTGCGCAATCAGTTCTTTGCGGTGATGCTAAAATGGTGGTTGCTGGTGGGCAAGAAAGTATGTCTCAGGCGGCGCACGTATTACCCAATAATAGAGTACCTAAAAAATTAGGTGACTTATCTTTGGTTGATAGCCTGATAAAAGATGGTTTGTGGGATAGTCGCGAAAATATACATATGGGAATTACAGCTGAAAATATAGCTGAAAAATTTGCTGTTTCTAGAGCGGAACAAGATGAATTTGCAGTTCATTCACAGCAAAAAGCAGCAAATGCTATTAGCAGTGGTTTATTCAAAGATGAAATTGCCCCTATTTATATTGCAAAACGTGGAGGCGATATCAAGAGTTTTGATGTTGATGAATCAGTAAAAGCTGATACACAAATTATAAACCTTAGTAAGCTTAGGCCTGCGTTCAAAAAAGGTGGCTCAGTTACTGCTGGAAATAGTTCGACTATTAACGACGGCGCAGCGATGGTGGTGGTTACTACAGACGAGTATGCAAAAAAGTTAAACTTACCTATTTTAGCTGTGATTGAAGCTACCGCTTGCGAAGGTGTTGAGCCGCTTTACATGGGCACTGGCCCAATAGCGGCCACGCAGGCTGTGTGTAAAAAAGCGGGCTGGCAAGTGCATGAGATTGATTTAATTGAAGCTAATGAGGCATTTTCGGCTCAAGCTTTGTATGTAAATACTGCGCTGGGGCTAGATAGCAATAAAGTAAATGTTAACGGAGGGGCGGTTGCACTTGGTCATCCAATTGGAGCTTCAGGTTGTCGTATTTTAGTCTCGCTGATATATCAAATGCAGCGAGCTAATAAAACAAAAGGGTTAGCAACACTTTGTATTGGTGGTGGTATGGGCATTGCTATGTTGGTTTCGCGTGAGCGCACAAAGGCTTAATAAGTTTTAATATTTAAAGGCCTCCTTCATTAGCAAGCTTTATATCTTATAGAATATGGCTCCCTCAATATGTAAGAGTGAGTAACACTTCTGTGCATGTTATTTATTTGCGTGCGAAATAACTGTGAGTTTGTTTTTAAGCTCTGTTCGGTGATAGTTTCGATCGTAACCGAGTGTTGCTTGTGCATGCTCACGCATAATTCCTTCAGCACGAGCACCTTGGCGAGAAAGCATTGCATGAAATACGTGGTGATGTTGCTGATGTGCAAATGCAAAGCGTTTAAACTCTTTTTGCATATTATTTTTGTCGATGGCAAGCGCGCTTACCGAGGCAAATGGTAGGTGCTCATTTTTAGATAGTGCAGCCTGGATAGCCAAGTTACCCGACGCTTCAATAATTAGTAGATGAAAACGGCGGTTCATATCATGGTAGGTTGCTAAGTCATCTTCAGTTAGTTCGGCCCCTTCAAATAATAAATCACCACAAGCAAGAAGGGATTGTATTTCATGTTTTTGTTCTTCGTTAAGGCCGTTTTCAGCAGCTTGTCGAGCAGCTAGGCCCTCTAATACTCCTCTTACTTCAATAGCGCCTTCAATTTCAATTGGTGAAACTGAGCGGACTTCGTAGCCACGCCTAGGAAGTTTGGTCAACAAACCTTCTTGTTCAAGTGTTCTAAATGCAATTCTTACAGGCGTTCTTGAAACACCTAGACGTTCAGAAGTAGCAATTTCAACGAGCCTTTCTCCGGTTTTTAGTGCTCCAGTTAAAATCATTTGTCGCAATGTGGTTACTGCATTTTGGCCTGACTTAGTCATAAAAAATTACCTCAATTACTTTTTAAACTGGATCCAATTAGGAATCTACACTGCATATAGTCATTGAAATAGTGTGAATTTACAACTAAAGCGTGACTAAAAGTGCAAAAAAGAAAATTATATGGATCCAATTTACGCATGTTTGTTTTATTTATCTGGATTATTAGTTTATATTGGATCCAATGACAACAAAAACACAACAGGAGATCAAGGTATGGCTAAGCAGACCTTTATTAAAAATACATGGTATGTGGCGGCAATGAGTGATGAAATCAATCACGATAAACCACTCGGCCGAAAAGTGTGTGATCAAAGTATTGCTTTTTATCGTCAGGCGGATGGAAAAGTAGCTGCGGTGCTAGATTTTTGTCCACACCGTGGCGCAGCTTTATCTTTAGGATATGTTGAGGACGGCTTGCTTGTATGCGGCTATCATGGTCTAAAAATGGGTGAGGACGGTAAAACAAAAGAAATGCCGCTGCAACGTGTGCAGAGATTTCCGTGTATGAAGTCATTTGCAGTTGAGGAGCGCTTTGGCTTTATCTGGGTTTGGCCTGGTGATAAAGAGGCTGCAAATACAGATCTTATCCCACACTTACCTTGGGCTGAAGATGATACTTGGGCCTATGGGGGGGGGTTGTATCATATAAAATGCGACTATCGTTTAATGATCGATAATCTAATGGACTTAACACATGAAACCTACGTTCATGCTAGTAGTATAGGCCAAAAAGAAATTGATGAGTCTCCGGTGCAAACTGAAGTAGAAGGCGATAAAGTTTTTTGTCGCCGTTATATGGAAAATATTATGGCACCGCCATTTTGGCGAACTGCTCTGGAGGGTAATGGGCTTGCATCGGATACACCAGTAGACCGTTGGCAAATTTGTCGCTTTATGCCGCCATCACATGTAATGATTGATGTGGGTGTAGCACATGCTGGTTATGGTGGTTTTGATGCACCAAAGAATAAAAAAGCGAGCAGTACAGTGGTTGATTTTATTACTCCTGAGACTGAAAATACGATGTGGTACTTTTGGGGGATGGCACGTAACTTTAATGCCCAAGACGCTACATTAACTGATAAAATTAGAGAAGGGCAAGGCAGTATTTTCCAAGAAGATTTAGAGGTATTAGAACGTCAGCAGCAAAATCTGAAGAGTTTCCCGCAATTTGATCTTTTAAAGCTTGATATAGATGCCGGTGGTGTTCAGTCGCGACGTATCATTGAGCGTTTAATCGATAAAGAAATAAATGCGAAAAATATATCTACAGACGAGCTGCCGCTCCAATCAGTAACATTTTAACAAAGGGAATTAGGATGATTTCAGTTATTGTTAAAAATGTGGTCGTTGAAGCAAAGGCGGTTGTTAGGCTCGTACTTGGATGCGCTGACAATGAGGATTTGCCCCCATTTGAGGCAGGTGCACATATTGATATAAAGCTACCAAATGGTTTGCTTCGTCAATATTCTCTATGTCGGTTACAGTGCGACCCACGTTACTACGAAATTGCAGTATTAAAAGATCCTCAATCTCGTGGTGGATCAGCAGAGGTACATAGCCTACAAATAGGCGATAGAGTCGAAGTAAGTGAACCTAAAAATCACTTTTCATTGCTGAATCCAAAGAAAAATACATTACTGATTGCAGGTGGAATAGGGGTTACGCCATTATTAACGATGGCTCAAACATTACATAGTTTAGGGACACCTTTCGCATTTCACTATTGCGCTAAATCTTCTGAAACTGCAGCATTTGTTGAAGCATTAAAATTAGGGTCGTTTAGCGATAAAATAGCGTTTCACTTTAGCCAAGAATTGCAATCGGGTCGTATGGATGTAGAACAGGTGCTAAGTGAGCATATTCATGATACTGACTTGTATATATGTGGCCCTGCTGAGTTTATAACATATGTATTAAATCATGCTCGTTTGCTGGGTTGGTCTGAGGAGAGATTGCATCGAGAGTACTTCGCCGCACCAGTGGTTGCTGAAAATATTTCAGAAGACACGTCATTCACTATAAAAATTGCTAGCTCAGGTAAACAGTTTACTGTAGGCGAAGGGCAGTCTATCTCTCAAGTGCTAGAGGTTAATGGGATATTTATACCAGTTGCGTGTGAATCAGGAGTTTGTGGCACTTGCCAAACTGGTGTAGTGGAAGGCAATCCGGAACATCGCGATGTTTTTTTAACAGACAAAGAAAAAGCACAAGGCAAGTTGATTATGCCGTGTTGTTCAAGAGCAAAAACAGGGTCCATAACACTCGATTTATAAATACACTTACACGTATAAAACGATTTATAATTACTTTTATACGTGTAACCCGTATCAGCAACGCATAATTTAGGCTTTCCCACGAAATGCCGAGATACAGCTTGCTAGAATTACAAAGCCTAAAGACACGTTAAACGCGAGTGAAATTGTACTCATTAAAGCATGACTATGTTGCGCTGAAAACGTGCTGTCCCCTAAGTAATAATGCACAATTAAATTTACCAAGCTCATTCCAAATAAATTACCAATTGTTCGTGATAAATTCATGGAAGAAGAGGCTACGCCTAACTCATTCTTATCTACAGCACCCATAATTGCATTATTGTTAGGCGTTGAGAATAAGCCAAAGCCAATACCTAACAATAACAGTGAGCCACTAATGTATGTGATACTTGAGTCCATAGATAACAGTGATAGTAAAAAAAAGCTGACCATAACAATTATACAGCCAAATGTAGCTATTATGCGTGGCTGTAATTTATCTGAAAGTTTACCGGACAATGGTGCCATAATGGCCATAGAAACCGCTTGCAGTAACACGATTTGGCCAGCATGAGAAGGACTTAACCCTTTAATATACTGCAGATATAAGCTTAACAAAAAAGCCAATGAAAAATTACTGGCGTACATTAAAAACGATGTAGACAGCGATAAGCTAAATACTCTGCTTTCTAAGAACATTTGTACTCTGATTAGTGGTCGCCTGCTTTTACTTTGGTGAATAATAAATAATCCTAAGCTTATTACCGAAAGTAATGTTAAACCCCATCCAGTCATAGTGGGTAAATCACTGAGTCCTAATACTAAACATATTGCAAAGAGTGAGAAAAGCGCAGTACCCCACCAGTCAAACGAGGATTTTTTATCGTTTTTCCACTCACCATGTAAAAAAAGTTTAATAGCAAGTAGTAGCAGAAGGACAAGCGGAATTTGAGAGTAAAATACAGCCCGCCATCCCCATATTTCGGTGAGCCAACCGCCTATTGCAGGGGCTGCACTTAAGCCTATATACACACACGCTGCAGAGGTGCCCAGTGCCATGCCTCTTTTATTATTTGGCGTAATAGAAGTAATAATTGCAACACCAATACCAAAAATCATGGCACCTGCAGCGCCTTGTACAAAACGCCAAAAAAGTACCCATTCAATTGATGACGCAATAGCACACATCAGTGATGCTAGTGCATTTAGGCCTAAACCAAATGCATATACTCGTTTTCGACCATAGTTATCGGCTATTTTCCCGCAAGGCAGCATAAATATCACGCTACTAAGTAAGTAAAGGGTCGGCATCCAACCAATCATTTTAGCGCTTGCTTGTAAATCCTCGGCAAGATTTGGAATAGCTATGTTGACGCCGGCCATGCCGAGAGGTCCGATAATAGATCCGCTGCATACAATTATAAGCGCGATGTTAGTAATAGGGAGTTTAAACAAATATGATCCTTAAACGCATAGACTATAAAAATAATAAAAGGTGGTGTTTGAGAACATGGGTTTTTTAATGCGTTTATTATTGCTAATAGCAACAGAGGTAGCAAGCTGGTCTACTAAGTATCTACGTAATTTTTAATTAGCGTATTTTTGGTCCAATATGATGAGGTATTACTTTGTAGGCCATTGAAAAAGTAATACCTCAGTTTGAGTTAATATAATTAAAACAAGCCTTTAAGCTTCACATAAGCGCTTAATTATTCGCCTAGCGTGATTTGCACCGGTATCAACATGGATATCAATCATAGGTTGCCCTTTAAAGTGCTTCATTGATTTGTGTTGCGCTTCAATAACCACTTTGTCTTCATTGAACGTGTAACGAGTTTGTTCTACTACTTTTTGTTTTACGTTTTCAATATCAGTTGTTGGGTTTGTTGATATAGTCCAAAAATAATGACATGTTTCTTCTGTCTCTGGAGTTATGCAATGTAAGCCACGCATATGAAAGCCGCCACGGTTAGGGTTAGTTACCGATTCACTGTTTGCGTCAATACCGCCAGTCCATATCCTTAAATGTGATGGATAGAATTCAATTTCTTGCCAGCGATCTATTTTATCTTTAAATGGATAAGCAGCTGTATATGTTGGTGGCGGGGTTGAATTTGGCATGTAACGTTTTACGGTCACTTTATCACCTATAGCTTCTACATCCATTTGTGCATGCATATGCGTTTTAGCGTCACCACCAATCGTTTTAAGGTGTACGTAACCTAAGTGGCTAAGATCGAGTAAGTTGTCATGTATGAGTTGAAATGGTGCTTGGTAGTGATATACATCACCATCGTAAACATATTTTTCGTCAGAATGATAAAGATAGCGAGGTGGGTCTTGATCAGGGGTTGAGCCTTGCTCTGAACCAAACCAAATCCAAATTAAATCATCTTGCTCTTTAAGTGTAAAAGGCGTTACTTTTGCTTTTCTTGGAACTTTTTTTTGCCCTGGTACTTCAAGACATTGGCCTTGGCCATTAAATAATAGACCATGATAACCGCATCTTAATCCTTCTTTTTCAAGTGTTCCCATCGATAAAGGTAGTTGGCGATGGCAACAACGATCTTCAAGTGCGCTAGCATGGCCTTGTGCATCTCTAAATAAAACTATAGGGGTGTTTAATAAAGTGCGAGCTAGTGGCTTGTCGGTTAACTCTTTGCTTAGTGCTGCTAAGTACCACATGTTAAGAGGAAAGGGGGTTTTAGTGTCCGAATTAGTTTGTGTATGTGTGGTCATAAGTGTCTCGTGTAAAGTCTAGTGTTAAAATTTTCTCTATAAATTTAGCGTTAGAGAGTCGCTTAACGCTCTTGAACAACAGGGTGTGAACCTATCGTTTTTTGCCTTTTCATCAGCAGTAAAGAATTCATCTCTGTGGTCGGGTATACCGCATGTCACATAGGTAACGCATGTCCCGCAAATTCCCATTTCGCATGATACGTCTAACTCAATACCCGCATCTTCCATTGCTTCTAGTGCGGTTTGCTCTGCAGAAACATCAATTTCTAAGCCTGAACGGCTCAAAATGAGCTTAAACGGAATATCTTCAGTACCTTCTGCTTTAGGTTCAGCTTTAAAATTTTCTTTGTGTAAGTACTCGTCTTTCCAGTTATTTGATTTTGCACTGTCAAAAATATATTCCATATAAGCTGCTGGGCCACAAGTGTATAAATGCGTATTCGTTTTAAATTCACCAATAAGTTCTTTGGCATCTTTTTTTGGCTGGGTTGAAAAGTGAAAAAATACCTTTTCAGAAAATGAACACTCTAGCAATTCTTGATAAAAAGCAGCCTCTACGGGGGATTTAGCATGATAATGAAGCTCAAAATCAACGCCGTTAATATCAAGCTCTCTTGCCATTGAGATTATCGGAGTAATGCCTATACCGCCTGCGAATAATAGTGCTTTATTATGAGTTGAATTGAGTGCAAAGAGGTTGCGAGGATCAGAAATTGATAATGTATCACCGACTTGCACATCAGAGTGAAGTGCAATTGAGCCTCCTCGTGAATTGGCATCTTTTAATACAGCTATTTTATAAAACTCATCGGATTGAGGATGGCTGATAAGTGAGTACTGACGAGTTATTTTATCATTAAGCACCACATCAATGTGGCTACCCACATCAAATTTAGGTAAAGCTTGCCCATTTATAGGTATTAGCTCAAAACTGACAATATTAGGTGTTTCAACCTTTTTACTGCGTACGTTTACTGAAAACATAAAGTTCCTAATGTTTGTTACTTTATGTTTATAATGTTGAATTATAGTTGAGGTGTCAACTATAATTTGGGTGTAGAGATTAACTTAGTGTTAACGTTATGAATGTAAAACTCTTTGCTCGTAATAAGCAATGATCATAAATAGTTTTAATCTCAAGATTTACCTAGTAAAATTTATTTATACCTAAAAATTGGAAAAACCAATGCCTTCTAAACCCAAAGAACCTAGTGCTAAGCAGCTAGATCTTGAACGATATATACCTGCGCTTGTAAATTTTCTTTCTAATAAACTCTCAAGTGGTGCATCTGTATGCTATCGAAAAAACTTTAATGTAGGCGTTATTGAGTGGCGTGTATTAGCGATGCTGAAAGTAGAAACTAACATTTCTGCAAATCGTATTTGTCAGGTGATTGGCCTAGATAAAGCAGCTGTTAGTCGAGCTTTAAAACAATTACAAACGTTAGGCCATATTAGCTTTATAAAAAATGCTAAAGATGGTCGTTCATCATTAGCAAAGCTGACGGAAAAAGGTGAAAAGTTACATGATAAAATTCTCTATGTAGCTTTAGAGCGAGAAAGATTGTTATTACAAGGGGTTTCACAAAAAGAGCTTGATACACTTATTGAGGTATTGTTAAAACTAAATAAAAACATTAAGCAAGTAAATGAGTTTAAGGTAAGTAATACCACATAGGGATTCTTCCTCAAACTGTTGAAAGGTAATTGTTTAAATTTTTTGTTGCTCAATCTAAACTACTGTAAAGTTATACACTTGCTAAGAAGTGGTCTATTTTAACTGAAAATAGCTTTAGGCGTTCAGATATTGTTTTAGGAACAACTCGATGAAAAGCATAATATTTAGGACGGTTTTTTGGATTTGGTTCTAGTCAGTTCTAAATTTTGAATACAAAATAATAAAAACTTAGAATTTAAATTCAGCGTAAAAATTATATAGATAGATTATTTAGGTTTTTAACCGTTTGAAATGTATAGTTTAATTGGTACGACTGAGTGGATTCGAGTTACTGCCCCTTGGACCGGTGGTCAAGATTAGGTAGTGCTCTTTCCTTCAATTATACGTTTATTAATGTTGGTACGACTGAATGGATTCGAGTTACTGACCCTTGGACCGGGTGATCAAGAGTAGGTAGTGCTTTTTCCTTCAGATGTACTTTTATTTATTTTACTTAAATGTTGGTACGACTGAGTGGATTCGAACTGCTGACCTTTGGACCGGGTGATCAAGAGTAGGTAGTGCTTATTCTTCGGTATTTTTAGTTTTTTTTTATTACTTTGAAGTGGTACGACTGAGTGGATTCGAACCACCGACCCCTACCATGTCAAGGTAGTGCTCTAACCAACTGAGCTACAGTCGTACAATTTTTGAGGTTTTACTTAAATGTTGGTACGACTGAGTGGATTAGAACTACTGACCTTTGGACCGGGTGATCAAGAGTAGGTAGTGCTTTTTCCTTCAATTATACTTTTTTAAATGTTGGTACGACTGAGTGGATTCGAACTACTGACCTTTGGACCGGGTGATCAAGAGTAGGTAGTGCTTTTTCCTTCAATTATACTTTTTTAAACGTTGGTACGACTGAGTGGATTCGAACCACCGACCCCTACCATGTCAAGGTAGTGCTCTAACCAACTGAGCTACAGTCGTATTACTTTATTTAAGTAAGTGTTAATTGCTTAACAACGGCGGCTAATATATAGCGTGGCGGTTGGTGAATCAAGCAAGTTTGTTGTTTTTGAGTTTATTTGCCGTTTTTTTATTCATATTGGGCTTATTTCACACGTTTTATAAAAACCTTGCCACCAAACCACATGTTTTTTAGCTGAGCTTTTAAGTAAGTTCAGTAAGTTACTTGTTGAGCCCGTTTTTACTAAGTTATTAATTTGAGGGCTTGAGATACTTTCGTTAAACCAAAGCTCATTATAAAGCGGTTGTAGTACCTCTAGATAACCAGTTAATTGCGCTTGATAGGGCTGAATTTCTTTTAGGTAAAACTTTTGAAATACGTTGCTTATGATTTTTGCGTTTTTATTATTTTTATCCTCTGGGCACAGCGTATTAAAGTTTAGTGTTTTTACAAACTGTGTAGCGTTGTTATTTAACACGACCTGCATGCGGACTGATTGAATGAGTGCTTGGTTAAATTGAAATTTATTAAGCTGCTCGAGTGCACTAAAAATAGAGTCGCTATTAATTTCACTAAATTCTTTAGCCTTAATTTGCTGTTTAATGAGTACAAGTTGCTTTAGCGCAAATACGGTATCGCGAAAACCAGCGGGTTCAGTAGTGAGCTCGTTTGAGGTGAGTTGCCAGGTACGATTTAACTCAGGTTCTTTAAATAACATGGTATTAAAAAAGTACATTAGGTGTGTTTCTTTATAGTTTTTGGCTGCGAGTATTTTTGTGTAACTAGGGCTATTTTTATCAAGCGTATTTAAGCAAACCTGCGCACTTTTAATAAAGTTTATTTGATATTTTAATTGCCCAGCAGCGCTGGCTGTTTTTCCTAATTGGTTATTGTGCTCACTTATAAGCACGTTAAGCTTACATTGGCTAATGCCTGCAAGCTCCACAATACTCAATGTTAAGTCACTTTGTGCTATTGGGGGAGGCTGCAGTAAAGGGAGTTGCTTGAGTGGCGCAGGCTCTGTGGTGCTTGTATCAACTGTGCTACTTAAGCGTTCAATATAAGTAGCGTTTACAGTACTTTGTGGTTTGTTGCAGCCTGTAAGCATTAAAAAACACATTACCAGCAAAGCAGCTGGTAATGTTTTAAGGCTGAGTTTATTAGTTTTGATTGAGTGAATCACTGTTAACAAATTCATATTTTAGACGCTTTCTTACTGTTAGCATTAATAAAATAGCAGCGACACTAAGGCCTACTATTATTCCAACCCAAAAGCCATGCGGCCCCATAGCTGGCACAATTATGTCTGTTCTTGCCAATACGTAACCTAAACAAAAGCCGATTAACCAATACGATATAAACGTAATATACGATATAGGCGTGGTGTATTTTAACCCACGAAGCATGCCATTTGCAGCAACCTGTAATGCATCGGGTAACTGGTAGACACACGCTAGTATCATAATTGATGAAGCCAGAGCCATTACTGCGGGACTGTCGGTATAAAGTTGGCTAATTAAATCACGACCTGTAAAAGTCATAAGTGCCAAAAATAGTGCAATTACAATAGCTAATATGTAACTAGTCGATACGGCAACTTTTAACTGCAGTAAATTATTTTGACCATATAGGTTACCAATACGAATACTTATAGCGATAGAGAGGCTCAGTGGCATCATAAACAGCAATGTAGTTACACTCGCTGCTATTTGGTGCCCCGATACAGCCACTGCTCCTAAATGCGCAATAAATAGCGGTATACACGCAAATAAAGTGACTTCAAAAAAGGTTGCAAGTGAAATTGGTATACCTAGCTTAGTAATAATACCAATGGTAGTGAAATTAGGTTTTTCGAATGATGAAAGCAGGCCTTTAGCATCTACCTTTTTACTCATTTGGCAGTAAGTAACTTGTGCTATTGCCATAACAGTTAAAACAATTGCTGTGGCAATGCCACAGCCTGCGCCGCCATAAGCAGGAAAACCAAATAAGCCATTTATGAAAATATAATTTACTGGAATATTAACGGCTAAACCTAATAGGCTTATATAAAAGGCGGGTTTGGTCATCCCCATGCCCTCGGTAACGTTTCTGTATACTGTAAAAATTAAAAATCCAAACACACCCCATTTCACAAAATGGATGTAGTCAATGGCAAGGTTTGCAATAGCAGGCGTTGTATCGAGCTTTAAAATAATGGCATCTGCTAAATGGGCAATACCAAAACCTGTAAAGCTTAAAATAGCGGTTAAATAAAGCGCTTGTTGAAAATAGTGGCTAATGCCTTTGCGGTCATCACTGCCCGAAAACTGCGCAATAATACCAGTAAGCGCTAATAAAATACCTTGCAGAGCAAGTAATAATGGGTTCCATATTCCTGTTGCAATAGAAAGTGCAGCTAAGTCAGTAGGGCTAACTTGGCCGGCCATAATTGTGTCGACTACCGACATTAAAATAAGTGTAACTTGTGCTAAAAAAACAGGTAAGGCTAGGGAAAGTAAACGCTTGGCTTCCCAATTGCAAAAGGTCATAAAAAAAGCTATTAGATAAAACAGGCGGCAATTGTAATCTATTGCGTTTCAAATAAAAATCACAGTAGTGAATGATTTTATGAGTTGATACGTTAAACTAGCACTTTGTAATAATTTTAAGTGATTTTATGTTTACAGGAATAGTGCAAACACAAGCAACAGTGGTCTCTAAAACTCAAGCTGATGGTGTGTTACGCTTAGTTGTATCGGTGAGCGATGAGTACGTTAAGCATTTAGATTTAGGCGCAAGTATTGCTATTAATGGCTGTTGTTTAACGGTTGTGCAAGTTGAGCTAAGTAATCATGATGTGGTGGCGCAAGTGCATTTTGATGTGATTGACGAAACTCTAAAGTTAACTAATTTAGGCTTGCTTGAGCTAGGCAGTTTAGTAAATTACGAACGCTCTGTTACGTTTGGTACTGAGCTAGGTGGGCATATAGTGTCTGGGCATATTCATTGTACGTCACAAATCTCTCAAATAGTGAAACTTGAGAATAACTGTAAAATACAATTAAGCTTGCGAAAAGAGTGGAAAAAGTATGTGTTATATAAAGGCTTTGTTGCTATAAATGGCGCAAGCTTAACCGTAGGCGAAGTTGATGAACAAGGTTTTTGGATACACCTAATTCCGGAAACGCTCGCCATTACAAACATTGGTGCAGCGCAAGTGGGTGACAAGTTTAATATTGAAGTTGATCAGCAAACTTACACTATTGTAAATACGGTAGAGAACTACTTACGCCATCAGGCTTAAGTTAAAATATTTGTTCGTCGTCACTGTCTACGTGTAGCTCCAATTTATTATTAGCATGGTCTATATGCATATTTAAATGAATTGGGTTACAGCAGGCAGTGCAATCTTCTATATAGTCTTGATCGCCGCTGCTTGCGTCTAAGTCTAGATGTATGTGGTGTCCGCAGTGTGGGCACGTTATTCGTTGTGATAAAAAATCTTTCATAATCACTCCAGTTATAAATAATTAAGTTAGGTTCAACTTAATCGCTTACAGATGAACGTCTACTTACTCATTAAATATAGTGTTGAAATGCAGCTTATGACATTTATTTTATACCTTCAAATACCAGCTTTTCTATATGTTGTTTAGCTTCAGTAAGATAGTGACCGGCAAAGATGTTGGCATGATTTAAAATGGGGTATAGCTGGTATATTAACTTACGCTTTTCGTAATTTTGAGAAAGCGGGTAGTGCGCGTTATAGGCGCTATAAAAGTCTTTAGGCAGTGGGGCAAATAGTTCGCTCATTGCAATATCCACTTCCCGATCACCATAATAACAAGCCGGGTTAAATATTGTTGGTTCTGCTTTTAAAAATCCCATATTGCCACGCCAAAAATCGCCATGCAGTAATGAAGGTTGTACTTGATGGCTATGTAGTTGCTCTTTTACGGTATTAATTAAGCGTTCGGGCTCAATAAAGTTAATGCCTTTTTCAGCGAGTAGTTGTAATTGCCACCCTATACGCTCTTCGGCGTAAAATACATCCCACTTTTTGTGCCAGCGGTTTGGCTGTATGGTTGTGGCTAGATAATTATCTACATCAAAACCAAACATAGCTTGGTCATGTTTTTGATGCATTTTAGCGAGGTTACGCCCCATATTAGTCCACGTGTCGTGGGGTTGTTTATCTAAAACGAGCCATTGTAAAATAATAAACGAAAACTCTATATTTGCACCAGTTGTAATACATTCAGGTACTTTAAAATTACTATTTTGCGCCAAAAGCTTTAAGCCAATAAATTCACTTTCTAAACGCTCGAGCTCGCTTTTTAGTGCTATTTTAACGAGGTAGTTATGCGTACCATTGGTAATATGAAATAGTTTGTCGGTGTTTGTACTTTGTAATTGGCGTTTGTAGGTGTGCTTAAAGTCAAAATTGATGGCTCGGCTGATGTGCTCATTTACTGTTTTCCACATAACAATTGCTCGCCTTTTAAACAGATACTTAAACTATGGCAAAAAGGTATTAATTTAACAATCTAAACGTTGTAAAATTAACGGCTATATTGAATAAAATTACACTTACTGTAGTGGAGTTAAAATGAACAAAAGTTTAATAACCAATTTGCTAGCGGGTTTATGTGTTGTTGTAGGTTTTATGTTTAACCAAGCAATTGTGTTGTCTGTTGGTTTATTTGCACTTTCTGGCGCGGTAACTAATTTATTAGCTATTCATATGTTATTCGAAAAAGTCCCGTTTTTATATGGTTCTGGTGTTATAGCGCTTAAGTTTGAAAGCTTTAAAGTAGCTATACGAAACCTGATATTAACGGAGTTTTTTTCAGAGCAAAAAATTAATAATTTACTCAATAAAGCGCAGCCCAATATCGACTTTGAGCCAATAATTAGCAATGTTGATCTAAACCCTGCATTCGACAATTTGTTAGAGGTAATAGAGCAGTCTCAGTTTGGTAGTATGCTAGGAATGTTTGGCGGTACAGCGGCAATAGAGCCGATGCGTGAAAAGTTTATTGAAAAAATGCAATTGTCGCTTAGTGAGATTTCTCAAACTGACGACTTTAAAGCATTAGTAAGCCAAACACTTTCACAAGGTAATAGCGCAGAAAGCCTACATAAAACGGTGCTTAAACTAGTTGATGAGCGCTTAGATGAGCTTACTCCTAAAATGGTTAAAGAGATTATTCAGACCATGATCCGCGAGCACCTAGGCTGGCTTGTAGTATGGGGCGGTGTGTTTGGTGGTTTATTTGGTTTAATAGCGGCCGTTATTTAAATCTAGCGACTAATAAAAAACTTAATCATTCGATAGCATTAAATAGTGTACTTACTGCGTTAAAAATTATTTGTATAGAATAACTACACGTTGTTATTTGTGCCTGTTATTGCACTATTTTCTTAGTGAAATAATAGAGCACTAATTTAATGCAATTGGTATAACTTATTTTTTCAGGCTGTTATTATCGCCCCCATAATTTAGTCGTGTTTTTTTAGGAGCAACGGTGAGCAAAACGTTAGCCAGTTATTATCAGCAAGCATACGCGTGCGATCAGCAGCATTTTAATCAGTGTTTTTATTGTGGCTGTGAAGCGACAGAGCGCGATCATTGTCCGCCACTGCATATGCTACAAAGTATCGTTGATTTAGGTGAAGAGGCTGACTTTATCTCTATTCCTGCGTGTTATGAGTGCCATGCACTTTTACATAACGAAAGACTGATGACGATTGATGAGCGCTTTACCAAGCTTAAAAAAAAGCTCTCAAATAAATATGCTAAACCACTGCGCGTTTATAACATGTGGGAAGAAAGCGAACTTGGCGACATGAGCGACGAGTTTGCCCATAGTATTCAAGCGGGTATGAAATTAGGCAAAGAAGCCGCTGAGCGTTTAGCCTTTACGGGTTTTAGCTATGCCACAGAAGATGCCAAAGTAGCAGTGCGCGAAAAAACAAAAGAGTTTGATGTAGAAGGCATGATATTTACCGACTTTAAAGAGGCGCTAAATTACTGCATTAACGATTTAAATGTTCAAAAAAGCGACTTTTATAAAATTTTGGTTGAAGACTATCAAGGCGATTTTAATAAAGCATTGAGCCAGTATCGTCATCGTCATGACAAAGTAACGGCGGCTAAAGATGGTAATACACTTATTAAAGATTTTTCTAAGCTACATAAGCAAAACTCTGATTTTGTAACGCGTACGGTTAAGCACTTTATTAGTAAAGATCCCTCGCTTACCACCGAAGGTGCGCTTGAAAAGCTATATAACAATTATATAAAGAAATAATTACAGAAATTCATCTTAATTAACTGCGTTTTCACCTGTTTTTTTGGCTTTATCCTTTAGGTTTCGCTAAAGTAGCAAAAAAACAGGAGATCCAAACAACATGCAAAAATTTGCACCTTCTTTATTAGCGGTTGGCTTAGCTGCTGCACTTGTAGGCTGCCAAGAAAACGGCCCACAAGACGATAAAATAACAATTAACAAAAATCCTTACCCAAGTACTTATCAGCCAATTTCTACATCAAGCACTCTTATTACAAATGCAACAGTACTTACCGGTACTGGTGAGCGTTTAGATGAGGCTGATGTATTACTTGTTGATGGTAAAGTACAACAAGTCGGTAAAGACTTAACAGCCACTGCTGATATTACAATTGATGCACAAGGAAAATGGGTAACACCGGGTATTATTGACGTACATTCACATTTAGGCGCATACCCAAGTCCGTCGGTCGAGTCGCATCAAGATGGTAACGAAATGACCAGCCCTAACACTGCAGAAGTGTGGGTCGAGCATTCTGTTTGGCCACAAGATCCAGGCTTTAATCGTGCACGCGAAGGCGGCATTACTTCTCTACAAATTTTACCAGGCTCAGCTAACTTATTTGGTGGACGCGGCGTTACGCTTAAAAACGTACCAGCGCACACTATGCAAGGGATGAAATTTCCAGAGGCGCCGTATGGTTTAAAAATGGCGTGTGGTGAAAACCCTAAACGTGTTTATGGTCGTCAAGGTGTATTGCCTTCAACCCGTATGGGTAATATGGCTGGTTACCGTATGGCATGGGCTGAAGCTGCTGAGTACAAACGTGCATGGGATAAATACGATGCTGATTACGAAGCCGGTTTAAACCCAGAAGCGCCAGTACGTGATATTAAACACGACACGCTACGCGGTGTGCTTGAAGGCGAAGTACGTATTCATAATCATTGTTATAAAGCTGAAGAAATGGCAATGATGATTGACCTGTCAAAAGAGTTTGGTTACCACGCGGGTACTTTTCATCACGGTGTAGAAGCATATAAAATTGCTGACTTACTTGCGCAAAATGGTTCGTGTGCTGCACTTTGGCCAGACTGGTGGGGCTTTAAAATGGAAGCCTACGATATGGTTCAAGAAAACGTGGCTATTGTTGATGCGGTTAAAAACTCGTGTGCAGTTGTTCACTCAGATTCAGATACTACTATTCAGCGTTTAAACCAAGAAGCGGGCAAGGTGATGTACCGAGCTAACGAAAATGGTTTTGATATTTCTGAGCAACACGCTATTAAATGGATCACGTCTAACGCTGCTAAATCGTTAGGTATTGATGACAAAACAGGTTCACTAGAAGCGGGTAAGCAGGGCGATGTTGTTATTTGGAATCAAAGCCCATTTAGTGTCTATGCTAAAGCTGAACAAGTGTTTGTTGATGGTGCAAAGGTTTACGATAGAAAAGACAGCGCGTACCAAGCAACAAGTGATTTTATGTTAGGTCAACAATAAGGAGCACCCAGAATGAAAAATTTATCACGTTCGTTTTCGCTTTCTCTGGTTGCTGCAGGATTATTAGCATCTGGTGCTGTAAGCGCACAATCGCTAGCAATTATTAATGCAACATTGCATACGTCTTCTGATCAAGGTGTATTAGAAGCGGCAAGCATTGTAATGACAGATGGTAAAATCACAGCGATTAACCCAACTGAAATTAAAGTAGATCAAATTATTGATGCAAAGGGCCAAATTGTAACCCCTGGCTTTATAGCAAGTATTAATCAACTTGGTTTGGTTGAAGTAAGTGCAGTTGCAGGCTCTCGCGATGCAGGTGAAGAAAAAGCCGGTATTGATTTTGATGTAAGCCTTGCTTATAACGCACATTCAAGCTTAATTCCTTACGCTCGTAAAGGCGGCGTAACACGCGATGTAATTACTCCTCATGGCGGCGATAGCATTTTTTCAGGCCTTGCGAGTGTTGTTGATTTAAGTGGTAGTTTTGACAGTGACATGCAAAAACAAGCGGCTTTAATTGTTTACTTAGGTGAGCGTAGTAAAGGCTCACGTGCTTTTACTTTGCAAACACTTATTAATAAGCTTGATGAGCACAAAAATAAAGCTGGTAAAAAAGCGAAAAAAGATGACGACAAGCCAAGTACTGAAGATAAAGTAATGGCTAAAGTACTCAGTGGTGAAATGCCATTAGTGGTTGGCGTTTCGCGTGCGGCGGATATTATTGAGCTAATTAAAGTAAAAGAGCAATTTGGCATTAATTTAGTTCTTAACGGCGCACAAGACGCTGTTGTAGTAAAAGAGCGCGTTGCTAAAGCAAATATTCCAGTGATTATTAGTGCAATGGATAGCTTACCAGGAAGCTTTGATTCGCTTCATGCGAGTTTAGATAATGCTAGTGTGCTTGAAAAAGCAGGCGTTAAAGTATTATTAACGGTAGGTGGTGATGCAAGTCACAATATTTATCAGCTACGTTTTGATGCTGGTAATGCTGTGTCGTATGGTATGAGCCAAGAAGGTGCGTTAAAAGCGCTTACATCAAACGTTGCTGATGTATTTGGTATTAATGCAGGTAGCCTTGAAGTAGGCAAAGCTGCTGATGTAGTAATATGGAGTAATGACCCGTTTGAGTTAAGCAGCCATGTGAGCAAAATGTTTATTAATGGCGTTGAGGTTTCTACACAATCTCGTCAAGATAAACTGCGTGACCGCTATACGACAGATTCAAAAATGCCACGTGCTTATACCAACCCGCAATAATACTTAATCAATTTGAGGGATTAAATCTGACGGTAACTGCGTTAAAAATTTCTGATATAGAGCAACTAAATAACGAAATTTTTGCCTTGTTATCGACAAGATTTTCTTGCCTCAAAGTTGATCACTTAATTAAGCGAATTGGTATGATACTAAATAATTAAATAATTAAATAATTAAATAATTAAATA
>NZ_JACJEN010000059.1:0-767 GCF_014164075.1 Pseudoalteromonas sp. SG45-3 | reverse complement strand
ACTCATTGGGCAAAACAACAATTCGGTAAATCGGACTTAGGTGATCCAAGAAGAACAGCGCGTCTGGTAAAGTTAGCATCAACGCTTGCAAATGAACCAGGAAAACCACTTGTAAACATCACTCAGTCCCCCGCCGATATGGAAGGTGCCTACCGCTTTATTCGCAACGAGAATATTGACGCAACGGCTATAGCAGAGTCAGGCTTTAAAGCCTCGGTTGAACAAGCAAAAAGTCATAACTTATTGCTCGCATTAGAAGACACGACCACACTAATTTATAAACATTCCTCCATTCGAGATGATTTGGGTCATGTCGGACGAGGAGCAAAACAACGAGGCTTGTTAGCTCATAGCGTATTACTGTTTGCGCCAGACACAAAGCAAGTTGTGGGATTAATTGAACAGTCTCGCTGGAGTCGTGATATCAACACGATTGGAAAAAGAGAAAAACACGGGACGACTTCTTACGAAGAAAAAGAAAGTTACAAGTGGGAGTCAGCGTCACGAGCGATGGCAGAGCGGATGCAAGGACAAATGGCGAACGTGATATCGGTGTGTGACCGCGAAGCGGACATCTACGAATACTTGCAGTATAAACTGACCGAGCAGCAACGATTCGTCGTACGCTCGATGCAAAGTCGTCATATTGAAGAAGGTGAGGATAAGCTCTATGCGTTTGCAAGCGAGCTGATGAGTGCAGGCACCAAACACATCCACATTGCACAAAAAGGAGGAAGAAAAGCCCGAAGCGCAACACTGGATATCAC
>NZ_JACJEN010000058.1:0-804 GCF_014164075.1 Pseudoalteromonas sp. SG45-3 | reverse complement strand
AACCAGTGCATTAATACTAATGCTTGGGGCCGTGGTGTTGAGTGTTGCGGTTTCACTTAATGTAGTGGTATTACCGGCGTTATCACTAACGCTTGCTTCAATAGTGAGTGGACCATCAGTTAACGTGTTCGGTACATCTGCTGACCAGCTACCATCGGCTTGCACTGTCGCGGTAAACGTTTCTGTATTATCTGCATCCGTGACGTTAATCGTTATAACCGTGCCTACTGGCGCGTTTGATGTCCCGCTGATTGTCGGCGTGCTGTCGTTGGTTGCGCCGACTGTGTCTAACGTCAGTGTTGGCGCTAAGGTATCTAGGTTGCCTGTTTGTGTCGCGCCGCCGGTGTTGCCTGCATCATCGGTGATACTGGCTTGCACGGTGTAGCTTCCATCCGGTAATTCAGGGCTGGTTGCTTGCCAGTCACCGTTTGCATCCACGGTGGCGGTGATTGGGTGTTCATCACCGTTACTGTCAGTAATAACAATGTTTACAACGGTGCCTTCAGGCTCTGTTGAAGTACCACTAACAACTGGGGTGCTATCGTTGCCAAGGCCCAGTGCATCAACGGTGACGATTGGCGTAATAGTATCCACATTACCACTGCTGTTTGCGGTGCTCTCGTTGCCTGCCGCATCGGTAATAATCGCGCTTACAGTAAAGTCACCTTGTGCAAGGGCTCCTGGAATCTCAATGTTCCAGTGGCCATCGCTGCCAACTAGGGTCTCAATGGTTTGCACAGCGCCTGCGCTGTCGGTGATGGTGAGTGTAACAGTGCCACCAATTTCATTACTGGTGCCCTGCAG
>NZ_JACJEN010000057.1:0-821 GCF_014164075.1 Pseudoalteromonas sp. SG45-3 | reverse complement strand
ACTTGAACTTTCGACTGCCAGAACTGCGGAATGAAGATATGCTTAAGGTAGGCATTGGCAGCGGCAATATCGTTAATATTGTTCAACCTAAGTTCGGGCACCAATCGGTCTTGGAAGGTATCGAACGCCCGTTCGACGCGCCCTTTACCTTGTGGGGAATTGGCAAAGATGATTTCAATGCCCAGCTCCTCACAAGCCCTCTGCATCTGTGAGAAGTTGCAGCGCTTCGGGCCGCCGAAGATACCCGCTCTGTCCACATAAAGCGTTTTAAACACACCTTTCGTTTCGATACAGTCTCGCATGACTTTCAAGCATCCAACGGTGGTCTCTGACGGGAAGAACTCAGCATAAACTTCACTGGTCGCATCATCAATCATGGCAATTAAACAGTGCTTTTTATCCCCAAACCAGCGATGTGGACTGCCATCCATTTGCATCATTAAACCCGGTGCTTCCATGCGCTCTCTGCGCTTTCGAACATTGCTACGTCTTCGTTTGGCTCGTTTAACGTGATGAATATCATGTGCCCAACCGCGTAGGGTTTCACGCTTAATAACAATGTTCTCATTCGTAGCTAATTGTTCAGCCAAGTGCAACAGATTCAAATCGTAATATTTTTCCTGAATCAATTTTTGAACCACTTTTTTTATTGATACCGGCGTTTTGTTGGGTGGGGCTTTGCCACTGTTACCATGTACAGCGAATTGAATACCGACTTGCTGATATTGCTTTACGTAGCGTTCAATAGTGCGTCGAGACTTACTGAGTAACTTAGCAGCATTGGCAATTGTTATCCTGCCTTCAACCACTTTAGCTATGAT
>NZ_JACJEN010000056.1:0-869 GCF_014164075.1 Pseudoalteromonas sp. SG45-3 | reverse complement strand
AAACACTAACAGACACGTAAAAAAGTGACCGACAAATTTCCTTGGTAATTAGCGATTACGACAGAATCGCTTGGTAATTAAGATACGACAAAGTCGCTTGGTGTTAACAATATCAGCTGTACTAGCTCATATCAGTTCTTACAGTTTAAGTGAATAAGTTTAGACTTCATCAGGCAGACTGCTATGAGCGAGAAGCAGACGTCCATACAAACTCGTTTTTGGACAAAAACGTTTTAGAGTATTTATTTGGTAATTCCTAATCAGCCGACGTGTCAGCGGTCGGCTGCATTTTCTTGTAAGCTTTATAGTGCAATACTCTAGTGTTTACACCTAAATATTCATAAGCCGCAGCAGCCTTCATTACCAAATCTTCGTCTCTACACAGAAAAAAATGACAAAATGAAGCAACACCTGCATGCGTCATATCACTAAAGGATGCCCGAAATCTTCTATCTTTTTTCATTTTTGAATCACGATAGTAACCGAGAAAATTTAACTGGTGATAGACTGCGTTGACTTTCTCTTGAATAGTTCTTTCTCTATCCGAATCTGCTTCAAAGCTACGAGGTTTCACTCCAAAAAATGTTTCTACACCAATTCCTGAGAATTCTTCAATGCCTGATAAAATCTGCCATATTTTTTCCACCACGTTTGGCGGTTTTACATTTTTTAATATAACTGGCCCAATTCCCGTTTTGGCCTCGAACTCTGAAACTGGGGATTCGCCTCCTTCATCAAGTTCCTTGTAGTGGTACAGTGATTTTAGCCACCCATTAAGAAAGAAATGTTATGCTGATAAGCATACAAATTTGGGTGAAAAAATGACGAAATTAAAACGCGCATCGTATTCTGCAGCAATAAAATTAGAA
>NZ_JACJEN010000055.1:0-907 GCF_014164075.1 Pseudoalteromonas sp. SG45-3 | reverse complement strand
AGTGGTCAATAAAATTTGGCCACAGTTTTAGAATCTTGATATCTAACCTCAGATTCATTTGGCGCTAAACCGGCATTATAATGATGCGGCCTAACGTTGTTGTAATATCCGTTGATATAATCACTCACACTATATTTAGCATCTATAAAATTTCCATATCCAACCTTTGGCATCCATTCCGTTTTAAAGCTTCTAAAAAATCGCTCCATTGGCGCATTATCCCAACAATTTCCACGCCTACTCATACTTTGTGTGATTTTATAGCGCCATAAACGTTGACGATATTTTAAACTTGTATAATGACTACCCTGGTCTGAATGAAACATCAGTCCTGTCGGTTTTCCTCTGCTTTCATACGCGAGTTCAAGCGCTTTTAGCGTTAAATTAGTATCTGGCGACAACTACATGGCCCAACCAACGACTTTACGTGCAAATAAATCAATAACAACGGCTAAATAAGCCCAGCGATTGCCTACCCAAATATACGTCACATCACCGCACCACACTGTATCTGGCTCAACAACATCAAATTGTCTATCAAGCAGGTCTGGAATTTCAAGGTGTTCATTACCGCCGCGTTTATATGAATGTTGAGGTACTTGGTAGCTTTCAAGCTTTAATTTAACCATTAGCTTAGCAGCACGATAACGACTCAATTCAAAATCATTGTTCGTTGCTATTGCCGCGATTGTCCGCGCCCCAGCTGAGCCGCCGCTCATTGCATGTATGGCTTTAACTTCAGCTTCTAGCCTTATTTGCTCTGGCGTCGGCGTTGTATCCCGTATAGCCCAATATTTATAGCTGCTACGATGCACATTGAATACGTTACACAGCACGCTAATTGGGTAACGCTCTCGTTGATTTAGTTTCTCAATTAACGAGAATTGTTCAGGGAGTCGGACATCAA
>NZ_JACJEN010000054.1:0-1203 GCF_014164075.1 Pseudoalteromonas sp. SG45-3 | reverse complement strand
AATTAGCTAGGCTAATAATTACGCTACGATAGTTGCTACAACACCAGCACCTACAGTACGACCACCTTCACGGATAGCAAAACGAAGACCTTCATCCATCGCGATTGGTGCGATTAGAGTTACTGTCATCTTGATGTTATCACCAGGCATTACCATTTCTACGCCTTCTGGTAACTGTACGTCACCCGTTACGTCAGTTGTACGGAAGTAGAACTGTGGACGGTAACCTTTGAAGAATGGAGTATGACGACCACCTTCATCTTTAGAAAGTACGTATACTTCTGAAGTGAATGTAGTATGTGGGTTGATTGAACCAGGCTTAGCTAGTACTTGACCACGTTCAACGTCTTCACGCTTAGTACCACGTAGAAGTGCGCCGATGTTTTCGCCAGCACGACCTTCGTCAAGAAGCTTACGGAACATTTCAACACCAGTACAAGTAGAACGAGTTGTATCATTGATACCAACAATTTCTACTTCGTCATTGATGCGGATGATACCAGCTTCAACACGACCAGTTACAACAGTACCACGACCCTGGATTGAGAAAACGTCTTCGATAGGCATGATGAATGGCTTATCGATGTCACGCTCTGGCTCTGGGATGTAAGAGTCAAGTGCGTTTGCAAGCTCAACGATCTTATCTTCCCACTCTTTCTCGCCTTCTAACGCTTTAAGCGCAGAACCAGCGATTAGAGGTAAGTCATCACCTGGGAAATCGTATTCAGAAAGAAGTTCACGAACTTCCATTTCTACTAGTTCAAGTAGCTCTTCATCATCAACCATGTCACATTTGTTCATGAATACGATGATGTAAGGAACGCCAACCTGACGAGAAAGAAGGATGTGCTCACGCGTTTGTGGCATAGGGCCATCTGTCGCAGCAACTACTAAGATCGCGCCGTCCATTTGAGCAGCACCAGTGATCATGTTTTTAACATAATCGGCGTGACCAGGACAATCTACGTGTGCGTAGTGACGTGTAGGTGTATCGTATTCAACGTGAGACGTTGAAATAGTGATACCACGTTCGCGCTCTTCTGGAGCGTTATCGATTGATGCGAAATCTTTAGCAACACCGCCGTATACTTTTGCAAGTACGTTAGTGATTGCTGCAGTTAGTGTAGTTTTACCGTGGTCAACGTGGCCGATTGTACCAACGTTTACGTGCGGTTTTACGCGTTCAAACTTTTCTTTTGCCAT
>NZ_JACJEN010000053.1:0-1213 GCF_014164075.1 Pseudoalteromonas sp. SG45-3 | reverse complement strand
TTGTATGGATAATAAACCCATAAATTAATTAATATTTATACCAGGTTCGGGTAATGTGAGACCCAGGCTTTAGCAGCAACTAAAGCTTTCCTTGTCGTAGTTCGATTAAGCGATGGCTCCTCTATTGAGAGACCGATAACAAGAACGAACGCGACAAAGGACTCCAAGCACCACACTCGAATAGTCTACTGGGTCTCGAACCCGCATTATGCAAGTAAGAGTTAGCTTATTATGAAATCAAATATGAATCAAAACATTAATGTCGGTGTCGATACTGGCAAATTCCAATTAGATATTTATATTCGACCTTTGGATATCTATTTCACCGTTACTAATGATGATAAAGGCATAAAAGAAGCCGTTAACATTATTAAAAAACACAAACCTGAGCGCATTGTTATCGAAGCAACTGGGCGTCTTGAAATGGCATTTATTTTAGCATGTGCCAAAGCAGGATTACCTTTTACTATTGCCAACCCTGTCCATGTAAAACGCTTTGCCGGTGCCATTGGACAACGTGCAAAAACAGATAAATTAGACGCTCAACTAATTGCGCATTATAGCGAAGCAATCAAGCCTAAATTATCACAGCTAAAACCAGAAACAATGCAAGCTATGAGTGATTTAGTAACGCGCAGAAATCAATTATTAACTATGCAAACCATGGAAAAGAATCGCTTACAAATTATGCCTAAAGCATTAGCCATGACGATTAAACCTATTCTCACTTCGTTCAAAAACCAAATTATTAAAATAGAAGAAAAAATAGCAAAGCTGATTGAGAGTTGTCCTGAATATAAAGCTAAAAATGAAATATTACAAAGCATGACTGGCATTGGAAAAATAGCCGCAGCTTCTATCATCAGTAACTTGCCTGAATTGGGTTATATCAACAGTAAACAAGCCAGTGCTTTGATTGGTGTTGCACCGATAAATCGAGAAAGTGGACGATTTAAAGGTAATCGAAAAATACAAGGTGGACGACCACAAGTCAGAACCGTTTTATACATGGCCATGATGTCAGCAATGCAATCTAATCCTGTTTTTAAAGCGACATATCAACGTTTATTAGCCGCAGGAAAACCTAAAAAAGTCGCAATAATTGCCTGCATTAGAAAGATGATTGTTATCTTAAATTCAATGCTAAGAGACGGTGTTTCATGGGAAGCGCCAAAAGTTATAAATTAACTATTGACGCCATAGTCTCTTGTTA
>NZ_JACJEN010000052.1:0-1411 GCF_014164075.1 Pseudoalteromonas sp. SG45-3 | reverse complement strand
AAAAGTCGCAATAATTGCCTGCATTAGAAAGATGATTGTTATCTTAAATTCAATGCTAAGAGACGGTGTTTCATGGGAAGCGCCAAAAGTTATAAATTAACTATTGACGCCATAGTCTCTTGTTAGTTGTGCTTTTAAACAGATCGAATTTAGAAATGATATAAATAGGCTCTTTTTTACTTTCTACTTTATAAAGATATTGATTTTTTAAAAAATTAGTTTTTTCTTTTATTAGGTTGATTTGCCCCCAAGGAATTAAAAATTTATTGGGAAATAGTAGAATCAACATCTTATTTTGACCTATAAACAAACCTTGTTTACATGGTTTTATATTTAGAAAATTTCTATATTCACTGTTTTTCTCCTGAGAAAAGTCCGCAACATTTGTCAGGTTAATACTTTTTGATTTAAAAAGTGAACGTTCAGAAATACATAAATCCGTTTTGTACTCTTTTGCTAGTTTAGGGTAAAATCCAACAATGCTTTGTACATAATTTACTAGAACAAAGAAGAATAAAAAAAGAATTAAACCTATGAGAAACTCCATTTTTAAAACTCCAAAAATCTATTCCATACTACAGGGTGAATTTAAGCCAACTAACGAGGCTGTAGAATAACTCCAACAACCAAATTCAATTAAAAAACGAGTTCCTCAAATCAACTCTAAGCGCTTTAAAAGCATTAGGTAATGCATTTGGAAACCATAAAACAGGCTGTTTTCTTAAAAAAGAGTAATTCTACAGCCTCAACGCCCACTTAAGCGGACAAAAATAGCTGGTTAAAATGTGAAGCGAAGCGGAACCTGAGTAACTGTTTTTGTTGCATTTTAAGTGCTTTTAAGGTTTTATTAACTCTGCCCATTTGTTGTTTAAAAAGCCAGTCTCTTGCCCAACTGACATTATTACTGGACTGATATTATTAGTTTTAGGCAACTCGAAAACTACGTCATAGATGGTTATATCTTTAGCACTTATACCATTAGATTTAGCCCATTCTAGAATAGCAGGATCTTTAGTATCAACGATACTCGCTTTGTCGAGCGCCTTAAAAAATACATAGTGCTCTAATTCAGATTCAATTTTCGTTGGGTTGCGTTTAATAGAAAATTCAAGAACAAGAAGTTCAGGCTTATTGCTGTACAGTTGAGAAATATAACTTTCAGCTTTGTTTTTATATGCAGCTTCTGTATTCCAGAATTCATCAATTTCATTCGAATACGCGAATGTTGAAATAAATACGAGGAAAATAAAAGGTAGTTTAAATTTCATCCGTGACTCCAGAAAACCCTAGACATAATGACTCCCACACGGTGTTAGCCTCCGCTTTTCGTGGGTTAGCTTAATTCAAAGCCAGAGCCATAATTAGTTTGTCAATTAACTAAACAGCAGAGGCTAACATGAATAAACATAGC
>NZ_JACJEN010000051.1:0-1544 GCF_014164075.1 Pseudoalteromonas sp. SG45-3 | reverse complement strand
TTCGATAATGTTACGCCACTGCTCAAGGCTACGTGTTTTTCTCATGGCTATCTCCTAATTGAAATTAAGAAATAGCTTAATCGGTTTGACGAATTACTGGCAGGTGCACTTTGCTAGACGCTTACCTACGATCCAGTCCTCTTCGGGACAACTGCATTCATCACTCTGTCTTGACTCAATGAACTCATAGCAATGACTCATTTGTGCAAACGAACCATCCATATAAACCCTTAATCCAATTTCACTAACTTGTATTCAGTTTTACCTGCTCTGATAGTGCATTCGTCCTCACTACCTTGTAATTCCAGATCGAAATTGATTGGATAAATGGCTGCTACAATATAGTGCTCGCCGACAACAAACTTATCATCGTTTATGCAGCTACCTTCTTTGCGACCAAGCCACTCGACCTTATCACCAATAGCAACCTTGCCATGTAGAGCTATGACATTGCCGTTAATACCACAGACTACTGAACCATATTTTCGGCTTTCTACCACCATTACGCTCTCCTTATTCCAATTAAACTATTTGTTCTTTTTATTCCATACGTTCAGAGCGTTTTTGAGGTACTGAATTGGCTCAGGCATAGGATGTGTTTTCCCTGGCTTAGTTTTGCGTTCATGTTTCGCATGTTCACGCTCAATCTTGCTCCAATCCTTCGGGTAAAGCTCTTGAAACTTATTAATGAAGTCATCAAATGAATATCCTTCGTTTAACTCACCAACCACATTTTCGATTTTTTCATCTTTCTTCGTTATTACAGCCATTATTTTTCCCTTTAAGCCAGTTGAACATTTTACTTTTGTGAGTAGCGCTTAATTAAACGCCACTGGCAAAAGCTTGAATTCCAACATTTAATCTCATATCAATGACTCCACTTGTACATACAGCATCATTAGTAAATCACTAAGTGCTCGGATACCATCCAGTATTAGAGAAAGTAAAATCAGGAGATAATCTACAGCTCAATGTTAAACATTACGTGGTACAACATCCTCACTGATTTTAGAGCTTGGAGATAGCTAATCATCCAAAGCCTCAAGATACAAGTGGTACAGTGATTTTGGCCACCCATTAAGAAAGAAATGTTATGCTAATAAGCATACAAATTTGGGTGAAAAAATGACGAAATTAAAACGCGCAACGTATTCTGCAGCAATAAAATTAGAAACAGCTCAGCTTGTAGTTGACCAAAGTTATACTCAAGAAGAAGCAGCCAAAGCGATGGGGGTGGGTAAATCAACCGTCAGTAAATGGGTTACTCAATTAAAGCAAGAGCGGAATGGCCAGACACCATCTGCTTCGCCAATGACGCCCGAACAAATTGAAATCCGCGAACTTAAAAAGCAAATCCAACGCATCGAATTAGAAAAGGATATATTAAAAACCATGTTGCACTGACCACTTGATATCACCACCGCTCTCTTGATGTCCGACTCCCTGAACAATTCTCGTTAATTGAGAAACTAAATCAACGAGAGCGTTACCCAATTAGCGTGCTGTGTAACGTATTCAATGTGCATCGTAGCAGCTATAAATAT
>NZ_JACJEN010000050.1:0-1575 GCF_014164075.1 Pseudoalteromonas sp. SG45-3 | reverse complement strand
ATCATAGCTAAAGTGGTTGAAGGCAGGATAACAATTGCCAATGCTGCTAAGTTACTCAGTAAGTCTCGACGCACTATTGAACGCTACGTAAAGCAATATCAGCAAGTCGGTATTCAATTCGCTGTTCATGGTAACAGTGGCAAAGCCCCACCCAACAAAACGCCGGTATCAATAAAAAAAGCGGTTCAAAAATTGATTCAGGAAAAATATTACGATTTGAATCTCTTGCACTTGGCTGAACAATTAGCTACGAATGAGAACATTGTTATTAAGCGTGAAACCCTTCGCAGTTGGGCACATGATATTCATCACGTTAAACGAGCCAAACGAAGACGTAGCAATGTTCGAAAGCGCAGAGAGCGGATGGAAGCACCGGGTCTAATGATGCAAATGGATGGCAGTCCACATCGCTGGTTTGGGGATAAAAAGCACTGTTTAATTGCCATGATTGATGATGCGACCAGTGAAGTATATGCTGAGTTCTTCCCGTCAGAGACCACCGTTGGATGCCTGAAAGTCATGAGAGAATGTATCGAAACGAAAGGTGTGTTTAAAACGCTTTATGTGGACAGAGCCGGTATCTTCGGCGGCCCTAAACGCTGCAACTTCTCACAGATGCAGAGGGCTTGTGAGGAGCTGGGCATTGAAATCATCTTTGCCAATTCACCCCAAGGCAAAGGCCGTATTGAGCGAGCATTCGATACCTTCCAAGACCGATTGGTGCCCGAACTTAGGTTGAACAATATTAACGATATTGCCGCTGCCAATGCCTACCTTAAGCATATCTTCATTCCGCAGTTCTGGCAGTCGAAAGTTCAAGTAAAATCAAAGCAAGCACCTGAATTTACGCCTCTGTCGAAACACATCAACCTTGATGATATCTGCGTCATTAAAGACCATCGTAAAATACGTAACGACCATACCTTCAGTTATGGCAACAAGTTCTACCTAATAGATTCACCGCTCAAGCACTCCATTGCCAATCAGAAAATAGAGATAAGGAACACGAGTAAAAAAGGGTTTACCGCTCACTTCGCTGGTCGCAAACTCAAGATCTCGGAAGTTAATGAGCCAAGCAAACTGGCATCAGAAGACTTGGCAGTACAGAAGAAACTTGAAGTATTAGCGTTAATCGAAAAACTCGGAAGCGTCAGCGCTGCATCACGCCAAAGTGGCGTATCACGAGACACTATTCATCGGCACTTAAGACTAGTTAAGCGAGGTGGCCCTGAAGCATTAAAACGCCAAGAAACACCTAATCTACGGCACAAAAACTGTGTGGATAAGGCGATAGAAGACGCCGTTGTGCAATTCTCAATTGAACACCCTCACCTTGGTCAGCAGAAAGTCGCGATAAAGCTCAGTGAAGCCCTTGGTGTTGATATTAGCGCGGGCGGTGTGCGCAGCATGTGGCTAAGAAACAATATGAATACCACCGCATTGCGAGTCGAAAAATCTAATGCTCTGGCTGAATCGGCATAAAAGGTAGCCAGTTTAGTAACTGGCTGATATGCTATTTACGACAAAGTCGCTCGGTAATTAGACCGACATAATCCCTTGGTAATCACACTAGTA